>NZ_AUJH01000004.1:378296-388365 GCF_000424125.1 Butyrivibrio sp. FC2001
AATTCGCCGATTCGAGAACTGATAACTAAAGATGGATTTTATAATGGAAAGGCCTTGATGACAAGGCTTTTCTTTATTTGTTTCAACTATTAAAATATAAGGGTATGAAACCTTTTCTGAGCAAATTAGATATGATGAGTTTAAAAAAGTTGTGGAGAAAATTAGGACATTATAATCTGTAGAAGTGATTCATTTCGCTGATTAGATTTCAGTTAAAACTGACTAAGACAAACTAAAGATTTAGGGGCTGAACTAAGTGATAACTATTAAAGAATCAACATATGATGATATCAAGAATATACAAAACCTGTGGGCAGATGAAGACGTCATGCAGTATATCTGGCCAGGAGGATTGCATGAGACAGGGGAAGCAGTACGAGAATGGTTAGATAGATTCATATCTGCAAGACCAAAGCAAAATCATTATTCAATTTTTGAAGATGGCAAATACTGCGGTGAGACTCAATATCGTATTGATTCGGAAACTAAAAATGCTTCTTTGGATATTAAGTTATTTGAATTTGCCAGGGGCCGAGGGATTGCAACGCAGGCGCTACTATACTCTATTCAAGAAGCTTTTAAACAAGGAGCTGAAAATCTGTGGGTTGATCCCCATCCAGCTAATGCCAAGGCAATAAATTTGTACCGTAAGTTGGGATTTATTCAGAAAGAAATGCCTGAGTATGTTATTGCTTTAGGAGAAGATCCTTCTCTTTATATTTACATGGAACTGGGTAAAAAAGAATTCAATGATAAGTTTGAAAAATCTTGCGGGGCAATAGTATACACTATAGACGGTGGAGTAATAAAATATCTTTTAGTTGAGGAGATGAGCGGATCTCACAGCTTTCCAAAAGGACATATGGAAGAAGGCGAGACTGAAATAGAAACTGCGCTTCGTGAAATAAAGGAAGAAACAAATCTGAAAGTCGAGTTAGACACTGAATTTAGAGCAAGCGAACAGTATACGCTTTCAGAAAAACCTGGAGTGACAAAGCAGGTAGTTTATTTCCTTGCTAAGTATAAAGACTCATCTCCGAGCATAACAAGACCAGACGAGGTCAAAGCTCTGAAGATTCTTAAACTTGAAGATGCTATCAATACCATAGAGTATGATAACAAAAAAGAGATGCTTAAAAAGGCTGATAGCTATCTTAAGAGTAAGGCAGAGAATACTTTTTAAATTTCAGTATATATGACAATAGAGAGGTTGATATGAATTTTCTATTTGTAGCACTTGGTGGTGCCTTGGGTGCAGTAGCGCGATATGCAATAAGTCTGATTCCTGTTAAGACTTATTTTCCGATATTAACTCTGATTACAAATATCCTCGGTGCCATACTAATTGGATTCGTTGTTGGAATTACCAGTAACCGAGAAAGTGTATCTGATAATACCATTCTTTTCTGGAAGACAGGGGTGTGTGGAGGTTTTACCACATTCTCTACATTTTCCCTTGAAGCTTTTAATTTGTTTGAGAAGAAACAATATATGAATGGCGGATTATATGTGGTACTGAGTTGTTGTTGCTGCATATTTGGAATTCTATGCGGAAAGAAACTTGCGACGATAATAAAACTTTGAATTTCAGGATAATGAAATAAGCAAATCGGGATTAGTGGAGTAGAACATGGATAAAAAAAAGGCTTTGTCTGGCGCCATAACATTTATAACCCTGATGGGAATCGTAAGTCTGTTTTCGGACATGACTCATGAAGGCGCCAGAAGCATATTGGGCGAATATCTGAACCTCGCAGGGGCATCCGCTGCAACCATCGGATTTGTGTCCGGTATAGGAGAATTGTGCGGGTATTCACTAAGGCTCATATCAGGATTTATAGCAGATAAAACGAAGAAATACTGGACATTTGTTATCACAGGCTATGTAATACAGGCTCTGGCGATTCCTGCACTGGCACTCGTACCTGAACATGGCTGGATTTGGGCCTGCGGGCTTGTGATCCTGGAGCGTATCGGAAAAGCGATAAAAAAGCCTGCCAAAAACACATTGGTAAGCTTTGCGGCAAGCGAGATCGGAACCGGAAAAGGCTTTGCCTATCAGGAGTTTCTGGATCAGCTTGGCGCGTTTCTCGGACCGGTACTGCTTTTTGTAACAGCTCTTGTAAAAGGTACAGACGACCTTTTTACAACATATAGAATCTCTTTTGCGATACTGCTTGTTCCTGCAATGATCACCATAGCTCTTGTTTTGACAGCAAAGATAAGATACCCTGATCCGGAGATCTTTGAAAAGCAGGAAGATAAACCGGCAAGCTTTGAATTCAGGAAGTCATTTGTTCTGTTCATGGCGGCCATCTGCTTTTTTGCTTTTGGCTTTGCAGACTTCACCCTGATCACACTTCATTC
The DNA here is from genome assembly GCF_000424125.1 of Butyrivibrio sp. FC2001. NCBI lineage: Bacteria > Bacillati > Bacillota > Clostridia > Lachnospirales > Lachnospiraceae > Butyrivibrio > Butyrivibrio sp. FC2001. The sequence continues at coordinate 380,664 of NZ_AUJH01000004.1, forward strand.
GGCTAATACCGGAGCATTTAATGAATCCATGCTCAGCCTGCTATATGCTGGGGCAATGGCTGTGGATGCCTTTGCTGCACTATTCTTTGGCTGGCTTTATGATAAGGTCGGGCTGAAGGCTCTGATCATTTCCACACTATGCAGCACATTCTTCTCATATTTTGTTTTTATGACTGGAAATGCCTGGTTGATCGGAGCTGGGATAATTCTGTGGGGGATTGGAATGGGGGCGCAGGAAAGTATTATGAAAGCAGCTGTCAGCGGAATCGTCCCGCGTTCCATGCGAAGCACCGGTTTCGGAATATTTGAGACAGGATTTGGTATTGCGTGGTTTCTGGGCAGTTGGCTTCTCGGTGCCCTGTATGATTTGAATCCTGTGTATCTTGTCACTGTGTCTGTGGTATCACAGTTTCTGGCGATTGCATTTTATGTTTTATGCCTCCGGTGCAATAAGACAGAGTGCTAACAATTCCAGTTTGCTGGAATGAGCATTATATCCGAATTTTATGTTCTATTGGTGCTAAGGGAATTCCGGGGTCAAGCTTCATATGCGCAAGAATTACTTCGTTTACGCCAGGAAGGATCATTTCTCATGTTAGAAGAGGTCCTTGTTAATTATGGCAGTCTGCTCAAAGCGTTATCAAAGATATTTACGCAGATATCAGCCATTTGTTTTTCGTCTTCCTGCATCCCATCCCTGAACCAGCTTATGAGTATTTGTAAAATGGCAGCTTCGGCAGCAAGTCTGAGATACTTCTTTTCTGGGTCAGCTGTAGGATAGAGCCGCTCTGAGACCGCTTTTTCAAGAAAGAGTTCATTCTGAAGAATTCCGGCTTGGTCAAACAGAGATATTATATCTTTATCGTTTTTGACAGCCCGAAAAATATCTTCGAACCACAGATGTGGGTTTTCGTGCAGTTCGGGCTTTTCGCTGATCTCCGCTATACGCTTTATTATTTCATCCCCAAGCTCATGCAGGATATCTTCTTTATCTGTATAGTTTCGATAGAACGCCGTCCTTGATACTCCTGCACGGCGTACTATCTCGCTGATGGTGATCTTCTCATAAGGGTGTTCGCTCATTAGATGCATAAGCGAAAGCTGCAGACACTCTCTTGTCAGCTGATTGGACTCCTTATTATTCATCCTCAGAACTTCTTTTTTTTGCATTTCTGTTAAAGATTCTTTTGAGCTTTTCATTTTTTCTCCCTCTCGACGTTACAAAAAATGCAAGAATGTAACATCGGTTCACTTAAACGAAATATTGTCATGTCCGATGGTAGAGCCATTGTTATTAATATGCTGTGGCGTTACACTTGTTACATCAGAATAATTGTAGCATCGTTTGGGGAGGCATAACAAGTATGGAATTAGCAAAAAACATTTCTCACAAAGTACAAAGACAGGCTTTTAGCATACTGATTGACAGGTTCCTTGCAAATCTCGATAAAACGGAGAACAGGACTGCTACTTATCTTAAGCTTGTTGACCAGGCAGAGAAATTCTGGGGTAAAGATGGAGCCAGAAAAGAAAGCCTTGATAAAGTAAGAGCGGCATTTAAAGATCCGGATAACAGATGGGTTAAGTTTTTGAATAAAGTAATAGATGAGACAGATCCGCATGTTGCAAAGATGATGATGCTCAATCTTGGCTATGAGGCATTTTTCAGAGGCACAAAAATGATCAGGGCAAACAGGGAAAAATACGGATGCAATATCCCATGGCTTATTCTTTTTGACCCTACAAGCGCCTGCAATATGCACTGTGCGGGATGCTGGTCAGGTACTTATGGACCTAAGCACAATCTGTCTTTTGAAGATATGGACAAAATCGTTACCCAGGGAAAAGAGCTGGGAGTATATCTTTACATGATGACAGGAGGAGAACCTCTTGTAAGGAAGAAAGATATCTTGAAACTGGCAGAAAAGCACAATGATGTTGAGTTCTCTATCTATACCAATTCAACACTTATTGATGAGGATTTCTGTAAAGAAGTTGTAAGGCTTGGAAATCTCACATTCCAGCTTTCTATCGAGGGAACTCCTGAGACTAATGACGCAAGACGTGGCCTTGGTCATTATGATGCAGTAATGAATGCCATGGATCTACTCAAAAAGTACGGAATAGTTTATGGAACTTCCATCTGCTATACAAGAAACAACATCGAGGCAGTGACTGATCCCAAGTTCATCGAGTTCATTGCTGAAAAAGGTGCTAGATTCGGATTTTTCTTCCACTACATGCCGGTTGGAAACAATGCTGTTCCTGAGCTTATGCCTACAGTAGAGCAGCGAAAGAAGATGGTGGATCAGATAAGGTTCCTTAGAAGCGTCAAATGTGACCTGGGATTCTTCCCTATGGACTTCCAGAATGATGGTGAAGCTGTCGGTGGCTGCATCGCAGGCGGAAGAAACTATTTCCACATCAATTCAAGTGGAGATGCTGAACCATGCGTATTTGTCCACTTCTCCAACACCAATATACATACACATTCAATACTTGAGATGCTTCAAAGTCCTCTTTTCATGGAATACCATAAGGGCCAGCCTTTCAATAAGAACCATTTAAGACCGTGCCCTATGCTTGAAAATCCGGCTCTTTTAAGGGATATGGTCGAAAGATCAGAAGCTCATGGTACAAATGAAGAATCCGAAGAAAGTGTTGAGCATCTGTGTGCAAAGTGTGATGATTACGCAAAAGAGTGGGCGCCTGTAGCTGACGATATCTGGGCCGGACAGAAACACTATAAGAAGGCATATGAGAATTATGCAAAAAAGGATGAAAAGCCTCTAAACATAGTTGCATTTAAGCACAAACCCAGACAGCATCACTTTAAACATAAGAGAGCTTAAATGCCTCGAATTTTATAGTATTGTTGTTTCATTTACCCTGTCGAATAAAGTTTTATACTTTTCTTTTTCTGATGCAAGGCAGGTTTACAATGATCGGATGTCCCAAACCGGATGAGGGAGATTACACTGAGAAACTGACAGAAGTTATCAGTAACAAGGACATAAGGGATGTTACTATTGCAAGGATGGAAATGCCATGCTGCGTCGGTCTATGGTGTTCCGATGACTCATATAGCGTCGGAACACTTTTTTTATGTTCTAATGGTGCTCCGTGAATCCCTGGTTCAAGTCCCGTATGCGCATAAGTTAGCAATGCCGGAATACTAGAAGTCGCCTTTATCGATTTGTTATTTATTATTTATCGTATTTTAACATAATAATGTTAGAATGAAGTGTGAGTATCTAAAGCAAAGAACAAACAATAAGGCGAGTGTATCATGAAATCAAAAAGGATCCATACTACTATCAGCATAGCCCTCCTTTTCCTGGTAATCTATCTGGGAGTCTTTTTGACGCCTGTTTATGCCTCGTCTGATTCTCCTGCTACAGAATTTACAGTCGGTGTGCCTGTAGACAGATGTCCTATGTTTTACATTGATAAAGACAACGGCAAGATTGCAGGAATCGGCGTTGATCTTATGGAATCCGCTGCCAAAGAAGCTGGTTTCAATGTCGCATTCAAAGCTATAAGTGAATCAAATCTTAAGGAAGCCCTTGATAGTACTGAGTACGATCTTGTTATGCCCTTTGGAAGTGCTGTTTCAAGTGCATCTGGTCAAGCGACCATCGTATCTGACAATCTCATCCAGACCCCATTTACCCTTGTGACTACAGATAAGCACTCTATTTCTGACATAAATACCATCAGAGTAGGCATGCTAAAATCACAGGGCGGAGTAGCAGAAACTGTAAAGCAGTTATACCCTGGAATAACGATAAACCTTTACAATTCCATGGCTGATTGCATTAAAGCGCTTAGAAATGAAGAGGTAGATGCACTTTTACATAACTCATATGCGTGGAGCTATGTGCTTCAAAAGCCATCCTATAATGATCTTAAAGTACAGCCTTCTGCCATGTTTTCAATGGATTTTCGTGCCGGAACTCTTGAAACCCCAGAGGGAAAAAAACGAATTGAACTTCTGAACGAAGGAATTGCAGCTATTCCTGAAACCAAAAAACAGGCTATAGCCCTTGATTACACTACCAGAGATCTTTATGTATATACTTTTGAAGACTATCTCTACCAATATAAATACTTCCTTATTATTGGGACTATCCTTTTTGCTGCTCTTGTTATAATGCTTGTCCTAAGACAGAAAGCATATTTTGAAGAGCAGAAGGAAAAGATGCGGATAATGGAGGATATCGATCCTCTCACTGGTGTGCTCAGCCACAATGGATTCCGTAAAAAAGTTGAGGAACTACTCACTAACAACCCTGATACACCGTATACGATATCCTATAACAACATAAAAGACTTTAAGTTCATCAACGACAGCTTTGGCTGGAAGGCCGGAGATGAGCTGTTAAAATTTTGGACTGAGAGAAGCCTTGAAGTACTTACCGATAAAGAAGCTATAGGAAGGTATGATGGAGATCATTTTGTTATCCTTCGATGTATTGGCGGCAATGAACAGATTCTTCAGGATGAAAAATATATTTTGACTCCTGTTCGCAATTATTTTAGCGATCGTGGAAAAGACTTTGTTGTAAGGCTCTGCTCTGGTATTTATGTTCTTATGCCTGATGACTATAAAGACATAAACGTGGATAAGATGCTTGATTATGCCCGCATTGCAGAAAGAAAAGTCAGAGAATCCAAGAAAGAAGGATTTGAGTTTTATAACCCAAAGCAGTGGGACATGGGAAGGAAAAGTGCCGGTATCGCAAGTCGCCTTCCTGCAGCTATTGAGTCTGGGGAAATACAAGTATGGTATCAGCCACAGGTCAACTATAAGACTGGGATGATAACTGGTGCAGAGGCTCTTTGCCGCTGGAAAAGCAAGAAGGATGGAAACATTTCTCCGGGAGAATTTATTCCGGTTTTGGAAGATGCTGGGCTTATCTATGATCTTGACTGTCACGTTTGGGACACTGTGTGTAAGGATTTGAAGCGATGGAATGATCAGGGCAGACAACTGTGTGTATCAGTAAACCTATCAAGACTTGATATAGTAAAGAACCCTGATGTAGCCGACCACTTTAATACATTAAAAGAGTTCTATAACCTATTGCCTGGTCAACTTCGTATTGAGATAACGGAAAGCGCATATGTCGAAAACTCCGATACCATCATCAAAACAACAACCAAACTTCGTGAAGCAGGCTTTGAAGTTGAAATGGACGACTTTGGAAGTGGTTACTCATCACTGAATATGTTAAAAGAAGTTATCCTTGATCGCATAAAGCTTGATCTTCGATTTATTACCGGTTCAGGTGACCAAAAGATGGGTCGGACAATACTTAGCTACATGGTCCAGATGATCCATGCTATTGGAACTTCTATTATCGCAGAAGGTGTTGAGACACTGGAACAGGCTGATTTCCTCGGAAGTCTTGGATGTGAGGAAATGCAGGGATATTATTTCTACAAGCCTATGCCGGTAGATGAGTTTGAAGAATTAACGGAATATCCAACAAAGAAATAAAGCCAATAAAGAACGATGTCAGACAGGGGGTCCACCTCCCGCTGGAACGCGTTGCTAACGCAAATATCATTGCACAAAATTCCCCTTTTGTGATACGATTATTTTAGAAAAAGCGGAGGGGTTAAGTCATGGGTGAAAATTCAGAATATTACAATTCATTGAGGCAGAAACGCCGTAAAGATACTGAAAGCATTAAAAACATTCTTCCTCAGCATACACATGGATTTGTTGAGGAATGTCTTCTCAAATATCAGGAAAGCACCGCTTTTAATTATGCGCAGGATATTCTATTTTTCTACGGATTTCTCAAGGAAAAGAATCCACTGTGCAAGAATCTTGAAATCAAAGATATCCCCTTTGAAGTTGTCGAAAATCTTGGCCCTCAGGACATCAATGAATTCCAAAATTATGTTGCATCAGGCCACAAACCGGATAAAAAAGGCAATGTAAAGCCTGCTAAAGAACGTGCAATTGCAAGAAAAATGGCGGCTGTGCGGAATTACTATAAATATCTGATCAAATATGACTATCTTAAGATTGATCCCACAGTGAAAGCTGCTGTAAAGAAGAAAGAAAAGGTAAAGAAAGATATCCGAAGGCTGTATCCTGACCAGGTTCAGCTTCTAATGGATTCTGTCGCAGCTGTGAATTCTGCTAGTTACCATTCCAAAGTCATGTCTGAACCTACTGCAAAAAGAGATCTGGCAATTGTAACTCTTCTGTTAAATACTGGAATCCGCGTCTCGGAATGTGCAGGGCTTGATCTTTCAGATATAAATTTTGATGAAAATACAATTACTATCGTCAGAAAAGGCGGCGATGAAGATCATCTCTACATAAACGAGATTATCCGGAATACGCTGAGGGACTATATCAATCATGAACGCCCTTCCCTACTCAATGATTCTGAAGAACCTGCTCTCTTCATATCTCTTCAGCATAAGCGTTTATCGATAAGAAGCATCCAATATATGATTTCAAAATATGGAAAAAACACAGGACTTACTCAAAAACTCACCCCTCATAAGCTCCGTAGAACTTATGGTACAGCGCTTTATAACAGGACAAGTGATATTTATATGGTCGCTGATGTTCTGGGACATAAAGACGTAAATACAACTGTTAAACACTATGCTGCTATAGAAGAAGAACATAAAAGACAGGCATCCCAGGTAGACGTTTATGGAACTGATGATAACCAGGATAATGATTAAATTGCACACACTACAGTGCCCGTTTTTTTACAATTTTAGCTTTAATCCATTCGGCTTTTTACAGATTTTTCTTTAAAAGTACGGCTTTTTACATTTTCAAGCTTTATTTTTTTAAGTTAAAAAGTGTAAAAAGCCGTATTTTTGACTTTTTACACTCCTATCTTTAAACATATTACAACTTTAGCTTAAACCGACAAAAATCATGTGAAAAATTGAAAAAGAAATGTTATTATTCAGGCAATATATCTTTCTATTAAATGCGAGTTTTGTCAAAAGATATGCTATAATTTGATGGGAGGATGATTATGAGCCACGAATACAGAGATCAGCTTGATATAAAGAACAATGAGAAAATAAATGAGCTTTTAAATGAAATGCCAGAATTTGTCGAGTATTTCTATGACCACATGGTAGCCAAGGGGCGTTCAACAAACACAATCCTTGGATATATGTATGAAATAAATGTTTTTCTTAGATTTGTGCAGGTAATTGCCAAAAAAGATTCGGTAAAACACCTTGAAGTGACTGATCTTGAAAAACTGCGCCAGAACAACATCGAATCCTACATGGCAAAGTCTGAAAACGGCAAGGAACTGTCAAATAATGCGAAATGCAGGAAGCTCTCAGTACTCAGGACGTTGTATACATATTATATTGGCAATGAAATGATCACTAAAAATCCGACAGCTCTGACAGAAGGCCCAAAGATTAAAGCACATGATGTAATAAAGCTTTCAGATTCTCAGGTATCGGCGCTTTTAACCGCTATCAAAAGTCAGGATAAAATGTCTGAGCATGCAGTTAAATACAATGAGCGCATGGTTTCAAGAGATCTTGCGATAATGATGACTTTGCTTGGAACCGGTATGCGTATTTCCGAACTTGTCGGGCTTAACATTTCCGATATCGACAAAACTGATAAAACAAAAATATATCTGCGTATTGTAAGAAAAGGTGGCGATGAAGACAAAGTACGCGTTATTAC
>NZ_KE384133.1:0-81634 GCF_000424125.1 Butyrivibrio sp. FC2001
ATTACTTGTATATCGTTTATTGGAAAAGCAGCTTGAAAGCAAGTATACCTGTGAAGAAATCCTGGATAAATTAAAATCTATGAATTTTGCAGACATAAAAGGTCAGGGATACATGCCTACTTATGTTCGAGACAAACTGACTGATGCTCTCCACAGAACATGCGGATTCAGAACTGACTACGAATTCATCACCAAAGCTGATATGAGAACAATAGAAAAACAGAGTAAGCAAAGGTAATATTACTATATTTCAAGAAGCACAAAGATAACGCCGAAAGCCAGATGATTCAAGGTTTTCGGCGTTATTTATTGTTGTTGAACTGTCAAAGACAGGATTATATCACTTTTCTTTATTTTTGTTGATGTTTGCATAATAAGGCATTAATGCTTTTTTAAGAGAAATTTATATGCGATTAATTGCATTTTCAACGCTTGAAAATTATACTTTGTTTATATTGAGGGGGTTTGTCAGCTATTTAACTGTTGTTGTAGTTCAGCTTATTGTCACATGAAAACAGCCGAACCATGGAGCTTACTTAATGAAAGATTTTCTCTATCGTTTTTTTCAGGGAAGATACGGAGCGTACGGAACTGACAGACTTACAAGGAGTTGCCTTGCGGTCGCAGTAATCCTGCTTATATTGTCATTCGTGACACCGCTTGGCTTTTTATATTACATTGCAGTAATTCTGTTATTTTACAGCTATTTTCGTCTGTTTTCCAAGAATATACCTGCCCGTTACCGCGAGAACGAGGCTTATGTAAAAATTACCGACAAATTTTTAGACTTCTTCAGAAATTTTAAATACAGTTGGACACAGAATAAGGCTTTTCACATCTATAAGTGCCCTAATTGCAGCCAGAAAATCAGAGTTCCCCGAGGAAAGGGCCGCATAGAAATCAGGTGTCCCAAGTGCGGTAATACATTTCTGAAAAAGTCCTGATTGTTACCCGAGGGACTCATGCTCAAGTATTTAGTAGTTTATGCCAGTGAGACTGGAAATACAAAGAAAATAGCGGATGAGATTTTCTATGCCCTCCCTTCTGACTCTAAGGAAGAGATCAATATCAGAAGCTGGAACGGCAGGCATGATGCCGAGACCTATTTCATAGGTTACTGGGTTAACAGAGGCACCTGCTCTCTTGAGATCATAGATCTTATCACTTCTCTTCACGGAAAAAATATAGCTTTTTTCGGAACCTGTGGCATGGGCAATGACCCTGCTTATTATCGTTCCATGGAATCCATAGGGAAAGTCTGGCTTCCCAACGACAACGTATTCCTTGGCTCATTCTTCTGCCAGGGCAGCATGCCTGCTCCCATCCGTGATCGTTATGAAGCCATGCGCGGTAAAGTAGATGACGATCTCATCGACCGCATGATAGCAATCTTCGACGAAGGCCAGAAGCACCCCGACAAGCAGGATCTGCTAAAGGCCAACGTTTTCACCGATACTGCGATTCACAGAATTCCTTCAGAGGAAAGCTATTCCAGGATCAGGGATATCATATAAATTCTGTTGTCCGGATTTTTGATGCGGACTACTTCTGTCTTTTTGTTTGCAATCGCTAACAAATCTTCTTGACATGAAAAGGTTATGAGAATATACTTACTTTGAATTGAGAACAGTTCTCAATATAGTTTTTTAAGGAAGTGATTTAAATGACAAACATAATAATAGTTTTGATAATCGCTGCTATCATTATTTTTGATATCAGATACATTATTAAAAAGAAGAAACAAGGTGGATGCATCGGGTGTCCCAGCGGTTCTTCATGTCACAGCGGTTCAGGCTCCTGCCCGACAGCTGAGAAATTCAAGAAGTACCACGAAGAGCAGGCAAAGCTCCGGAAATAAGATAAAGGCGCACAGAATATGCTGTGCGCCTAATTTTATGATTTCCGGGGCAAAAGTAAGTTACGTCAGTATGTTTAGTTTTTGTGCTACTGGTGTATAGATTATATGCAAAAATTAACTCAATTACGTTCACAATGCACCTGTATGCTTATAAACAAGAATTCTGGCTGAATTTCATAGTGAATTTATGGAATCTGCAATTTGTAGAGATTGAAAAATTCAATCAATCTATGAGATTTAAACCCTCCTGACGTAACATAGGTCAAAAAAATGATCTGCAGGCCGTAAAGTCTTACGTCAATATTAATTATTTTCAGGAGATAGATTTAAAGACAGAACCATACCCCCCAGAGTTTCCATCATTATAGGAGAGCCCGGGCACTTTCTGCTTAAATGGGAAATTATCAACTGCTTGGTGCTTCGCTTGAATAAAAAGAGCGCACAGGAATTCCCTGCAATTCGCACTTGGCATAAAGAATCTGTTCATTTTGATTTTCCTTTCACCACCTTTTTAACTTGCACACATAAGAAACCCCGGGGCGATTAACCGTCCCGGGGGTATTATTATATCAGGCCTGTAAGAGACCTTTGTCACGAGTCTGTACAATTTTCTTTATGATGGATGTAATCATATTAGAAAGCCTGATATAAAGCTTATTGATTTACTTCATGTTACGTTTACTTTCTAACACGAAGAAAGATTAGATATTGTTCTGTACTTGTTGTCTTATTCTTCTTGTCATAAACAGTTACACGAATAGTTGTAGGTGCAAAGTTACCCTTTTCCGTAAGAACCTCTGTTTTTCCACTTTTCCAGCTCTTGTTATAATTTCCTGCTTCATTATCTTCAACTTTACTAAGCTTTATTGTCTTCTTATTCTTAACCTTCTTCCAGGTCATAGAAACAGATCCTTCATACACACCCTTAACAGTATCATCTGTTCTGCCATTTCCGTTGAGGTCTATAGGCTTATTTCCATATGTTTGTGTTCCTGTAGGATTAGTAGTTTCAAGATTTCGTGTATCCAGAACAGGTGTTCCAATCTCAATCTTCTTAATCTTAAAATCCTTATTCGCAGTAATTACCAGCTTACCTTTTTTCTTAGTAGTATAAACACTACGCTTAGTTACGCTATAGTAGTTTGTATAATCATCTCTTCCATCTCCATCTGTATCAGGTAAGATATTCTTTCCGCCGTATGTAATTGACTTAATAGCACGGCTATCATCTCTTGCAACAACCTTAATTGTCTTTTTAGCTATAGTAGCTCCATTAGCATCAACTGCGTTGTACTTAATCTTATAGGTTCCTGGTTTATTTGCATAAAGTCTAATCGTATACTTTCCACTATTTTCTCCAAGTTTCTCAAGCCCATCTACATCAGTTGATTTCCATTCATTATTTACATCCTTGTAGTAATATTTCCATGTTCCATTTTCTTTCTTCGCATATGCATATGAATCAGTCACCCATGCGTTGTTGCCTTTCGTTACCTCTTCAGTCTTCTCAACTCTTACCTTCAAAGCCTTCTTCTTATTACTCTTAAAACCAGTAAACTTTGCAACATCAATTGTTGTACTAAGTTTAATATCTGCGTAGTCGTTAGTTGAAATGTAATAAACCTTCGGGGTTTTAGCAAGCGCTGAAGCAATATCATTGCCAAACTCTAAATCAGCCGACTCTGTAAAGCTTTCTTTTGTATCTTCGTTTGTATAGGTTTTATTTCCAGTTGCGCCATCTTGATCCATATAGATTGCGGCGCTTGCACTAATTGGTGCAACCAATGTGATTGTAAGCGCAGCAGCAAGTGCCATCGCTCCAAATTGTTTTAATCCCTTCATAAGAGACCCTCCTTCATAAGTTTAAAATTTACGGTTTAACGTAACCGTTCCTTCGTGACAATTTCAATTCTATCACCCCCCCCGAATTTGTCAAGGCGCTTAAACTGTGCTATTACGGCATTTAATAAAATTTATAGAATGTTTATAATTACGTTTATCTTGAAAATCCAGTAAGGACACAGTTTTTTCACAATTTAATCTCAAATCATAATTATATTGCGATTTGCAATATTTAATATTTTCAATATTTTCATGACGTAATTTAGGCAGAGCCTGACAGCGATTGCTTACGAAAAAATGCAGACAGACTGCATGCACCTGTATGGTTTTTATCTTATTTGGGAAATTAAGAAGTAATTTTCTATAAGATAAAAAAATCCCCCGGAATTCCGAGGGATTTAAATATCCTAAAAACTTCTCTTAAGAACCACTTACTTTCTCAATCTTTTCAATTTGGAAAGAGGGATCCGAAATGGGAGTTACTTTCTAATAACATGTATAGTCTCAAGACTCTGATTGATATCATCCTCAAAATCATCATCATCTGCTCTTGAATAGACCACAGTGAAAACCTTATTACTCGAAAGGATAATCACTGTCACCTGACGGATTGTCTGAGTATTTTCAAGGGTGTGGGCCGTATTTATAACATAACCGGGAAAACCGTCAAACTCTCTTTTCTCGAAGCCCCACATAGCAAGCTTTGGATCCACCCCATACAAAGCCTCGTAGCTGTTTCTCTGAAGCTCTTCAAACTTCTCAGCCGTAAGCTCATTATAGAGCATCTCATACTCACTTGCATCAGCACTCTCCCCCGCTGCCTTCTGGGCATTGGTCAGCTCTTTTTCCTGAGGTATATTCGATACCTTGTAAGTAACATTAGCTGACTCCAAAGGATAAAACTCATTCACATAAACGCCCGGCGTATCAGATGGCTGAAAGCCGTCAGGCAGGATAAAGGTACAGCTTAGCGCTTCAGGAAGGCTCCTGATAGTGCTAACAGCGTTTTCTGCATCTCCGTCACTTACACCTGTAGCAGTACCATCCTCTCCGCTTACAATCTCATTCAAGGTGGCACTTGCTCCTGAAGATGCAAGAGAATCTATCCCTGTTCCAGCCAGGGCGATTATCACAATCCCACCAATTATGGATAACAGTCTTTTTACTCGCAATATACGCTCCTTATAGATGTCACTTCTTAGTTACTTCAAACACATCGAACCAATATCTCTCAAGAAGATAGCTACCCTTGTTTTCACTTGATAAGGGACGGGGTGATTCCTCCCACTCCTTTATAATATCTTCTCTTGAGTTAAAACTTCCAAGGAACAGGACTCTGCTTCCGCTGTCCACAAGCTCCCAAACCTCCCAGGGCTCCGTTACGCTCAGTATCCCGGGGAATGTGTTCCCCAGAACTTCATCCGTCATAGCTCCGTAGAGATAAACCATTACCGGAGGCTCTTCTCCCTGCTCTCCCACTACATCTCTCATGCCGTTTGCATAGTACAGCGATATAGCAGATACCTGATCGAAATTGCAGACCAGTATCGTCTTTTCCCCGGAAGTCTCTGCATTTATAGAATTCCAGAACTTCTCCGTTTCTACCATATTAACACGTTTGTAGAGTTCATTTCCACGGAAAGCCCAATAATCCCTGATACAGAATACGATTACGAGTGAAGTGAGCAGTAACCCACCTGCAAAGAGAGCTTTCTCAAAGGACTTAGCCTTTTTCTCTTCTGTTCCGGCATCTTTTCCAAAAACATTCAGAAGCCTTCCCGATGCTATAAGAACTCCAAGCCACAGCGCTGCCATTCCGGGGATCATGTATCTGTATGTGAACACGGGCCTTAGCAATATAGAAGCTGCAAAGCCGAAGGCAATAATTCCAATAACCGGCATAAAGCACAGCCACATATAGGCATCCCTGATGTTTATAACCACTGCGAATGCCACCAGAATAAACATTACTACAGCAAGGATTGTTGCCAGCTTTTCATTGAAAAATCCGGGCTTCATAAGGTACTTGATAATGCCGCCAAAGCTCCTAAGACTAAGAGGCTGTATCCAGTAATTTGAAGATACGGACTTTGCCTGTGACAACACGACGCCTATCCAGGGGAAATAAGCTACCGCTGTGAAATTGGCGCTTATCAAAAGTATCCCAAGCTGATAGATGTTTTTCCTTACAGACCATACTATAAGGAACAAATACACAAAAGCCACCGCAACAGCGGCATAGTACTGCGTATAGCAGGCGAGAAGTCCATATATGAAGACAGGGAAAGCCTTGCTCCATTTTAAGCCTTTTATCTGCTTATCCTTATCATTTTCAAGGAAAGGCTCTGCATGTATGCACATGGCTGTCACAAAAAGCATTACCCAGCTGTACATTCTGATCTCAACGGAGTAATCCGCCATCTGAGGCATAGCGATCATTGCGCAGCTAAACAGTCCGCCTATAAGTGTTCCGTACCTTTTCCTGATGATCGTCACCGCGTATATAAAGAGGATCACAAGCGGAATGACACTTGCCATCTTGGCGTATATGACAGGCATATTGCCCGCAAGAGTATCTGTCCCTATTGTAACACCAAGGGCACCTCCTATATAGCCAAATCCTCTTATCAGATAATGCACGATAACATAATACAGCGGCGGGTGAACATCCGCCGCTGTTAACTTAACCATCTCAGATACGCTCTTTAAAGCAAACTGTATACTGTAGAGCTCGTCGTACCATATATCGGGGCTAAAGCAAAGGTAAGTCGAAAATACCAGCATTCCGGCAGACACCAGATACAAAATTATTCCGATCCCTCTTTGAGCAATGCCCCACTTATTTTTTAAATTATTAAGGTTGTTCATCAAACCCTCATCCGTCAGCTTCGCTGACACCTCCCCCTAAAGTAGGGGGAAGGCTAATATTTTTACTCTACAGAATCAATAAGCTCAAGTGTGTGCTCTGCATTCATCTTCTTGCACATCTCAACAAACTTATCAAGAGGTACATTCTGAATCTGCTTGTTAGAACCACGAACATTGATTGAAACAGTGTTCTCTGCTGCCTCCTTATCACCAAGAACGATGATATAAGGATCCTTGTAGTTCTTGAACTTCTTGATCTTCTCCTTCATGTTGTTGTCGGAGTAATCAGCCTCAACATCGATGCCGTTCTCGAAGAGAAGGTCAGCTACCTTCTTAGCGTACTCGTTGTGCTCAACACGGATAGGAACGATACCTACCTGATAAGGGCTGAGCCAGAACGGGAACGCACCCTTGAAGTTCTCGATGATGATACCAATGAATCTCTCAAGTGAACCATAGATAGCTCTGTGGATAACAACAGGCATCTCAAGGCTTCCGTCCTGAGCCTGATATGTAAGGCCGAAGTTGTGAGGAAGCTGGTAGTCAAGCTGTACTGTACCGCACTGCCACTCTCTTCCAAGTGCGTCCTTTATCTGAAGGTCGATCTTAGGCCCATAGAAAGCGCCGTCGCCCTCGTTGATCTCATAGCCACCTTCGCCATATTTCTTATCAAGAATGCTCTTAATAGCAGCCTCTGCTCTGTTCCAAACCTCGATATCACCCATGAAATCATCGGGACGGGTTGAGAACTCAGCTCTGTATGTAACACCGAATGTCTTGTAGATCTCGTCTGCGATTGAGATGATATCTGCAATCTCATCCTGGATCTGTGACTCCATAACGAATGTATGGTCATCGTCCTGTCTGAACTCCTGAACACGGAAAAGACCGTTCATCTGTCCTGACTTCTCTTTTCTGTGAAGTACATCGTACTCACTGTAACGGATAGGAAGCTCTTTGTAAGAGTGAACTGTTCTCTTATAAGTCATCATAGCGTTAGGACAGTTCATAGGCTTAGCGCCCATTGTATCAAGGGCCTCTCTGTTGTAGATAACAGAGCCTCTCTCGATCTTAACAGGAGTCTTAGCTGCATCCTCATCCATGCTCTCTGCTACATCAGGAATAGTTGTGTCAGCCTGAACATGACCTGCGATTCCTGGTACGATGAACATGTTGTTGATGTAATGAGCCCAGTGTCCACTGATAAGCCACAGCTTCTTGTTATCGATAAGAGGAGCTGCGATCTCTGTATAACCATGTCTCTCCTGAATATCTCTTGAGAACTTAAGGAGCTTCTGGTACATTCTCCAGCCTCTGGGAAGCCAGTAAGGCATTCCGGGAGCTGTCTCGTCAAACATGAAAAGATCAAGCTGAGCACCGATCTTCTTGTGGTCGCGCTCTAAAGCTTCCTGGATCATCTTAAGGTGAGCCTTAAGCTCATCCTTTGTAGGGAATGCATAGAGATAAATTCTTGTCATGGAATCTCTCTTCTCATCGCCTCTCCAGTAAGCGCCTGATACAGCCTTTATTTTATAGGAAACATTCATCAGCTCCTGAGAGTTTTCAACGTGAGGTCCACGGCAAAGATCGATGAAATCATCACCTGTGTTGTAGGTAGTGATGGTCTCTCCGTCAGGAAGATCATTGATAAGCTCTGTCTTAAACTTCTGATCCTTAAAGATTTCGAGAGCTTCTTCCTTGGAAACCTCTTTTCTTGTCCAATCCTCTCTTCTCTTGATGATCTCGCGCATCTTATCCTCGATGGTCTTGAAATCATCCTCTGTCACAGCCCCCGGCAAAACGAAGTCATAATAGCAACCGTCTGCCACCTGCGGACCAATTGCGTACTGTGTCTCCTTACCGTAAATCTCGATTACGGCTTTTGCAAGGATGTGTGCCAATGAATGGCGATACACTTCTTTAAATTCTTCTTTTGTCATGATTTTTCTCCTTTTCCGTGCCAACCGGGCACAGTTATTATATTTTTACCCTCATCCGCCCTTCGGGCACCTTCCCCCAAAGGGGGAAGCCCAAAAAATAAAAAATGCCTTCCCCCTCAGGGGGAAGGTGTCCGCATCAGCGGACGGATGAGGGTTAGTTCACTTAGAACTTTCCTTTACCGTGGCACTTCTTGTACTTCTTACCACTTCCACACGGACAGGGATCGTTAGGATAAACCTTGTTCTCCTTGCGAACTGTCTGTGAAGCCTTCTGCTCCTTGTAAAGTTCCTTCTGCTTCTCCTCTGAGAAGATGTCGTTCCACTCCTCAAGACCATAAAGCCAGTCAGCACCTGCTGCTACCATGTTCTTGTAAAGAAGCTCCTTATCGAAGCCGAGCTGAACCTCTGTATCCTCTTCCATATCATCGATAGGGTTCTGCTCCTTAAGTGAATCATTGATTCCATCAAGGAATCCTGTCATTGTCATGATATCAACGCTATATTTTTCAGCCAGTTCCTTAACTGTGCCCTTAACTACTTCATCAGGATTCTTAAGAAGGATTGCGTAAATATCTTTTTCCTTCTGAAAATAATCTGTCCAAAGTTTCTGCAGCTGTGCCTTATCAGCTTTTTCTGAATAAGCCATACCGCGCCACTGTTCTAATAATGCCATAATGTAACCTCACTTTATATAGTATTTCAAATATACATGCCCCTGCATGCGATAATCCTATATATTATAGTCTTTTTCAGAAGTAATGTAAACGGCAGAATTCAGCTCAGGTTTTCTCATGCTGTGTAGCGCTTTGAAAGCTCCTCGATCACATGAGCTGTGCTCTTCTCAACGGTACCGTCTTCAAAAGGACTAAGGAGATTACCGATTTTCAGAAGCTCCAAATAGCCCTTGGTTCCACCTGCGCGGCAGAGACTGAGGTAATCATTCCATGCCTTCTGTCTGTCCTCCTTCATACGGCCATAGTACTGGAATGCACAGATCGCTGACATAGCATATTCAATATAGTAAAAAGGATAGAGGAAGATATGCTGTTTCTGCATCCAGAAGCCACCTGCCTCCAGGAATTCATTTCCATCATAATCGCGCCAGGGCATGTATTTCTGCTCAATCTCATGCCATGTTCTCTTCCAGTCAGCTGCTGTGTAGTCAGGATGTGCATAAACCTCATGCTGGAACTCATCAACACTCACCAGGTAAGGAATTACGGAAAGTGCACCCATAAGATGTGAGGTAATATATTTCTCAGTTTTATCGCCAAAGAACAGCTCCATCCAGGGGTATGCGAAGTGTTCCATGGACATGGAATGAATCTCGTTGATCTCAGCTGTTGAAGCGCGAAGTGCGTTCACATCAATTGATCTCATAGAAAGATATCCCTGGAATGCATGCCCTGCCTCGTGGGTAAGTACATCAACGTCTGCAGAGGTACCATTGAAATTACTGAAGATGAAGGGTGCCTTGAAAAGAGGCATAGCTGTCATGTAACCGCCCATGTGCTTGCCGGGTCTGGTCTCTAAGTCAAAGAGATCATACTCCTTCATGAAGTCAAAGAACTCACCTGTCTCGGCGCTCATCTCTCTGTACATCTTCTGTGCCTTGTCTATGAGCTCCTTTGCAGTTCCGATAGGTGCAGCATTTCCATCAGGGTAGTTCAGCTCCTCGTCATAGTAGTAAAGCTTATCCACACCGAGCTTTTCCTTCTGTACCTCGCGCAGCTTTGCAACAGCAGGTGTGATTATCGCCCTTACCTGCTCTCGGAATTTTGCCACATCCTCCTGCTTGTAATCAAAGCGGTTTCTATCGATATACGCCATATCGACGTAATTCTTGAAGCCCATTTTCAGAGCCATCTCATTACGAAGTTTTACAAGCTCTCCATACTGTGCCTCGAGCTCGGGACTGATCTTTTCATAAAGTGCTGCCCATGCCTCGAAGGCCTCCTTGCGCTCTGCGCGGTCTGTGCTCTGCATGTGCTTAAGGAGTCCGTAAAAATTGCACTCCTCTCCTCTAAAGTCAGTCACTGCCTCAGCAGCGGTCTTGCTGTATTCCTGCTTAAGCTGATCGCAGCGGATTGTCTCAGAAATGATTTTCTCATCGCTTGTCATCAAAGAAGCATCCAGTTTTCTTAAGAGCTGAGCACCAAATTCAGCCTCAAATTCAGGTCTGAACTGTGACTCTGTAAGAGCCTTCTCATAAGCGTTATACTGAGGAATCATCTTTGCATAATCTTCCTGTAGCAGTTTAACCTCTGCATCATAAAACTCATCCCTCATATTGATGGTATTGCGAACATAAGCCAGAGTAAACATTGACTCGACTTCCTGCTCATACTCCTGCAGTGAATAGTATGCGTCTCTGACTTCCTGATAACTCCTGGCATCACGGATTTTTGCAGTAGCATCTTCCAAAGCCTTTTTAAGCGCCTCCATATCCGGTCGCTTGTATTCGATCTCACTAAATTTAACCATTTTCATACTGTCTCCTTTTATTTTTTGCCTGATAAAAATGTCTTTTCATGGAACACAATTACATTTGTAAAAAGCTTTTAAAATCATACAATAATAACGCCAAAAATGCCATCAGCTTTCAAAATAATCACATCCAAGTTCCTCCATGGGAGTGTTTATATGATTATTAAAGTTTGACAAGCTGGTCATCCCGCCGCTTTTGACATTAACAAGATATAAGTCGTACCCGCCTTCTTTGCCGCTCTTAGTGCTGCTGATAATGATATATTTCGAAGAAACATAGCAGGCATCAGAGCAGTCGAAATGCCTGCTGTTGCACTTTAGGGATTTC
Source organism: Butyrivibrio sp. FC2001 (assembly GCF_000424125.1). Taxonomy (NCBI): domain Bacteria; kingdom Bacillati; phylum Bacillota; class Clostridia; order Lachnospirales; family Lachnospiraceae; genus Butyrivibrio; species Butyrivibrio sp. FC2001. Next base: position 11,324 of record NZ_KE384133.1, read on the forward strand.
GCTTTACCGGTTTTCAGATTGTATCTGATGATCTGGTCTACGCGATTTTTCTTACTGTAGCCTCTTGAAAAATAGAGATATTTCCCATTGCCACCGGTGATGGGATAATAGGATTGCACGCCGTCCTTACTGTAAAGCATGGAGATTTCCTTACTTTTGACATCGAGCGCTTTAATAGATGTCTTTCGGCCTTTGCCTTCTGTGTAATAAATCTTCTTTCCATTTTTGCTGTAATAAGGCATGGACTTTTCGGATGAGCCCTTGAGAATCACCTTCGTCTTCCCCGAGCTGCAGCTATATCGAACAATTCGGGTTCCTTTTCCTGATGGATTACTCTGCTTGAAAATAATGTATTTTCCCTTTGAACCGTATTTTGGATCCTCGTCATCAAGGTCATTCCCCTCCGTAATATTGACCGGCTTATCAGCACCAAGCTCATATTGGAAAATATCCCACTCGCCGTCTCTATTTTGTCCCATGAAAACTAACGCCTTACCATCATTTCTAAAGCAGGCGTTCATGGGATTTACTATATCCTTCCAGTTTTCACTTAAGCATTTGAGGGTATCTGACTTAAAGTCATACAGGAAAATGCGGCTATCTCCTGCGTTGTAGTCAGAGTATGAATGGAACACTATCATTCCACCGGGCTTATATGCTGCAAGACCACTTATCGGACATAGCAGATTCAAAACCAAAATGCATGCCACAAAGAGTCCACATATACGATTCTTGTTTTCTTTTTTCTTCAAAATATAATCACAGATCATTTAATTCCTCAGCAGGTACAGGATTCGGATTTTTCTTAACATCTATGATCATACCATCCTTCATCACAATTGTGGTGTCCATCATTGTGAAATTGCCTACTATAACGTTTTATGGTATTATATTCCGTGAGTTTTAAACGGGGAGTTTTTTATGGCAGATCTAAATAAACCAAAAAAACACAGGCATAAACGCCATTACACAATCATGATCATATCCGGGGATTCAGACGGAAGCAGCGGCGGCTTTCATCTTGGGCACGTAGCTACTCAGGTGCTGGCGTTTTCCATCTTTGCAGTATTCGTAGCATTACTATGCTTTCAAATTCATTCAGCAATCACAGTTTCTTCATTAAAAAAATATTCTGCACAGCAGGATCAGTTGATCAGTGAAAAAACCGATGAGAACATTGCATTGGCAAAAGAAAATGCTGAGCTTAAGACTGAAGTAACAAACTTAAGCCAGGCTCTTAATAAAAAGGTAGAAGCCGAGCAGGTTACAGCTGCCGAGGCGGAACAGTTAAGTGTACCATCACTTCTTCCCATCTCGGGAACAGCTTCCATGGTGGCAAGTTATGACGATCCGAACTCCGGCGATATAGCCATCGAAGGCCTCATTGATGCTGACGGCAATGCCGTTAAACCTGAAGAAAACGAGGATGGCGAAGGCGATGAGAATACTGAGACAACCCCTGTTGACACATCAGCCTATAATCCCATTCTTATCCTCTCAGCTGAAGAGGGCTCAACCATTACATCCGCAGGATCAGGAACTGTTACTTCCGTAGCAGGCGATTTAAAATATGGCAATTCAGTAACAATCGATCACGGCAACGGCTATGTTTCAATTTACAGAAACGGCGGTGAAAGTCTTGTTCACGAAGGCGATACCGTAGTCAGAGGAGCAACCCTCTTTGTTGTGGGAAGTGATAATACAAAGTTGGGATTCCAGCTTCAAAAGGACGGAGTATTTATAAATCCTGAAGATCTTATTGAGATAAATGGATAATCGAAATCCATTATTATAGATAAAGGGATTTAAATATCCCTCTTTTAAGGAGGCTAACAATGGCACTATTTAACAACTCAAAGGCAGATGGTTCAATGGACGTAGCTGCAGAACCCATTACTTCATTTATTGCAGCCGGAGCCATTCTGGATGGACCCTTTAGCGCTAAGGAAAGCACACGTGTCGATGGCACCATTAATGGTAACGTATCTGTAAATGGTTCTCTCATCGTTGGTCAGGAAGGCAAGATTAACGGAGCTGTTTCAGCTACTAACCTCTTCCTCGCAGGAGAGATCAACGGAAACGTAACTGCGAGCACAGGAAAGGTCGAGATCAGCGACACCGGCAAGCTCATTGGTGACTTATCAGCCAAGACTCTGGTAATTGATGAAAACGCTGTTTTCCAAGGTCAATGCCAGATGACAGCAGAGAAAACTTCTGCTGAGACGGCAAAGGAGAGAGCTTCTGCAAACTAAGAATTATGGAAACGGGACTATCATTTTGATAGTCCTGTTTTACTTTATATATAGAAGAAAAAAAGCGTAACAGCTAACTGCTACGCTTAAATCACAAACTCAAAATCTCGTTTGTTCCTTAGTTCTCTTCCGACTTCATCTTAGAAAATACAAGTGCATATCCATCATCGCCATAGTTGAGAGATCTGTTGACACGGCTTATTGTAGCTGTAGAAGCTCCGGTCTTCTCTGCTATCTCGAGATAGGTCTTATGCTTCCTGAGCATTGCTGCAACCTCAAATCTCTGTGAAAGAGACATAAGTTCATTCACTGTGCAGAGATCCTCAAAAAAGCTATAGCACTCTTCCTTATCGCTAAGTGACAGAATGGCCTCAAATAAATGATCCACCGCTTCTGTACGAATTTTCTTGTTCATGTTACCCTCCATAGTTTCGAAAGAATAAATACGCCCCCAAGTCTTGCAAGAAATGAAATAAAACAAGGTATAATATGTACTATATTTCGTCAATTTCATTTCTTAGCTTTCATATTTTAGCACACTAAACAATTAAAGTAAAGGGATGCGGTAAAAGCTTAGATAAATTGTGATTTTTTTCGCGAATATTTTAATAATTCCTTTACTTTTAACACTCATTGTGATATCCTAATTATGTTGTTTTAATACAACATATCGTCAATTGATGTACTCGTTTGACGATAAGAACTATTTTTTATTTTTTAGTGGAGGTAAGCTATGAACAAGGGTACAGTTAAGTGGTTCAACAACCAGAAGGGTTACGGCTTCATTTCTGATGAGGCAGGCAATGATGTATTCGTACATTATTCAGGACTCAACATGGAGGGCTTCAAGTCTCTCGACGAAGGCGCTGCAGTTGATTACGATGTAATCCAGGGTGAAAAAGGACCTCAGGCCGTTAACGTTAACAAGCTTTGATTAACGGCAAACATTTAATCAAGAATACAATGTGCCTTATTCTTAATATATAGAATCAGCAAGTGTACAAATGATTAATCAACGAACCCATCCGGTAACGGATGGGTTTTTTGAGCGTCGCGCACTACTCCTCTTCTATCCTACTATCTTTACTAAATTTTAATACTCTATTAATTGTTATTCCATATCCCTCAATGATATATTTAGATGTGTACAATCAAAAAACATATCCGTCACAGAGGAGGGATAACAAATGGGCAGACCTACCAGAAATATGTCTTTATTGTATTCGCTTTTAATTGCCATCGGCGGTGCTGTAATTCTTACAGGTTTAATTGTCGAACTTTTCACCATCAATAGCACTATTGCTACAACTAAAGAACAGACAACTCAGTATAGAGAAAGACTCCTTCAAGATATCAAGACTGAACTCAAGAATGAGACTCAGGAAGCCATGAGTGTATGCGCTATCATGAATTCCAGATACGAAGCAGGCCTTATGACAAAAGAAGAAGCCATGAAGGAAGCTGCTGACATCATAAGAGACCTGAAATATAACGATGGATCCGGCTATTTCTGGGTAGATACTTCTACAGGTATAAACGTAGTTCTTCTTGGCCGTGATACTGAGGGACAGTCCAGATGGGATTCAGTAGACCCCAATGGTACCAAGTTCATTCAGGAAATGATCAAAAATGGTATGCAGGACGGCGGTGGATATACAGAGCTTATGTTTGCAAAGCCAAATGAAACCGAGCCTCTTCCTAAGATCAACTACACAGCTTACTACCAGCCTTTTGACTGGGTTATGGGTACAGGCGTATGGGTAGATCATATTGATGCACTTGAAGCTGAGTATTCAGAGCATGCAGCAAAGGCACTTAACAACAGTATCCTTAAATCTATTATCGTACTTGTTGTAATGTGCGTTATCGGTCTTATCGTAGCATACTACATTGGTAAGAGAATCACAAAGCCCATTATCCTCATCGCAGAAGAAATGGGAAAGATGTCCAACAGCGATTTCAGCGACAACGAATCTATGCGCAAGATTCGTCCTCTTACAAAGAGCAAGAACGAGATTGGTCTTATTGCCGAAGCCCTTGATACCCTTCACCATAACATCCGTGAACTTATGGGTAAGATTTCAGATACAACCGCTTATGTTGCTTCCGCATCAGAAGAGCTTTCAGCAAGTGCTTCACAGTCAGCACAGGCAAGCGAAATGGTTGCAAACTCCTGTACAAACGTTGCTAATTCCTGCAGTGGTCAGATTACAGCAGTTTCAGGAGCAAGTGATGAGACTCAGGCATTTGTAAGCAACATGGAAGAATTCCAGCATGCAATCGTTGCTTCCAGTGACATGATCAACGCAACAAATGAAGCAGCAACCAAGGGTGCAGCTGACATGACACGCGCAACCACAATGATGGAAACCATCAAGGATTCCGTTGAGAATACAGCTACAATGGTTGAAGGTCTTGGCGACAAGCTTAAGAATATTGATTCCTTCGTTGATACTATCGCAGAAATCGCAAGCCAGACCAACCTCCTCTCACTGAATGCATCAATCGAGGCTGCAAGGGCCGGTGAAATGGGTAAAGGCTTCGCCGTAGTTGCAAGTGAGATCAGTAAGCTGGCAGATCAGTCCAACGAAGCTGCAAACAATATCACCGTTCTTATTGAAGACATTACAAAAAGTTCCGAAGAAGCCGTTGAATCCATGCGTGAAGGTGCTCAGAGCGTTATTGAAGGCTCCCAGGTTGTTAATGAAGCCGGTAACACCTTCAATGAAATCGTCAGCAAGGTTCATTCCGTATCCGAGCAGAGTGCCCGCATGAGCGAGATCGTAGATCAGCTCTCCGGTGGAACTACTACTATTGCTAACAACATCCAGAAGATTGAAGAAATGAGTGTCAGCGTAGCTGATGAGACCCAGAACGTATCCGCTGCATCCGAGCAGCAGACCGCATCAACCCACGAGGTTGCAGAGGCCTCCGACAGACTTGCACAGAACGCTCAGGAGCTTCAGGATTTCGTTGCAAGATTCTCACTTTAAACCAGATGTGCAAAACAGCCAGAGCATCGCTCTGGCTGTTTTTTACTGCAATAAAAAGGACCGTCATAGGTGACAGTCCTTCTGATTATTATAGATTTTTCCCATTTGTAGACAAAATCTGCTGCTTTCTATTTCTGACCACGTTGATACCCCTAGCCATATTAACAATCTGTCCACCTGATACATCATCAAGCTCATCATCATTTAAAGCAAGTCCATCAAGTTTCTCTTTTGCTTTTAATTCATCAAGATTAGCATCATCGTTTAATTTATTAGTACCCATATAATTGCCTCCTTTATAAAAAACACTGGATGTTTTTATTTACCTCTATATACCTATATACGAATTATAAAGGTAAAAGGCGACATTATAAATTAAATAAATATAAAAAAAGAATAGCCCTTTTATTCTGTATTTCTCAGATAAAAATCACTCATGAACGCGGCAGTACTCAGATATCTCATCAATTGACATGGCACCTCCGAATATTTCCAGAGCGCTGCCAACTGTCACATCAAGTCTGCCGTCAGCGCATTCTCTAAGGAGCTTTAGATCATCAAAGCTGTGAACTCCGCCGGCATAGGTGATAGGAAGCTTTGCCCAGCTACCAAGAAGGGTTGCAAGCTCTGCTTCAATTCCCGATTGCTTACCCTCTACGTCCACCGCATGAACAAGAAATTCATCGCAGTATGAGGATAATTCATCAAGAGTATCCATATTCACCTCCACATCAGTCATCTTCTGCCATCTGTCGGTAACAATGTAATATTTGTCTGCATCATGGCTTAAGGCACCTTCACCTGCTACAACTACGCCCTTCCTACAGGACAGATCAAGAACCAGGTGTTCCTTACCAACTTCGTTAAGGAGCTTTTGAAGATTGTCATAATTCACCCTGCCATCCTTAAATACATAGCTTGTTACGACGACATGGGATGCACCGGCGTCAAGGAATTTCCAGGCATTTTCAGCTGTGATTCCGCCTCCTACCTGAAGGAATCCCGGAGTCTCTCTAAGTGCGGACAGAGCCTGGTTAACCGATGCCTCATAATAAGGGCTGTCAGCAGCATTAAGGACTATGATATGCCCTCCGTGAAGGCCCTTTTCCTTATACATGCGTGCAAAAAAAGCAGCGTCCTGAGTAGACACGAAGTTCTCCGTTGCGGAGTCCCCCATGTCTCTAAGGCTACTGCCAACTATCTGTTTAACCTGTCCGTTGTGAATGTCTATACAGGGTCTAAGTCTCATATTCCCTCATCCGTCAGCTTCGCTGACACCCTCTCCCAAAGGGAGAAGGCAGTTTTTTATCATTCTATTACACTGCTCATATCATAAAGGCCCGCGTCTTTCCCTGCAAGGAACTTAGCTGCTTCGATGGCTCCCTTTGCAAAAACGGATCTGGAATATGCTCTGTGTGAAAGAGTTATAACCTCATCTGTTCCGGCAAAAATAACGTCGTGGTCACCAACAATTGTGCCACCGCGAACTGCGGAGATACCTATCTCCTTCTTGGGACGTTTCTCACGTCTTGTGCTTCTGTCGTATACGTACTCACACTTTTCTGAAAGAGAATCATTTACGCTGTCAGCAAGAGCAAGCGCTGTTCCGCTGGGAGCATCAAGCTTCTGATTGTGGTGCTTCTCAACAATCTCGATATCAAAGCCTGCAGCATCGAGTACAGGTGATATCTCCTTAAGCACCTTCATAAGCATGTTGATACCTACTGACATGTTGGCGGATTTAAGAACTGCCACCTTCTCAGAAGTGCTCTTAACCTTAGCAAGCTGCTCATCTGAAAGACCTGTTGTGCAAAGAACTACCGGGAGATTCTTTGAAGCGCATACTTCAAGAAGGTTATCTACAGCTGATGCATTGGAAAAATCAATTACAACATCAGCAGCTACGTCACATTTCTCAATAGAATCGAAAACAGGGAAGCTGTAGGTGTTATCACCGTAAGCATCAACTCCTGCTACGATCTCGATCTTGTCATCACCGGATGCAAGGTCTACAATTACGTGTCCCATACGGCCATTGCAGCCGTGCATAATAGCTTTAATCATACCAAGTCCTCTCCCCTCATCCGTCAGCTTCTCTGACACCTTCTCCCAAAGGGAGAAGGCTTAAATTACCCAAGCCTTCCGAATAAGGATCATTTATATTTTACTTTCCAAGAAATTTCTTAAGCTCTTTCTCGAGTACCACTCTGTTAGCCTCAGTCATTGTTGTAAGAGGAAGACGAAGCGGGCCTGCCTTAAAGCCAATCATCTCCAGAGCTGCCTTAACAGGGATAGGATTAACCTCTGAGAAAAGTGCATCGATAAGAGGAAGTGCTTTGAGCTGGATAGCTGCTGCCCCTGTGAAGTCTCCGTCAAGAGCCTTCTGGCACATCTCATGAGTTTCCTTAGGTGCTACGTTTGAAAGAACTGAGATAACACCGATTCCGCCAAGTGACATGATCGGAACTACAAGTCCGTCCTCACCTGAGTATAGGTCGATGGCACCGTCAGCGAGCTGCATCATCTTGGCTGTCTGAGCAAGGTTACCTGCAGCATCCTTGATACCAACGATATTGTCAACTTCCTTGCAAAGCTTGGCTGCTGTAGCAGGCTGGATATTGCAGCCTGTGCGGCTGGGAACATTATAAAGAATGATCGGAACATCCACTGCCTTGGCAATAGCTGTGAAGTGCTGAACAAGTCCGTCCTGAGTAGCTTTGTTATAGTAAGGAGTAACTGAAAGAATTCCATCAGCACCAGCCTTAGCTGCATCGACAGAAAGGTCAATTGCTGTCTTGGTACAGTTAGAACCTGCACCTGCAATTACAGGTACTCTCTTATTTACATATTCAATACAGAATCTTGAAACCTCCATGTGCTCCTCTTCTGACATGGTAGCACTCTCACCGGTGGTTCCGCATACAATAATGGCATCTGTTCCATTGTCGATCTGGAAATCAATCAGTCTCTTGAACTCCTCATAATTAACTGATCCATCTTCATTAAATGGTGTCGCAATGGCAACACCTGCTCCCTTAAAAACTGCCATAAAACTGTCTCCTTTTTTGTTTTATACCCCACAAAACTAAAGCTAACTCATCGCACGGAGAGTTAGCTTTAAAAATCATCATTGATCAAATTAGCCCGATAGCTCCCCATCTTACGATGACAGTCATACAGCTCTTAACTGTATGCCCAGGTACAAGCCCTACAGGAAAGCTCATCCTTCGGCGTATTGTCCTTTCCAAACTCCTCACCTGCGCCTGTCGCATCAGAATCCGTACTGATAAAATACGCAACCTCTATCTTAATATAAATCTTGAAAGAATCATAGCACTGTCACACTACAGTGTCAACGTGTTAAAAATAACATTCATAAATCCCGTCTATGACAGGCTGACTTATTCACTAATGATAACTTATAGAGCTTACCTCATTCCCTCCCAAAATCTGTCATGCTCTGTAAATTTAACCGTATCCTGTTCGGAAATCTCAGCCTTCGGCTTCTTCTCCTTGGTTCCGGTCTGTTCCATCTGCAGCTCGTCCTCTGAAGGGGATTTGTACACGTCAGTGTGCTCCCCGAAAATCTTATCTATAATAGCCATGTCAATTACCTCCTGCATTAGAATTTTTTTAATAACATCTCTTCTTATAGATAATCATTTTTCGTCTCTATTCGTTTAGATAATTATACCATAAATCATGTTTACAATATACAATTACAGCCTTTTTAATATGACTTTACTTCTCTCCAAAGATCACTTAAATGGCGATCTGCCTTTTCCCCGAGACTGACATAAATCTCCAGGTGATATTTTGATAAATCCGGGAAGGCTATCGGTGAATTTTTTATATCTTCGTCCTCAACCAGTTCTCTCGCAGCCGTATTGGGTGTTGAATAGGTGATATAATCAAAATTCATACATGCGATATCCGCTCTTGCCAGGAAATTCAGGAATTTCTCCGCATTTTCCTTATGCTTTGCATTCTTCGGAATAACCCATGAATCCATCCAGAAATTCGTTCCCTCTTTAGGGATTACGTACTCAAGGTCAGGGTTTTCACGCTGGGTAAAAATAGCCTCTCCGGAATAGATTACCCCAAGGGCCGCCTCGTTTCCTATCATCTTGTCACGAACCTGGTCAACCACATAGGCCTGAACCAGTTCCTTTTGCTTCTGAAGGAGCTCCTTAGACTCCTGGAGCTCATCTTCATCTGTAGTGTTTATGGAATATCCAAGCTTCATTTCCGCCACCATGAAAGCATCCCTGACGGAATCCTGCATCAAAATCTCGTCCTTGTATTTGGGATCCCAGAGAATGTCCCAGGAGTCGACCTTTTCCTTAACCATATTCTTGTTATAAAGAATCCCGATTGTTCCAAATACATAGGGCATCGAGAAGCGGTTCCCTGGATCATAGTCCTCTGCCAGCTTCCAGTAGTCATCTCCGATATTCACATAGTTTGGCACATTATTAAAATCGATTTCCTGAAGAAGATCATTATCTATCATCTTTTTGATCATATAATCAGAGGGGCACACCAGATCGTATTTCACAGCACCGGCCTTGATCTTGGGAAACATGATCTCATTGGTCTCAAACTCATCGTAGACCACCTCGATACCGGTTTCCTCCGTGAATATAGTGAGGACCTCCGGATCAATGTATTCACCCCAGTTATAGATATATACGACATTATCAGAATTACCTGCATCATTATTCAGCGCACATCCATAAAGAGAAGTCATGCAGGAAAGCACACAAAGAAGGGAAACGAATCTTTTCATACCGCACCTCTCCTTCCGGAACCTACCACGATCTCTTTTCTGGTCCTGATCTTTATTTCTCCTACAGACTGCTTGCTCCAGGGCTTGTAATTAACCAGAAACAGCAGAATAAGGATAGTCAGGAACATCAGCGTAGAAAGTGCATACATTTCAGGATTTATACCCTTTTTAATCTCGGAATATATCTTGGTGGAAAGGGTATCAAATCCGGGTCCCTGAGTGAAATGGGTAATGATGAAGTCATCAAGTGACATGGTAAAGCTCATTACAAATCCCGATACGATCGCGCTCATAAGATCAGGAAGCACAACCTTGAAAAAGGCATATAAAGGCTTTGCTCCAAGATCCAGCGCAGCCTCGTAAACGCTTGCATTAAGCTCCCTGTACCTTGGCATTACAGACAGGATTACATAGGGAATATTGAAGGTGATATGTGCAAAGAGGACTGTGGTAAATCCCATGGTCGCTCTTGCAGCTATAAACAGAAGCATAAGGCTGACACCCGTAACGATGTCGGCGTTCAGCATGGGGATATTGGTTATTCCCATAATTATGTTTCTGCTCCTTTTTCTCATCGCTACCATACCTGTGCAGGCAGCCGTTCCCAGGACTGTTGCGATAAATGCAGATAAAAACGCCAGTATTATTGTTGTCCTGAAGGCATTCATGACTTCTTCATTTTCAAAAAGGCTCTGATACCACGCGAGGGTAAATCCTCCAAAACGGGCACGGGATTTACTGGAATTAAAGGAAAGGATCATGAGTGTGGCAATAGGAGCATACAGGAAGATCAGTACAAGTGTCAGATAGATATGTCCAAGAGTTTTCTTCATCTTATGTCCTCCTTGTCATACTTAGAGGTGATCACCATACTGATAACAATGAAGATCATAAGCACCGCAGACAGTCCCGCTCCCGCGTTCCAGTCTGAATCCTGGGTAAAGAGCTGCTCTATTACATTACCGATGAGAAGGATTTTTCCTCCTCCCAGAATATCCGAAATGACGAAGGTGGTAAGACTGGGTACGAATACCATCGTGATGCCGGAGATTACTCCCGGAAGGCTGAGGGGCCAGATTACACGGAAAAAGATATCCCGATAGCCTGCTCCCAAATCCCTTGCAGCATTAATAAGATCCTTGTCTATTCTCGAAACTGAGTTATAGACAGGAAGTATCATAAAGGGCAAAAAGTCATAGACCATACCGAGAAGTATAGCCGGTGGCTTATTGATGATATAAAGAGGCGGCAGATTCAGAGCTGTAAGGAAGCCGTTTATAACGCCTTTTCTCTCAAGGATGTTCTGCCACGCATAGGTTCTAAGAAGTGAATTCATCCACATGGGAAGAATGAACAAAAGGGACAGTATAGATGAGTTGGTACTGATAACAGACGAAAGCACAACTGCCAGCGGATAGGCAATAAGCAGGCACAAAAGGGTCGAAGCCAAAGAAAAGGCAACGGAAAGAAGCAGTGCCTTTATGTTTACATAGGAAATAATATCCGCCACATTATCAATGGTGAATGCCCCATCTGCATTGGTAAAGGCATAGTACAGGACAAGACAAAGCGGAATGATTATAAAACCCACGCTCCAGATAAGATAAGGAGCTGCTACATATCTGGTGTATTTATTATTCATATATTTCCACAGCTTTCTCATCATCAGACTCAGGCTTATGCATGATCTGAATGTCAAAGGGATCCACATGGATTCCAACTCTTGAATCCACACTGAAGGAATCGGTGGAGTGAACTACAAATTCAAAGCCTCTTGCCATTACGCACATCTCGTAATGGACGCCTTTAAAGATAACATCGGTAACGATGCCCTCTATGGTTCCCTTTTCAGGCTCTATGAGGTCTATGTCCTCAGGTCTTATAACTACGTCCACAGGGTTGTTCTCTCCAAAGCCCGTATCTACGCAGTCGAATTTGGCGCCAAGAATCTCTACAAGCTTATCCCTTATCATGATGCCTTCAAGGATATTGGAATCGCCTATAAAGTCCGCAACAAAGGTATTCTGAGGTTCATTGTATATATCTGTCGGAGTTCCGATCTGCTGAATATAGCCCTGATTCATGACCACGATGGTGTCAGACATAGTGAGGGCTTCCTCCTGATCATGGGTAACATATACAAAGGTTATGCCAAGCTCATTCTTAAGCCTTATCAGCTCGTACTGCATGTCCTGCCTCAGCTTTAGATCCAGCGCTCCAAGAGGCTCATCCAACAGAAGAACCTTGGGCTCATTCACAATAGCTCTTGCTATGGCAATTCGCTGCTGCTGACCTCCGGACAAAGAATCAGGCATTCTGTCTCCAAAGCCCTCCATATTAACAAGCTTTAGCGCATATTTAATTTTGTCATTGATATACGATGTGGATTTTTTATGGATTTTTAGTCCAAAAGCGATATTCTCCGCAATGGTCATGTGCGGGAAAAGTGCATACTTTTGGAATACAGTGTTGACTTCTCTCTTATTCGGAGACAAAGAAGTGATATCATTCCCCTGAAAAATTACAGATCCGGAATCAGGAGTTTCGAAACCTCCGATTATCCTCAGGGTGGTTGTCTTTCCACAGCCTGAAGGTCCTAAAAGTGTGACAAATTCATTCTCTCTGATGTACAAATTAAGATCATCGAGTATTGTTGAGCTACCATAAGATTTTGTGATGTGTTGAAGATCAATGAGTTTATCCTGCATAATTATTCTCTCCACATTCTTATTGATATAACAATATCATTATATCTATTTTCCGTATCTATAACAAGCGCGGCAGGCATCACAAATATGCAGGATAATTGCTGGATTTATGCACTCTTCATCTCCTGAAGCTTACTTAAAATGGCGGCTGAAAGATTCTTATGTCCCTCCTCGTCCATGTGCTCATCATCAACGGCACTTGGATCTGCAAAATCAGAGGCAGCAAGGAACTGGTTACCCCTTCTTTTTGCAATTTTCTCATATTCACGCTTAAGATTTTTACTGGTCTCAATGGAATCCTTATCAAATTCAGGATCCTTTTCAGGAGTGTATACTTCGCTTCCAAGCTTAATGGGTGATACCACCAGGATTTTATTGGGAGATATGTATTTCTCCAACTCATCAAGGCAGAGCTCCAGCCCCTTTCCTATGGTGTGGGAGTTTGCATTAAAAATCTTCTTACAGTCATTTGTTCCAAGCATGATGATCGCCGCATCAAGAGGGTAATTACTCTCAATCAAAAGAGGAAGTATATCAGAGCCTTTCCTGAAGGGTCTTAGCTGATCCTCGAAAATCGTGGTCCTTCCACAAAGGCCATTCTCAATAATTCTGTCGTCGGAGAGCTCCTCCTGAACAAGACTTGTCCATCTTATTCCCCAGGGATAACGCTCCTTGGTGCCCGGGATAAGTCCCCATGTGTTTGAATCCCCAAATGCAAGTATATTTGCCATAATCCATACCTCATAATAAAATGTTTAAATATATAAATCTGTTTGTTTTTACGTTAATATTTCTGCTCTGTAATTCTTACATCTCTATTATGAAATATCAGCATTTACCTGTAAAATACACAAAAGTGATAGTCACATATAAAATGTAGCTATCACTCATAGTGTTTCGGTAACTCTTTTATCAGTCACCCATTATATTTTGTTTTTTAGACTTTATTTGCTTTTAAGCATATTCCTGAAGAGACTTGATGTTTCCACAGCCGCCCTTCTTGACTTCGCTTATACCCTGAGCTGCTGCCTTGGCTGCGGCAACAGTGGTTATGTAAGGGATGCGGGCCTTTATGGCTGCGCGGCGAAGGTAGGCGTCGTCGTACTTTGCTCCTTTTCCGATAGGAGTGTTGATTACAAGCTGTACATCGCCGTTCTTTATAAGATCCTCAACGTTGGGTCTTCCGCCCTCATAGTTTTTAAGGATCCTGGTTGCATCTATGCAGGCACCGGTTATGGTCTCATAGGTCTTACCTGTAGCGTAGATCTTGAAGCCCTCCTTTGCGAAAGCCTCTGCCAGCTCTGCTGCGTGGGGCTTATCCTCATCGTTAAGAGAAATGAGAACCGCACCCTGAAGGGGAAGAGCTGCATTTGCTGCTTCCTCTGCCTTGAAGAAGGCTTCTCCGGGAGTCTTTGCAAGTCCTAAAACCTCACCTGTAGAACGCATTTCAGGTCCGAGAACAGGGTCAACCTCAGGGAACATATTGAAGGGGAATACAGCCTCTTTTACACCGTAGTACTCAGGCTCTGTATTCTTCTTTGCATCAATGAGTTCCTGTACAGGTGACGGTCTTCCTGTGAGGGATGCAGTAATAATATCTGTCGCAACAGGTACCATCTTAATTCCGCAGACCTTTGATACAAGCGGTACTGTTCTGGATGCTCTGGGATTAGCTTCAAGTACGTAAACAGTATCATCCTCGATAGCGTACTGCATGTTCATAAGTCCTACGACATTCATCTCTACAGCGATCTTACGTGTATATTCCTCGATAGTCTTAAGGTGCTTCTCTGAGATGTGCTTTGATGGAACAATACATGCCGAATCACCGGAGTGAATACCTGCAAGCTCGATATGCTCCATAACCGCAGGAACGAATGCTCTCTCACCATCACTTATTGCATCTGCTTCGCACTCAAGTGCATTGTGAAGGAATCTGTCTATCAAAATCGGTCTGTCAGGAGTTACACCTACAGCGGCCTTCATGTAGCCTTCCATGCTCTCCTCATCCCTTACGATCTCCATTCCTCTTCCGCCGAGGACGAAGGAAGGGCGAACCATTACAGGGTAGCCGATTCTTGCAGCTATCTCCTTAGCTCCTTCAACATCAGAAGCCATTCCTGACTCAGCCATGGGAATACCAAGCTTCTCCATCATCATACGGAACTGGTCTCTGTCCTCAGCAAGATCGATAACCTCAGGAGTTGTTCCAAGGATGTTTACGCCCTCTTCCTTAAGCTTTGCAGCAAGGTTAAGAGGAGTCTGTCCGCCAAACTGTGCGATAACTCCAACGGGCTTTTCCTTTCTGTAAATCTGAAGAACATCCTCCAAGGTCAGAGGCTCGAAGTACAGAGTATCTGATGTATCGTAGTCAGTTGAAACTGTCTCGGGATTGCAGTTTACTATGATGGTCTCAAAACCAAGCTTTTTAAGTGCAAGAGCTGCATGTACGCAGCAGTAATCAAACTCAATACCCTGACCTATTCTGTTGGGACCACCGCCAAGGATCATTATCTTCTTAGCATCAGCTTCTCCGTCAGCCTTGGGATTCTCAAGGTTAGCATCTGCCTTATAGGTTGAATAGTAGTAAGCAGCGCCGTCTGTTCCATATACGTGAACGCCGTCCCACTTTTCAGTGAGTCCGAATTCGTCTCTCTTATTTCTGATATCATCCTCAGATACATCAAGAAGACCTGAGAGATACTTATCCGCAAAGCCGTCCTCCTTTGCCTTAAGAAGAACCTCTTTGGTAGGAACACTGCCTTTAAATTCTTTGACGATAGCTGTCTCCTCGTCTACGAGCTCCTTTATCTCATTAAGGAAATAGTGCTTAACCTTGGTAATATCGAATATCTCATCAACGGTAACGCCCTTCTTGAAGGCTTCATATATAAGGAAATATCTCTCAGAGGAAGCATCCTTTAAAAGATGAAGAATGTCGTCCTTATCCATCTCCTCATACTTCTTAACATTACCAAGACCGTATCTTCCCTTCTCAAGGGATCTTATAGCCTTCTGGAAGGCCTCCTTGAAGTTCTTACCGATGGACATTACTTCACCAACGGCTCTCATTTGCGTTCCGAGCTTATCCTCTACTCCGTGGAACTTCTCGAACGCCCAGCGTGCAAACTTAACTACCACATAGTCTCCGTTGGGAACATACTTATCAAGAGTTCCGAACTTTGAATCAGTAAGCTCAGCAAGAGTAAGACCTGTAGCAAGCTTAGCTGATACAAGTGCGATTGGGAAGCCTGTTGCCTTACTTGCAAGGGCAGAGGATCTTGAGGTACGGGGATTGATCTCGATAACAACGATTCTTCCGGTCTTGGGGTCATGAGCGAACTGTACGTTGGTTCCGCCGATGACACCGATATGCTCAACGATCTTATAGGCCTGACGCTGCAGCTCCTCCTGGAGCTTTTCATCTATTGTGAGCATGGGTGCAGTACAGAAGGAGTCTCCTGTGTGAACACCTACAGGATCAACATTCTCAATGAAGCATACGGTGATCATGTTATTATCCTTATCTCTTACTACTTCAAGCTCAAGCTCCTCCCAGCCAAGGATTGACTCCTCAACGAGAACCTGATGGATGATTGAAGCAGCAAGACCTCTGGCACAGACTGTCTGCAGCTCTTCCTTGTTATAAACAAGGCCGCCACCTGCGCCGCCCATTGTATAAGCGGGTCTTAATACCACGGGATATCCAAGCTCATCCGCCTCAGCCAGAGCTTCCTCTACGCTGTAGCAGGCCTTGGATCTTGCCATCTCTATGCCCAGCATGTCCATGGTCTTTTTGAACTCGGTTCTGTCCTCACCTCGCTCGATAGCGTCAACCTGAACACCTATAACCTTAACACCGTACTTATCAAGTACACCGGCCTTATATAATTCCGCGCATAAATTAAGACCAGACTGTCCTCCCAAATTGGGCAAAAGGGCATCCGGTCTTTCTTTTTCAATTACAGCCGCAACGCGGTCCACATTTAAAGGCTCAATATAAGTCCTGTCAGCCATCTCCGGATCAGTCATGATCGTAGCGGGATTGGAATTAACAAGAACAATCTCATAGCCAAGACTTCTGAGAGCCTTGCACGCCTGGGTTCCTGAATAGTCAAATTCGCAAGCCTGTCCGATAACAATGGGGCCTGAGCCGATTATTAGTACCTTGTGAATATCTGTTCTCTGTGCCATGTTTCTCTCCCATTCCTTAAAATTTCTTTCTAAAAATTTTATTATTCATAGGAGAAGAAAACAAGTGGGAATTTTATTCAACTGAAGCTATATTTCTTATAGCAGTGCCAGAACTGGCTTCTTGCCTCAAGTACAAACTCGCCATCTTTTTCAATCTTGTCCTTGAAATATGAAAGGAGCTTTTCCTCGTATCCTTCGATGGTCTTATCCTGGCCTTTGTAATAGTCCTTCATCTTCGCCACGATTTCTTTTGGCTCAGTATAATGCCAGAAGTTAGGTAAAAGAACTGATTCCACCCTTGCAAAATACTTCTCCATCATAGCGATGTACTGATTTCGTTTCTCCGTTTGACGGGCTATGGTTTCATCTATGAATGATGTATCTTCTCCAATTGCCTCAAGCACATCCTTGAAGATATTGTTCCAGTTCGCAACATTTCCACCGTTGAAGGAAAAAAGGCCATCCTCAGCTACGACTTTGCTGGCATGATTCACAATTGCCTCTATATCCTTTATCTCAGAATCAAGATAATGGCCTACAACCACATCATAAACACCGCTCTCTTCAATTTGAATCCAGGTCTTCTCATCCTCCAGATCAGCAAATTCAAGTCTTATCTCTACGCCCTCAGGTAATTTATCCTTGTTATCAGGAATGAACCCGGCAAAATCATCTGCCCAGCTTCCATGAATGTCATAGCCTGAAATCTTTGTTCCCTTTGGAATGTCCGTCCAGTTGTTTCTCCATAGCTTCGCATATCCACAGCCCAGGTCAAGAACCCTATTTTCCTCATGAAGATCAAGCGACTGAAAAATCCTCACATACCAGTCAAGTTCGCCTTTTGTATGTTTAAGCGCATCCCAGTGACGTTCATCAGCAGACTGATCTGCACTCACGTACTGTACAATACCTGCGACATCATCCCAATCAAGATCCTCCCCCCGAGCTAAAGTTCTTTTAATTGCGTCTGTAATTTTCTCAAGCTGATACTTCTTTTCCTCCATCTTCTGAAGCTGGATTTCCAGCGCACCTTTAATATCGCTGGCCTCTCCACTCTTTAAATTGTCACGAATTTCTTCAAGAGAAAAACCTATCTGCTTCAGAGCAACAATCTTTTCCAGAATCTGCAGCGCTGCCTCATCATATAAACGATAATTGCCCTCAGAATACTCAGTTGGTTTAAGGAGTCCCTTTTCATCGTAAAGGCGTATCGCCTTTTGTGTAACTCCCACCTTCTTAGCCATTTCTCCGGATGTCATTTTCTTCTCCATTTTCAGAACCTCCTTCTTGTTTATAAATCCACCTTAAGGGGTTCCCTAAGGGAAGAGTCAATGATAATTAAAAAAAACTTCTGAAATATGCCTCAGGCAAACATTCTTTTTTCTCATAATTCCACCACGCTTAATAACTGTTTTCGTGTGTCATACCAGTTATGATACGAGATTTCCATATTTTTAACTGTCATCGCTCCAAATGAATGTGGCTTTTCTATATAATCCATAAGCTCCGTAGGATTTGTATATTTATCATAAAGTCTGGAAATTGTTATATGCGAAGAAATTGTTTTATATCTCTCTTCCAATGATAATCCGTTAACCGCAAGTGAATTTCTCAAGCTTTCTCTAAACCTTAATAACTGTTCATCGTAATAGCCTTTTACCATAATTGCATTATCACTAGCCACAAGGCCATCAAAGGTGATTTTAAAAGGATCAATCTCCGAACAGCATTCTCTGATACACTTTATGTAATCATCCAGATTATGTGGCAACTCCCTGCCTTCTTCCCCTCTTAAGATATCCATGACCGTAATATGAAAATCCTCACATGGGTAATAATACAAATCCGGCTCTATATCACGTAATTCAGATATACATTTATTTATCTTGCCCGCTATCTCAGATGTAATCCGTATAAGAACGACCAGAGCCATCCTGTTATCATTTTTTGCATTGGAAAGGAAAGCATCCCCGACACCGCCTTCCAAAAATCTCTCTTTGTTGTCTGTGAGTATTCTTTTATAATGATTTTCTAATAAATTTCTATCCATCACTTTTTCTTTTCTTCAGTCCTCTGAGTCTTATCTCCTCTAACTCCGGTATCTTTCAAGCATACAGCCCACAGACCAAAACCATTCTCGCGGTACCGATTCATGTTTCTTTCAATCAAATGTATACTGCCCAGTTAATGCTATTTCCGCGGATCAAAAGTCACCATTACTTATAGTCAGCTGACACATCCATAAAATCTCTACTTCCATCGATGTAATCAGCATAAGCCGTCTCAGCATCTTTTCCATGAAAAACCTTGCAAAGGCCACACATATCGCAGTCTGCAATGCATGGAAAACGCTTTTTTATATATGCTCTTCGCTCTTCACTTGTAGAGTTGTTTATCTCCGGTGCACTTCCCATAAATCATAAATCCTCTCAATGAATCTGTCTGTCCTGGCGATATTTTTCCATGTACTCCATGTTTATCTCACGGATTTCTTTTTTGCCGTCAATGTAGTCCTGATATATATCCCAGGGACTACCACCACCAAGCCAGCATGATGAGCAGTTCTCACATCCTCCACCACAATCAAGGGAGTTCTTAACTATTTGTTCACGATCTTCCCTTGTTGTATCTTTGATCAGAATAGATTTCCTTTCCATAAGCACCACCTTACTTACACGCTATATAAACATCCAAGCTCTCACCATCTTTTTCCATCTCTATTGAAAAAATAACCCAAATTAATTCTAACTTCACGTCTCCCTATATCATTAAGTCTGTTTGACCATTCTTCGGGACAGACTTCAATGCATGCCATAAGCTCATCGTTATCGCCCACAACTCCAAATGCTTCAGCATTTTCCCAGTGATCCTGATATAAAGAATCCGGAAAATCATATTCATCGGGAGTATGAATAATTTCTCCCTCAACTAAAAATTATATCGATAAAAAGGGCAGCATACTATCCACAAATAAATGTATACTGCCAAGTTTATGCTATTTTCGCATCATTGCTATAACTATTTGAAGCCCTTTTTCTGTAAATCATCGCACCAGTTTTCTATTTCTTCATATGCTTTTTCAAGCTGTGTTATCTTAACTGTCATATGAACGTCATACCTTCCATCAGCTTCCCAGGAAGAAAGCACCAGTTTCTTATCTTCAATATACTTTGGAACTATAATACTTATTCCCAACGACCGTGCATAGTTAAGGAGCTCGTTTATTGCATGCTTGTATAGCTTTCTCTGATCAGGTTGCTTAACTGCATAATAAATCTGTATCTTTATTAATTTTTCAGCGGCCTGCTGCAAATGGTACGCCGCCTGACCTTTGAGATATTTTCCCTCTTTTGGTGTTCTCTTCTTTACTTCATCAATTGTTGAACCAGCTATAAACAAATCAGCTTTTATCTGTCCCATATTTAATGAGTAACTACTCCCTGACATACAAGACCTCTCCTCTGCTTATTTCTGCAAGTATCGCAGAATCATCTTCCTTTCCGGTTTTAAAATAAAGAATGTCATAGCTCTGTAAAAAATCATCGAACTCAGAGAGTTTATCAGCAAATCGCATAAATTGCTTTGATGTCAATGCTTTACCTTTTGGCTGGCTTCCAAAAACAGCTATATCTATATCAGATTCTTCTGTACATCTGTCTTCAATGCTAGACCCAAACAATATTATCTTATCGATTAAAGAACACTCTTTTGCTGACTCAGCTATGTTTTCCAGATATTTTCTTTTTATATCAGCAACTTTCACTTGTCTGTTACCAATTTTGACGTCAACAACTTTACACATAACATTTCTCCTATAAAAACAATCATCGACATCTGTTTTTATCTTTATTATACACCTTTTTTAGCTAATACCTTATCCTAAGATAATCCCAATTTCCACCTCCAGTTTTCGCCTTGTTTACTATTGTAGCAAAAAATCAAGTCTGCTCATCACGCCAATATCCTTCTATTATCTGCCCAATACCAGCCATATAGCAGTATTGCTCTAAGGATATTATCCGATATCATGCATATCCACGCTATTTCTATTCCAAATCCTAATACATGAACAAATATAAATACCCCCAGGACTCTCACAAACCATTGCGTAAATCCTGATACCACCAATGGAATCTTGGTTTTCCCAATTCCATTAAATACATATTGCATGACTATGGAGATTCCGAACATAGGCTCATTTATTGCAACAATACGCAGGAGCTTCGGCGCCAGAATAAGTGCACCTGCATCATTTGTAAAAAATGAAATAATTCCATCGGCACATATCAGTAATATTCCTGTTGCTATCATCATAATGAATACAATAATCACGCAGACCATGTTGGTTTGCCTGTTTAGTTTTTTTAGATTTCCTTCACCTCTTACATTGCCGGAAAGGGATGCAACAGCGCTGGCCATTCCGACAGCAGGGATGTAAAAAGCAGATTCGGCCGTAAATGCAATAGAGTGGGCAGCGTATATTTCTGTTCCGAGAGGAACTACCATAGCAGTAAAAATGACTCTCCCAAGGCTTGTAACTACAGATGTCAGAAAAGCAGGTACGCCAACCAAAATATACTTCCCTATAATTTCTTTTCCTTCAGCCCTCAGAAAATTGTCCTTGATATCAGCCTTTGCTATCATCGCAGTATCCTTATGCTTTTCATTGAAAAACAGCATAAGGATTCCGCCTGTCATAGTGGCAATTGCAGTTGCATAGGCTGCTCCCATAACACCCAAATTGCCTCTTCTGATATTTATTTCCATTCCCGAAAAGCTTATTATCTTGTCAGGGTAAATCAAAAACCAGTTAAGTATTACATTCAGAATGTTTATAAAACCATTAACCAGTAATGGTGTGACCATATCCTTATCCGCTTTTCTTATGCTTCCTGCTGTCACATTAAAAGCAAAGAAAACCCCCATGGATGAGCATATGGAAAAGTACATGGATGCAGGTCTTCTTATATCTTCTGCAGCCCCAAGAAATACCGGCAGGTACGGACTAATGATAAGAGGGATAGCTGTAGTAAATATCCCCACCACTAAAGCAAGAAAATATGCATGCAGGGTTGCATTCCTTAGTTTTCCCCTGTTTCCTGCGCCTATCTCTTTTGCCATATATGCAAGCACACCAACACCCAATGCATTTACTCCTGCCTTTATAAGAAATGTAACTTCATTTGTAATTCCTATAGTTGCCGATGCCTCTATGCCAAGCTTCCCCACCATAATAAAATCGGCATAATTGACAAGTGCCTGGAACGAGTATTCAATAATTGCCGGTATGATAAGGATGATTATCTCCTTAACCAGTTTTCTATTTCCTGTCATATTTCATTTTTTCTCCCGTTAGAACATATCAATGATATTGAAAAAGGGAGCTGCGAAAAGCTCCCTGGACTTAAAAATTATTAGATTACATAGGAATCCGCCGGCATGATCCTGGATAAAAACTGTCGTGTACGTTCCTCCTTCGGACGATAGAATATCTCGTCCGGCTTTCCTTCCTCTACCACAACGCCACCGTCCATGAAGATTACCCTGTCAGCAACTTCCTCCGCAAAGGACATTTCGTGTGTAACAACTACCATTGTGATTCCGCTCTTTGCAACCTTCTTTATAACCTCAAGTGTTTCGCCCACAAGCTCAGGATCAAGCGCAGAGGTTGGTTCATCAAAGAGAATAACATCAGGCTTTAAGGCAATGGCTCGTGCGATTCCGACTCTCTGCTGTTGTCCGCCTGAAAGCTGTGAAGGATAATAATCCTTTTTATCAAGTAGTCCAACCCAGCTAAGAGCATCCTCAGCAATTTTCGTTGCGTCAGCCTTTGACTTCTTCTGTACCTGTGTAAGACCCTCCATTACGTTCTGGATCGCTGTCTTGTGTGCAAAAAGTCCGTAATTCTGGAAAACAAATGCTGAATGTCTTCTGACATACAAAATCTCTTTTTTCTTTGTTTTCCGCAAATCTATCTCATTTCCCCCAAAATTCATAAGACCACTGTCAGCACGTTCCAAAAAGTTTATGCATCTAAGAAGCGTTGTCTTTCCCGAGCCGCTTGGGCCAAGTATGACCACCACTTCACCATCATTAACCCTTAGTGAAACGTCCTTAAGTACTTCCTGTTTTGCAAACGATTTTTTTACACTAGTTAACTCTATCACCCTGTAATCACTCCTTATCTCCGGCTCTGATCCACCGATCAGATTGCTTTAACCAACTGTTCTTTTCAAATATTTCCCGGAGTTTTTCTCTGCAATTGCCGCAAGTAATTCTATACATGCACCGATAATCCAGTAAACAAGAGCTGCTGCGACGTACCCTTCCAGGTAGCTGTAATATAGCAGCGCCGGAAGAAGCGCCCCTGTCATTATTTCTATTACGGATATCGCACTTACCAGATTTGATGCCTTCAGTAATCCGATCAGTGAATTCTGCATTCCCGGTAAAAGTATCGGAACCATCTGCGGGAAAATAATCCGCCTTAGTGTCTGAAATTTTGTAAGGCCTATACTATAACCTGCTTCGTACTGTGTTTTGTCAATTCCCCTGAATGCACCTCTTACGCTTTCACTGATCGAGCAGGATGTCCCAAGAATAAGTGCAAAAAAGCCAATGAAAATAGGATTTATATCACTTATCTGAACGCTTATATGAAAAGCTTCTGCAAAATCATTGTAAAAGGTCATAAAGATCAGATTGTAAAGTATAAGGGCTACCATCATCGGAAGCCCCATATAAATCGTGACAAAAATTGCAAAAAACTGTGATAATACAGGAACCCTGTAATGCCTAATGGTAGCAATAAAGGTTCCCAAAATCAGGCTCACTACAAATGTAATAGCAGTCAATTCCAATGTCACAGGTGCATATTTAAAAGCAGATATCAGGGATTCTAAAAAACTTGATACATTAAATGACATATATTTTCCCCTTTACTTCAGTTTTTTCTCAAGTAGTAAAAAAGCACCCTTCAAAATTAAACTGAAGGTAATATAAACAAGTGTCGCTGCTATATATCCTTCCAAAGTGTGCCCTGTAGCCGCACCAAGTGTTTTTGCTTTTCCCAAAACATCTACTACGCCGAGTGTAAATACCAATGATGTATTCTGAAACACTCCGACCAGATCCACACCGTAATGAGGCAGTGCAACCTTAAAAGCCTGGGGGAGCACAATTCGGCTAAAAGTTTGCGCTCCTGTCATCCCAATTGAATATCCGGCTTCTGTTTGAATGGAAGGTACAGAGGTTATGGCCCCTCTGAATATTTCACCGAGGAATGCTCCTTCATTCAATATAATCGCGATTTCCACAAATATTACCGGTTCTATCCTATTCAGGTTTATTCCAAACACATTCAGGAAAAGTGATCCTAGCAAAAGTGGAATCCCGTAAAATGCGATCATCATCTGAACCAGAAGTGGCGTTCCTCTCATGAACGAGATATAAACACTTATAATCTGACTTATTACCGGAATTTTCTTAAGCCTTAAGACTGCAACCAAGACTGCTAATATCGTGCCAAAAAGCATTGACCAAAACACTATATGGAAATTAACCGATATATTTGAAATTATTTTAGGAAATACATTTATAAATCTATCAATACTAAAATAATTTCCCATAGTCATTATTCCTCTTCAGTTACGTCGTATCCTACCCACTTGATAGCAAGCTCTGAAAGAGTTCCGTCTTCCTTAAGCTGCTTAAGTGCACCGTCTATAGCTTCCTGAAGCTCTGTCTCATCCTTGCGATACAGATAGTAGGTCTTTGAATTGTTTATAGGCTCTCCGACTGATTTAATGAAGTCTTTTCCGTCATCACTGAAGTTAGTATTAAGCTTTATTACATCACTCTTCTTAAGAACAGTTGCTGCTGCAGCGCCTGACTTAATTGCTGCTGCGGCCTCTTCATCAGAGCTTGATTCAGCTGTTACAAGTTCAACTTCCTGTCCGGGATGCTCTTCATTCCACTTTGTAAGTATCTGAGTTGTTGCGCTTGTTCTTCCGCCGGTTCTTATCTTCTGACCTGCAAGATCTTCAAGGCTGTCCACATCGCTGTCTACAGGTACTGCAAGGTATGTAATGTATGATGTATAGGTCTCACCTGAGAAAAGATACTTCTCTGCTCTTTCATCCGTATATTCATACTGATGTGCCGCTATATCTATTTTTCCTGCCTCAAGTGAAAGTACCAGCTGATCAAAGGCCATTGACTGATATTCAAATTCATACTGAGGAAGAAGCTCATCTATCTTGGCAAGTACGTCGTACTCATATCCAACTGCTTCACCATTTTCGTCAAGGTAGCAGAAGGGGTTGTAATTGATTCCGGATCCTACAATAACTGTCTTAACCTCTCCGTCTGCTGAATCGCTTGTTGCAGTTGCTTCATCCTTTACTTCTACTTCATCCTTTACTTCTACTTCATCCTTTGCTTCTGTCTCAGTGGTATTTGCTGCCTGAGCTCCTGTGCCTGCTGAGCTTTGGCATCCTGTAAGTGCAGCCATCATTGCCATTGTAGCTGCTCCTGCGGTAATAAATTTGATAGCCTGTAATTTCTTCATTTTCTCCTCCTTCTTGCAGCTATATACTGCACCTTAAATTTTGCTGACCATTTATTCCCGTAAACTGAAAAAACCGAAGGAAAATGAGCTACCCAATGATAGTAGTCATTCGCCTCCGGTTGTCCAGTCAGCAACTTGTTTTGTTGTTAAGAAGACTATACTCTTGGTCGCTGCATTGCACAATTAAGTAGTTATTATGGTTAGCAATAAGAATTCATTATCATATAAGCTGATCACCAACTAAGTCTTTACATAACAAAAGCCCTGCCATTTTCGGCAGGGCATAAACATTATAAATCAGTTAAATCTCTGGGACGCTACAGTATAAATATCCTCAATAAGTCTGATCCCACCGGTATATCCCACAATGAAATCATCAAATACGATCTTGTCCTTTACAGGCCATGAGATGTTAAGGAAGTTACCCTTAAGGTCATCCGTGATTTCCTTATCGTAATATCCACCGAGAATAAGCGGATAGCCATGGTAATCATGCTCCTTTATGGCTTCATGGATCTTGTAGCCGTCAGTCTCAAATACCGCCTCAGCTTCAAGACCGTAATTCAGGTTCTTGAACTCCTCAGCAATAGCCTCTCTGTATTCCTTGGGTGTATCATCCACGATAAACTGCTTTGCAGGGATAAGTCCCAGATCGTTTGTCAAAAACTTAGTGATACCAAGTGTATACTGTGCATCAGCCACAACAGAGAACTGCTTGTTGATTACACGGTTTTCCAGGAAAAGATCTGCATAACGTTCAATCAGATAATAGTAGTATTTCTCATGCTCTGTGATTACTTCTTCAACCTTCTTTTCGTCGACATTTGCATACTTTCCTACCTCTCTCAAGAACTTACTTGTTTCAAAAGCTCCGACAGGAAGTGTCTTATAGTGAAGGTAAGGAATTCCCAGTTTTTTCTCCATCTTCTTGACATTCTTAAGAGAAACCCAGGGGGATACCAGAAGGTTAAACTCAGCATAAGGGATCTTATTGATGTTATCAATTCCTCTGTTATAGCCAAATATAGTATTGGGAGTAAGTCCGATTTCCTCAAGGAGCTTCTCCAGCTCTCTTAGATTACCAAGCCAGAACAGATCCTGATACGGAACATCAGCCCAGATATTAACAAGACCTTTCTGTCTTGCCTCAGGCTTTTCAAGATACTGATCGATGATAGCATCAATAACCTGCTCATGTCCCTTGTAATTGTTTCCCTTAAATCCTGCTGTAGGCGCATATATAACAGGCTTATCCGCATCTGCAAATTCGGAAACAACCTCGCCTGAATCATCTCCCACAATTTCAGGAATACATCCCGTAAGTACGACATACATATCTGCGTCGATTACCTTGAGGGCGTTGTCTATTGTAGAATGGAGCTTTTTTACACCACCGAATACAACATCTTTCTCATTGATACTTGTACAGGGAAAAATGTTTGGTGAAAAATATCCACTGCTGCCTGTACCGTCTGAAAGCTTCTGAGCGCATCCCGGACCTGAATGAAGAACCGGTATAGCTCTGTCTATTGCCTGCACTGTCTGCATTGCAGCAAGCGCACATTTATATCTTTGCTTGTCCAATAATTTTGCCATTACTATTTAGCCTCCTACTCTTATGCCTTGTCATGAACAAGGAACTCACCTACGTTCTGCTTGTACCACCAGTCTGTGTATGGAAGCTTTGTTCTCTTTGCAAGATTCTTCTCAAAGCTTCTGTTCTGTATACTATCCAGAATTGAATAAGCAAAATCCAATGTATGCTTATATCCGAAAATCATATACTCATCAGCAACATAGACAGCAGGTGTACCATTCTTTATAGCCCATACTGTTGAACCGGGGTGTCTTGAGAGGTAGAGGTCAGGCTGATATTTATTAAGGATATTCATAACCTCATAGTTCTGCTGATCGGATACGCTTGCTTCAAAATCAATATCATTGTCGAGAAGATACTTCATTGAAGGCGGAACATCTCCATTATCGTATTTTTTATCATAGTGCCATGCAAGAGCCCAAACCACTTCGATTCCAAGCTCATTAAGAACTCGTGAAACCTCGAATGTATAACCGGGGCCCATTCCAAGAACAGCCTTAAGTCCCTTAAGCTGCTTCTTCACTTCCTCAATCTTAGGAAGGTAAATTGCACGCTGCTCCTCGAGATATTTCTCAATCTTCTCGCTTCTTCCGGTTACTCTTCCGATTTCTCTGAGCCATGTCTCAAAGCCCACAATACCGCACTGATTTATTGATCTTATATAGGGAACGCCATACTTTTCTTCAAGGGCATTTCCAAGGTAGTTACCCAGGGTTCCGCATATACAGGTTGTAGCCAGAGCCTCAGACAGATGTGATAATTCTTCAACTGTAGAATTGCAGTACAGGAAGGTGGGTTCAAGATCGAAGTTTTTAAACATCTCTATGATCTCCGGTCTTGCACTCTCATAGAAATTCTTGAAGTTAATCTTATTGGATTTAACGCCTTCTCTCGGAGGCTGCACGATAGACTGAAGTACTGCATGGTCTGATATATCAAAACCGGTTGCCCAGATTCTGGACTTAAAGCCCTCACAGTGCACAGCTACCACAGGTACATCTATCTGATCGCGTATATCCTCAACAACGCTATCAATATCCTCACCGATAATACCTGTTGCACATGAGCTTGTAACGAAAATAGCCTTGGGACTGTATCTCTTATTAACCTCAAGGACGATTTTCTTAAGCTGCTCTGTCGAACCGAAAATCGTGTCATTTTCATTCATGTCTGTACCGACATAAACTGTGTTATTTGTAACACCACGCTTTTTTGCCATAACCTTATCAAGGTAGTAGGTTCCGGCTGCTGCCACAGAACATCCGGCAGGACCGTGATGTATTATCGCTATATCTCTTATAGCTGACAGCTGTCCAAGTGCACAGCTTGACAAACAGGAACTGGACTGTGAAAAGCAGCGTGAACATCCCTTAAGTGTTCCGCATTCACTCTGAGTTGCCAGATCCTTCAAAGAACCAATGTAACCGGTGATAGAACCAATACGGTTTTCTCTGGTAGCAACATTGGAGTTGTTTAAATTGATAGCCATTTTTCATCTCCTCTTCGTAAATATATGAAAGAATGCCGCTCATGCGGCATTCCAGCGCCCTTTACAGATTGTCATAAAGATCCTCTGTGAGTGTAAGACTTCCTCTGTATCCTGCTATTGCCCTGTTAAAAATCAGTCTGTCCTTTAACGGGAATGTCGCAGCTATACACTGCACTTCCTTTAAGGATGCTGCTTCACGCTCATTACTGCTTCCCACAATGAGTGTCAGCTCCTCTTCCTCCAAAAGTGCCTTGTTGATTTCATACTGGTCTGCTGTAAACACAACCTTCGGAGGCTGTGCGTATTCAAGACCTGTTATTTCACTTATTATCCTGTTCTTGTTTTCATCCCCATATACAGGCTCGGAAATAACCGCAAGCTTGGGAGTAAAGCTGTAATCATTGGCAAGATATCTTGTAATTCCGCATACACTCGAAGCATCTCCTACTACAGCGAATCGCTTCCAGCTAAGAGCTCCGATTGACTGCGCAAGATAGCTGTATACGTAATCCTCTTCTTTTTCAAGGAAATCATTCACCAGCTTAGTATCAAAGTGAAGAGCCTCTGCAACAAGTCTTACAAAGCGTTCCGTATCAGTTGCTCCAATCGGGAGTCCAGGATATCGGACACTTTTTACTCCAAACTTCTCCTCGAATTTTACGGCAGGTCCCTTAAAGAGCCATGGATTTATGATGATATTAAGTGCCGCGCCTGAGCAGTTTTCAATTGTTTCTATTCCCTGATGTCCTGTGAAGAATGTATTAACCTTAAGTCCAAGTCCTGTCAGAATTCTTGATATCTCCTCAAGGTTTCCGCTCCAGAAAGGATCATGGTAGGGAACAATTCCGAATACGTTTACAAGCTTGTCATCTTTGGGAACATTCTCTTTAATGACCTGATCGATCAGATTGTTCCATATGACTTCATAACCAAGATTGCTGTCACCTGCAAATCCCGGAGTATCGATAGGGTATACCTTATAGCCCTTTTTCCTGTATTCCTCTGTCACGGAAACAATATCATCTCCGATGATTCCTGCAGTACATCCTGTAAGAACAAAGAATGCATCGGCATCCATGATGTCAATTGCACCTTGTATGGTTGTTCGAAGTTTATTCAAACCTCCGAATACTACTTCTCTCTCCAGCATGTTGGTGGAAGGAATGGATACACTTGATACAAAGGCTGAGCTCTTGTTACCTGACTGTCCCTGCTCAGCAGCACATGTCTGCATGCAGCATCCGGGGCCGGAGTGTAATATAGGACAAACTTTATTTATTGCGCCGAGTACTGAATTTATTCCTGCAAGTACACATCCCCCTCGTGGATTCTCTAGTATTTCAGACATTTGCCTCACCTCCCACGATATATTTGAAAGCATCTTCGCTGTACCAGCTTTCTTTGTAAGGAAGCTTCACATGCCTTGACAACTTCTTATTAAAGCCCGGATTTTCCAACTGATCTGCTATCTTGTTACCAAGGAAAATCAATCCGTCATAGCCCATGGTAGGTCTCTTCATATCAAGCACATGAGTTGTCGGTAATCCTAATTTGGCAGCCCATTCCGGAACGCCGATAAAAACATCCGGCTTAATTTTCTGAATCAGATTCACCTGTTCGAAGGGTTGCATATTGGCTATATCAACCACAAAGTCCTTGTGAATGCCATTCAGATATTCAATATCCACCTGGGCGTCGTCATCATAAGTAGGAGTTTCAAGGCCGACTAGTTCCATACCGAAGTCATCAATAAGAGCTGCTGCCGCGAAGCTTCTGCCTGTGCCACCGCATATAAAGACTCGTTTTCCCTGTAATCTGTCACGAATTTTCTTAACAAGCGGAGTAATTCTCTCATGCTCTTTTTCAATGATTTCATCAGCCTCTTTCTCCTTTCCCATTACTTTTGCAATTCCTCTGAACCACTTATCCGTGTTTCTAAGTCCGATTGGCATAACCGTATGTGAATATGGAATATCATATACAGTCTCCAGCTCCTTCATGAATTCATCCGCAAATACCTTACAGATGGAGGTGGAGGCTGCTGCCGAAGGTATCTTTCTTATCTTTTCAAGTGAGCTGTAAAAGGGAATATAGTTTGTCTCTATTCCCAGAAGCCCCAGCATTCGCTCCATCTCTTTCTGGTCTGCATAGCTTATGGATACAGGTGCAAAAAGATTAACAAGGTTATCCTTCTTAGCTACCTTTTCCTTTGACAAAATATATTTTTCGATAGCTATAAAAGCAGCATCAAAACCTGAAGCACATATCTTGGATTTAAAGCCTTCACAGTGTATCGGTACAATTATCGCTTTTTCCGCATCTTTTTGAAGGTCAGCACAGATCGCATCAATATCATCTCCGATAACTCCCGATGCACAGGATGCAAAGACGAATATCAGCTTTGGATCATAGCGTTCAATTGCCTTATTCACTGAGTCGCGAAGCTTTTTTTCTCCTCCGAAAATAACACTCTTCTGATCAAGATTCGTTACGATTATGTGAGGATTCTTAATGTGCTTAACACCTCTGTGGGCCTGACCTACACGGTACATATCAACTGCCAGGGATGTGCAGCCTATGCATCCTTGCGGTGAATGTGCTATGAAAACTGCATCCTCCAATGACATAAGTGCAGCCATACTGTTTATCTGCTGGCACTGAAGTCCCTGTGCAAAGCTTCTGTCCGCTTTCTTCAGGCAACCCTTTCTAAAGCTTTCCTCAGCCTTTTTTCCTGTTCCGCCATAATCGTTAACTCTGCCTTTTTTACTTTCTCTTACACCTGAATAAATTTCTGCCATAAGTTCTCTTCCTACTTTTTTATAAAAAAATAAGGTCCACCAATAACACGGCAAATGATTCCGTGCTATCAGTGAACCTCCGGTTGTCCGGTCGGTTAACCTCGCTTTTTAATTTGCAAAAAGAGGTGTTGAAAGGTATCTGTCACCTGAGTCAGGAAGAAGAACAACTATGTTCTTGCCCTTGTACTCTTCTCTCTCTGCTATGATTGTTGCTGCCTTAAGAGCTGCTCCTGAGGATATACCAACAAGTATTCCTTCTGAAAGAGCGAATTTTCTGCCCTCTGTAAAGGCATCCTCATTTTCGATCGCGATTACTTCATCAAAAATCTTTGTATCAAGAACATCCGGTACAAAGCCTGCGCCGATACCCTGAATCTTGTGGGCACCTGCTGTTCCCTTTGAAAGAACGGGGCTTGTTGCGGGCTCAACTGCGATTATCTTTACGTCAGGATTCTTTTCCTTTAAGTATTCGCCTACACCTGTGATTGTTCCGCCTGTACCTACACCTGCGATAAATACATCAACCTTTCCGTCTGTCTGCTCCCAGATCTCAGGACCTGTAGTAGCCTTGTGTGCAGCAGGATTTGCAGGATTCACAAACTGTCCAAGGATGATTGCTCCCTCGATTTCCTTCTCGAGTTCCTCGGCCTTTGCAATAGCTCCCTTCATTCCTTTAGCTCCCTCAGTGAGCACCAGCTCTGCGCCGTAAGCTTTAAGGAGGTTTCTTCTTTCAACACTCATTGTGTCAGGAAGTGTGAGGATCGCCTTGTACCCCTTTGCTGCTGCTACAGCTGCAAGTCCGATTCCTGTGTTACCTGATGTAGGCTCAATAATTGTTGCTCCGGGCTTAAGCTTTCCGCTCTTCTCTGCCTCTTCGATCATAGCAAGGGCGATTCTGTCCTTAACTGATCCGGCAGGATTCAAATACTCGAGCTTTGCAAGAAGTGTAGCGTTTGTTACTCCTGCTTTCTTGCTGTATCCATTAAGTTTAAGAATAGGTGTGTTACCAATAAGTTCCAGTGAACTTTCTTTAATCTGTGCCATGTTTCGTATCTCCCTTCAAATTTGTTAATAGGATAATATCATGCCTTAGTTTATAGTAAAACTAAGTAATTCCGATTGCCAGACATAAGCTTTACTTTTCATTGTTATAGCTTTTACTTATGACTAAATGGCTTGTGATTATCAATCTTGTCGAAATAAGCTGTTATCTTGGTAAGTGCATCCGTAACGCCGCAAGCTACATCAAAGCTTGATATCTGCTTTTTCTCCAGCTGCTTCTGAGCCTGAAAACCAATCTTTTTGCAGACAAGGCTTCTGCAGTCACTTATAAGCTCCACCTTGGGAAGCGGTTCTCCTCCATGTCCGCAGCCCTTGCCATCTCCGCAGCCTTTCCCGGAGCCGCAGGCATCTCCACTCTTTATAGAGCAATCACCATTGCCTTCCGGACTGCCGGAGTTCTCGTTATTTTCTGTGGCCCCTTCATCGGCTATGACCGGAACAGCTCTGTATTCCTTCTTTTCAAAAGTTGTCCCCTGCACCTCGTATATTGAAAAGCCTTCGGCAGCTCCAAAAGTCAGATCAATATTCACATCGTCCGATGATGCCACCGCTATCAAATATGACATATAAACTCCTTGATCTCTTTTTATACGTTAAACAGGTTCGTTGACAGATAGCGAAGTCCTGTATCAGGGAAGATTACAACGATCTTCTTACCCTTGTTCTCAGGTCTCCCCGCCACCTGTGTAGCTCCTTTACAGAACAAATATCAGATCTTGTAGTCGTCTGAAAGCTCCATCATGCCATACTCGAGAAGGATCTCTTCAAGTCTCTCCTGGGTCATGGGAGTAGGAATAACGAAGTCTTTATTTTCAATTACTGCCTGTGCCAGGTTTCTGTATTCCTGTGCCTGGTTTGAATCAGGCTTATACTCAATAACTGTCTTCTTATTAATCTCAGCATGCTGAACCACGTTGTCACGGGGTACGAAGTAGAGAAGCTTAGTGCCAAGCTCTTTTGAAAATGCTCTGAGAAGATCAAGCTCTCTGTCAACGTTTCTTGAGTTGCAGATGATACCGCCAAGTCTTACTCCGCCTGTTCTTGCATATCTCTGAATACCCTTTGAGATGTTGTTAGCTGCATAGAGAGCCATCATCTCACCGGAAGCTACAATATAAATTTCCTTTGCCTTACCTTCACGAATAGGCATTGCAAAACCACCACAAACTACATCGCCGAGTACGTCATAGAATACATAATCAAGATCATCTGTATATGCTCCCAGGTTCTCGAGCATATTTATTGAAGTGATAATTCCGCGTCCTGCGCATCCTACACCGGGCTCAGGTCCGCCGGACTCTACGCACTTTGTTCCGCCAAAGCCTTCCTTCATGATTCTGCCAAGCTCAATATCCTCACCCTCTTCTCTTATGGTGTCGAGAACAGTTTTCTGTGCAAGACCACCAAGTAAAAGTCTTGTTGAATCAGCCTTAGGGTCGCATCCTACAACCATTACTTTTTTCCCGTGCTCAACAAGTCCTGCTGTCAGGTTCTGTGTTGTTGTGGACTTACCGATTCCACCTTTTCCATAGATTGCAATTTGTCTCAGTTCTG
The DNA here is from genome assembly GCF_000424125.1 of Butyrivibrio sp. FC2001. Classification (NCBI taxonomy): domain Bacteria; kingdom Bacillati; phylum Bacillota; class Clostridia; order Lachnospirales; family Lachnospiraceae; genus Butyrivibrio; species Butyrivibrio sp. FC2001. Next base: position 45,329 of record NZ_KE384133.1, read on the forward strand.
CCATTTTTTTCATCTCCTCTTTCTTTATGTTGAATTTTCTTAATTCGCTTCTTCTTCGGCTATCGCAAATACTCTGTTAAACTCACAGATAAGATCTGCAATTCCTTCTATTCCGACTGAAAGTCTTAAGACTCTGTCGTTTATTCCGTTCTTTTCAAGAACGTCCTTTGGAACATCCGCATGCGTCTGTGTCACCGGATAGGTTATAAGTGTCTCTGTTCCTCCAAGGCTCTCCGCAAAATATATGAGCTGCACGTTGTTTAGTATTGAGTGTGCAAACTCTACCGAATCCACTTCGAAGGTAACCATCGCACCAAAGCCTCTTGCCTGTTTTTTCATGATGTCGTAGCCTGGGTGCTCCGGAAGTCCGGGATAGATCACCCTTGTCACATGCATGTTTGTCTGTAAATACTTTGCAAGGGCCAGAGCGTTTTGCTGGGCTCTCTCAAGTCTTACCGCAAGCGTTCTTATTCCTCTAAGAATCAGCCAGCTGTCAAATGGGCTAAGCCCTGCGCCTGTTGTCTTATAGATAAACCTCAGTTTTTCATCCAGCTCCTCGTCCTTTACAACAAGGAAACCGCCTATCGTGTCGTGATGTCCTCCCAGGAATTTTGTTCCCGAATGAACAACTATGTCTGCTCCGAAATCCAGTGGATTCTGAAAATACGGTGAAAGGAAGGTGTTATCAACTATTAAAAGCAGTCCCTTTTCCTTCGCTATCTTCGAAAGCTTTTCAAGATCCGTTACATTCATCATCGGATTGGTCGGAGTCTCAAGATATATCGCTTTTGTATTTTCATTTATAAAAGGTGTCACATCATCGCTGCTAAGATTGGCCGCTGAATATGTAAGACCATTTTTTTTACTTATCTCGTTGAAAAGTCTTATGCTTCCGCCGTAGAGATCCGAATCGATGATGAAATGATCTCCGGGCTTAAACAGCTCCATGACGGCTGCTATGGCTGCCATTCCACTGGCAAAGGCCATTGCGTCTTTTCCGTTTTCAAGATATGCAACTATCGATTCCAGCTGCTTTCTTGTCGGATTCTGCATTCTTGTGTAGTCGTATCCGGTGCTCTCCCCCAGACCCGGATGCGCAAAGGTAGCTGTCTGATATATTGGAAAGCTTATGGCTCCCCACTGATCCATAAGATTTCTGTCCAGCTGCTGACACTTTGTATCTATGCTGCAATGCACTTCTGTACATTTATTGCATCCATTGCAATCCATAACTTACTCCTCCGACCTTCGACCTAATTGGCTACTACTTGCTGTGGTTTTCTTAGGTCAGTCTTTTTGTTATTCTTTTCTTGCTTCTATAGCCCTGTGCAGGCTATCAAGCGCTGTCCTTATCACAACTCGCGGACTTGCTATATTTATTCTTTCAAACAGGGCTGTCTCTTTTCCGAAGATTATTCCACCGTCCAGCCAGAGCTTTGCTTCATCAACTACGAGGTGCTTTAAATCGTGATAGTCATCTGTCACCTCTGAAAAATCGAGCCATATAAGATATGTCCCTTCAGGTTCGATGAGCTTGACCTCAGGAAGATTTTTCTCAAGGTAATCTCTTACGAATGCAAGGTTCCCGGTGAGATATTCTTTTAATTCATCAACCCATTCTCCGCCCTTCCTGAAGCAGGATATTGTAGCGGCAAGTCCCATCGCATTGGGCTGACTGTAACCGGCTGCTTCATTCTCTCTTCTGAACGCATCTCTCAATGTCTTATCCGGAATCAGGATATTAGCAACCTGAAGTCCTGCCATATTGAAGGTCTTGCTGGGAGATGTTCCAATCACAAGATTTTTAATGTACTTCTCGCCAAGCTTTAGAAATGATATATGCTTATATCCCGGATAAATGAAGTCCGCGTGTATCTCATCCGAAAAAATGATCACATTGTATTTAAGGCAGATATCACCAAGCTTTTTCAGCTCCTCTTTTTTCCACACTCTTCCTACAGGGTTATGCGGACTGCACAGAAGGAAGAGCTTTACATTGTTTTCCTTTACCTTCTTTTCAAAATCATCAAAATCGATTTCATAATGTCCGTCTCTGTTTACGAGCTGGTTGTTTATACACTTTCTTTTATTTAGAAGAATTGTTTCCTTAAAGGGATAGTAGACAGGCTCCTGAATTATCACGCTGTCTCCCTCATATGTATAAGCCTTTATTGCCATGGCAATGGAATAAACCACTCCCGGAACAACCGTAGTCCAGTCCTTTTTAATCTCCAGACCATGCCGATCCTTAAACCATTTGTATACAGCTTCGTGATACTCTTCACATGGATCCGTATATCCGAAAATTCCATGATCTACACGCTTTCTGAGATCACTTATGATTTCATCGGGAAGCTTAAAATCCATATCCGCAACCCACAGTGGAAGCAGGTCGGTTCTGCCCATTCGCTGCATTCCAAAGTCGAATTTCAGACTGGCTGTTCCTTTTCTGTCGATTACTTTGTCAAAATCATATTTCCCCATACAACAACCTCTCAATGTTTCAGTACGCGGTTTTCAAAATTTTGCAGATGCTCTGTCTTCAAAATCTCTATGCCAGTACTCCGCCCATCTCTTCCAGCAGTTTTATATATCCGTCCAGCCTGTAAAGCGAGTCTCCGACTTCTCCCGGCATTTCAAAGGATGCAATGCCGTGATCCTTTAGCTCGTAGGAAGCGCCCGGTCCGATTTTCGCTGCAAGTACAAAGTTGCAATCAAGAAGCGCTTCAACGCCTTTTTTTAATTTTTCGTTATCATGACTTCCACCGTTGCAGACAGGAATAACAAATCTCTGCTCTATCTCTTCGTAGTTGCCGTCCTTATCCACATCTACGATGAGAAAGCTCTCCGCTCTTCCAAAATGCTGATCAACATATCTGTTATCCGTAGATGCAATTGCCACGCGATATACTGCGTTTCCCATTGATGAACCTCACTTTTTATCCATGTGAAAAGGTGCTTCTGACATTCAGTCTGTTCTGATAAACAAGCTTGCTGTATTCGGATACTCCCGGAACTCCCACAGCATCTGCACGGCAATGAGCGCAGTGCCTGAATACCTTGATGTACTGCTCTGCATCCTCTCTGGCCTTTTCAAGAAGTTCGCAGGTAGGTCTTTCAATATCTTTAAGCTTATGCTGAGGAATAAGAGGAATGATGTTGTAGATGATAGCCCCTGCTTCCTTTACCGTTTTTGCGATCTCACTAATGTGATGATCGTTGATTCCGGGAACAAGAACTGTGTTGATTTTTATTGTGACTCCCGCATCAGCAACCTTTTTGATTCCCTTTAACTGATTTTCAATAAGAATCTTCGCTGCCTCTACTCCTTCGATCTTCTCACCGTGATAGATGATGTAATCATTGAGCTTAGCCTCAATCTCCGGATCTACTGCGTTAACCGTAACCGTAAGAGTATCAACACCTGCATCTATGACTTCCTGTGCTCTCTCATTTAGAAGTAAACCATTGGTACTCATACATTTAAGAAGCTCCGGATGTGCCTCGCCGATTTTTTCAAAGGTTTGAAGCGCATAGTCGGTTGCCAGTGTATCTCCCGGTCCTGCAATTCCTGCAACCTTGATACTCGGTACAAGTTCTATTGCCTTTCCTATGAAATCATTTGCTTCATCAGGGGATATTACTTTAGATGTAACTCCCGGTCGCTGCTCCACATCGTTTATGCTTCTGTCACAGAATCTGCAGGCTATGTTACAGCCGGGACTCACCGGAAGATGAATTCTTCCCGCATTAAATTTGCATCCACCAAAGCAAGGGTGGTTTTTCTCAAGTTCTTCAATTGATCTAGCCATATGAATAATCTCCCTTATAGACAAACGCTGCCGGACAGCGTCTTTTTAGAATCTAACCTTTGTGCTTTTTTCAAGCTGCACGATCCTGCCATCGTGTACCGTTATAAGAACCGTTCCATACTTTACTTCCGAAACCTGCTTTTTGATTTCTTCCCAGATCTTTTCATCATCCTTTTCCATAGTCATCTCTCCTCTTATCTAAAAAGCCTATAGAGATTGAGCTTGTTGCTCTCTGCTCTAAATTTATACAGATTATGCGGTACATTGTCTTTCGCGTAAAGCATACTAATCTTATAGGCAAATATAAGTTTTAGTTTTACCTTGCCGTAAAACCTTTATTCACCGCAAAAGCATATGCCAGGCGACCGTGCTTGCATGTCCATCTGTCTTCGCAATTGTTTAAAAGGATATCTCTATTCACCTACCTTGTCAATGGGTGAATATAATCACTTTATCCGAGTAAATTTAACATGTGTGCCTTCTATTTCTCACAAAGCAAAATGGACACTCGATAACCTATCTGATTAGTTATCTAGTGTCCACGTATCTATTTTTGACACTCGTGAACTTATCATGATGATTACTGAGTGTCCATGAATTTATTTACTAAAGTGTCGTATCCTAAGCTCCACGCCGGTATCTTCAGATAGCTGCCTGCATTTCTCAATGTCTTCCTCCGGCAGAACATCGACGATTGACCACTTTACATCCTTTATCTGCTTCTTGCATTTGGTAGCAAAATCAATCATCTTTTCAAAACCGCTTTCATACTGAGGTCTTGTGACTTCCTGATATTTCACAGAATCAGGAGCATTAAGACTGATTGATACACTGTCAATTACTTTTGCAAGCTCAGGAACTATGTTTCTTCCGTTCTGCTCATTGCCAAGTCCGTTGGTGTTGAGGCGGGTCTTAAGTGACTTCTCCTCCTTAGCTAATTTTGCTGCATCCAATAGAATGTCCAGCTCACAGGTTGGCTCCCCATATCCGCAAAACACAAGCTCATCAAATCCTGTAAAATCATAATTTCTTATCGCATCAAGCACCTCTTCCTTAGAAGGATTTACCTGGTGCCACAGTGTATCGGAGCTTCCTACTCCATCCTTCTGAAATCGTATGCAAAAGGTGCATCTGCAATTGCATTTGTTTGTTATGTTTGCATACACTGAATTCTTGTATGTATATAAAATGTCTGCCATTTTCTCATTCTCCTCCGGTTAAAACTCAATATTCAAAGATTGTCTTCTTAACACCAACTCCATCAAAAGCTACCGCAGCTATATAGAAAAACAGTGCACTTCCTCCTGACTGAACAAAGCTTCCCGCAAAGGCTGAGAGGATGGCTGTTTTTGTTCCGAAAAGCAACATCTCTGCTATGTAATATCCGGTCGCAGAAATGAAAAAGGAAATGATCGGAGCGGCTATATTGCGCTTATTAAGAAGTGATGACTTGCGACTTGTAAACGGCAGCACTATCAGCATCTTAATAATCACGGTTGCTATAGTCCACATGGGAGCTGTAAGAAGATCCGCAAGTCCTCCACCAACTGCGCCAACCAGCATCGCATAAGGCGTAGGAAGCAGTGCTGCTGCCAGGTAAATCACGGTGTCACCAAAGTGTACATATCCGCCATTTACGCCAACCGGTATATGGAAAATGTACGCAGTGAAAATGGTGGTAAGTGCCGCAAGAACTCCTGTGTAGGCCATAAGTCTTGTCTTTGAGTTAATGTTGTCTTTTTTCATAGTGTCTCTCCTCCTTATGTTTTGTCATGAGATAAGCCATGACTGTTTTGTCTTAGAAGTATCACATCTGCAGAAATTCTCAGGCTCAAAAATTTGAATTCCTCAGAATCTTCTCAAACCCGGTTCCATAATTTCCGTCCTCTTCCATTGTTGCTGATATTGCTTTGTTTATAAACTCAGTAGTGTCTGAAACGGCATCCGTTATGTTTTTCCCATTCAGGACATTTCCGAGAAGCGATGCTGCAAACAGATCTCCTGTTCCGGAATACCCCCGTCCGTTGTAGCTGCATTCTATTATGTTTGTTCCACCTTCATGGACCACCATATTGCACAGCTTGTCATTCTCTATAAAAATGCCTGTAACTACCACGCTCTGCTTATCATGTGCTCTAACTTTATTTGCTATGTTCTCGATTTTCTTAAGATGATTTCCTTTAGCTGTATCCCGAACAATCTGCGCAGCATCGACTCCTGCAAGTATGCACAACTCTGTGAGATTCGGAGTGATAATATCTGCCATCGATACCATCTTTTTTATCCTGGATAGTAGTCCGTAGGAATAGTTTGAATAACACTCTCCTCTGTCTCCCATGACCGGATCCACCAGCAAAACTGTTTCCTTTTTGTTGAATGTCTCCACAAAATCAAGAACGTAATCTGCTTCTCTTTCGTAGGGAATGTAACCTGTCAGGATTCCATCAAACTCCGCCTCCATCTTCTTCCATTCCTCTGCGCAATGCCTTACCATGTCCTTAGTATCATGCATGTAAAATGAATGGAAACCTGTCTGTGCCGTAAAGAGTGCCGTCGGCACCGGATTGACCTCTACTCCCATAGACGACAGAACTGAAATATCAGCTATAAGCGAGCACTTTCCAAATCCTGATAAATCATTAATTGCTGCAACCTTCATACCTTATATATATGTCTCCTGTTGTTTTTAATAACTTATGTGCCACTATACAGCATCTCTGATTATATAAATATAGTCAATTTCAATACTTTTTATATAACCAGTTCGAATTGTGAAAAATACACATTGTTTCTTTTACACTTACCCTATAGAATAATAGGTGAATACAATTCCATAACCACCATTTAAGGCGGTCGAAGTAATAATTAGCAAGTATTCGAAAAAAAAATCCACGGAGGTTACTATGTTTTCAACAAAAGGAAGATATGCTCTCAGAATCATGATAGACCTGGCGCAGCAGCATTCTGAAGAGCTTGTACCGTTAAAAGACACCGCCGAGAGAATAGGCGTTTCAAAAAAATATCTGGAAATAATTGCAAAGGACCTGGTAAAAGCAAAGCTGATTTCTGCTACAAGCGGAAAGCATGGCGGCTATGCCCTTACCAGATCCCCTGAAGAATATACTGTCGGTGAAATTATTGAAATTATGGAAGGCCCCATAGCTCCTATAGCATGCCTTCTTCCCGATGCCGAGGATTGTCCTCGTGTGGAATCCTGTCCTACCCTTCCTATGTGGAAGGAATTTGCCCAGATAGAGCATGATTTTTTCTTTGGAAAGAAGCTGAGTGACTTAGTTCACTAAATGGGCCATCCCCTCATCAGGCGATTCCGTCCGCGCAAAACCATCGTCTCCCGGACGATGGGCGCCCCGAGGGGAGGGCAAGGAGAATCACTCATACGCAAAGGTCTTCAAAAATCTCTTCGCCCTCTCCGTCTTTGGCTCCTCAAAGAATTCCTTAACATCCCTCGTTTCCTCAACAATTTCTCCCTTGTCAAAAAATACGATTCTGTCTGCCACTGCTTTTGCAAAGGCCATCTCGTGTGTAACAATTATCATGGTCGAACCTGACTTTGCAAGCTCCAGCATGGTCTGAAGCACCTCATGAACCATCTCCGGATCAAGGGCTGCCGTCACCTCATCAAAAAGAAGAACATCAGGATGCATGAGAAGCGCCCTCACTATTGCAACTCTCTGCTTTTGCCCGCCGGAGAGCTGTCTTGGATAGTAGTCCTTTTTATCTGCAAGTCCCACCTTATCAAGAAGCTCCAATGACTCTCTTATGGCATCATCCTTTATTCTCTTCTGGACCTTTATCGGCGCCAGTATCGTATTTTCGAGAACCGTCTTATGCGGGAAAAGATCGTAGGACTGGAAAACCATCCCGATTTTCTGCCTAATGTTACTGATGTCCTTTTTATCAGGCTCAACGGGAAGTCCATCCACCGTCACAACTCCGCCCTGAATCTCCTCAAGACCGTTCAGGCACCTTAAGAATGTACTTTTACCGCAGCCGGAAGGACCTATAATAACCACGACCTCTCCTTTTTTCACGGAGAGATTTATGTCCTTAAGTACTACGTTGTTACCGAATTCTTTATGTAAATGTTTTACTTTAACGAGCTCGCTCATCTTACGCCCACCTTTTCTCAAGCTTTACTGCAAATCTGCTGATCGGCCAGCAAACCAGGAAATATAACAAAAACACAACTGCGAAAATCCCAAATGCTGCATTGGGAGAAGCTTTTCTGTTGGCCTCGATTATCTGCTGCGCCACCTTCAAAACCTCAACGATTCCGATCATCATCACAAGTGAAGTGGTCTTAACCATTCTTGTGACGAGGTTTATGGATAGCGGAATAAGTCGTCTTATTGTCTGCGGAAATATTATGAAAAAATGCACCTGAAATTTATCCATGCCAAGCGCATATGCTGAATCATACTGAATTCTTGGTATGCTTTTTATAGATCCCCTTACCAGGTCTCCCATCTCTGCAGTTCCCCAGAAAACGAAAACTATGATCGCGGAAAGCTCCGCAGAAATGTTCATACCAAACACTCTGGTCGTTCCGAAATAGACAATGAATAAAAGTACCATCTGAGGCATTATCCTGACTATCTCAAGATATACTCTGAAGAAAAGTCGTATAATCCTGTTCTTCGCTGTCATAAGCACTCCCACGATAAGTCCTAGAACAATACTTATGGCAACCGATATCAGGCTTATCTCCACCGACACCCAGCGTCCCTTCAGGAGCCTTATCATATTGGTGCCTTTAAAAAGCACATCAATCCCCAAACTCTGCATATCGCACTCTCCTCTCTATGATCGATCCAAGTATTGATACAGGAAGCAGCATTATCAGGTAATAAACCACAAGTAAAAACAGACATTCAATTGTCTTTGCATACATTCCTATGAGATCCTTGGCTGTGAACATAAGATCCATCAGGCTGATCGTCGAAAATACTGAAGTTTCCTTAAGAAGGAATATAACGTTAGCCATGATTCCCGGCATGCTTACCGAGAACGCCTGAGGAAGTATTATGTCAAAAAAGACCTGGCCTTCCGTCATCCCAAGAGAAAGAGCGCTTTCACTCTGAACCTTATCTATGGACTCAAGACCGCTTCTAAAGGTCTCTATCATATAGGCTCCGCCGATGAGACCAAGTCCTAAGATGCCACAAAGCTCCGCTGATATTTTTAGTCCAAGCTTTGGAAGTGCAAAGTAGATAAAGAAAAGCTGAACCAGCAGCGGAGTGTTTCTGAAAAGCTCTATGTAAATTGTCAGCACCTTTTTCACAAACGGAATCTTAAAGTAGATGGCCCAGGCCCCTGACAGCCCTATGGCGAAAGCTGTCAGGATACCGATAAAGCCTATTTTAACAGTAAGGAGTAGTGCCTCGTTATATAGTGGTATGTATGATTTAAGCACGTTTAAATCCATGATTACTCTGCCTTGCCACCCTCTACTACAAGAGTGTTCTCATAATCTGCACCGTAAGTATCAAGAAGTGTTGCCTCGTAATCCTTGTGGAAGAAGTTGTCGTTACCGATTGTCTCAATCTCATCGTTGAGCCATGTAAGAAGTGTCTCATTGCCCTTTGTTACTGCAGGTGCGATTGTGTCTGCATCACCCAGTGAAGGAATTCCTACAGTGTAGCCCTCGTTCTCAAGTGAAAATGCTATAACCTCTGTATTGTCGTTAGCCCATGCAACACCGTTGCCGTTTTCGAAGGCTGTCTTAGCCTCTGCGTATGCATCATACTTCTGAAGCTTGATATCGGGGTAGTTTTTCTCAAGATATGTCTCAGCTGTTGTTCCTGAAATTACGATGATCTGATCATCAGCTGTAACATCGTCAAGGCTCTCAACCACTTTGTCTGAAGGTGATACAACGCCAAGTGCTACGTTCATATAAGGAAGTGCGAAGTCAACCTCCTGAGCTCTCTCCTCAGTAACAGTGAAGTTAGCAAGAATGATGTCTACCTTACCGGTCTGGAGGTACTCGATTCTGTTAGCTGCCTCTGTTGACACGTAGTTGATATCTACGCCAAGGTCCTCACCGATCTTCTCTGCGAAGTATACGTCGTAGCCTGCGTACTCACCGTTTTCATCAACGTAACCGAAGGGACTCTTATCTGAAAATACTCCGATGTTGATTGTTCCGCTCTCCTTGATCTCATCAAGTGTTCTGTAAACCTTTGCTGTATCCTCTGTTGCATCTTCTGTAGCTTCGCTTGTTTCTTCAGCAGCATCTGCTGTTGCTGTCTCTTCCTCTGCGATTGTTGTGTCTGCTGATGCACTGTCAGATGACTCAGCCTTTGCTCCGCAACCTGCAAGTGAAGATGCGATAAGCGCTCCTGATATAACAAGTGTTCCCATTTTTGTAAGTAGATTCTTTTTCATAGTAAAATTCTCCTCTCTTTTACCAATTATTTTTTGGCTTAAAGCTTTTGCAGTTTGCGTTTGCTTTTTGCTGCTTGCTTTTGTTGAAAATGATGATACAATCTATTTACCTACTATGTCAATATGTTTTATTATAAGCTTTAGTTTTCACCTGCTATAAGCAAAGCATAATCCACAGGAATATGCCTTATAACTTATTATTTATATAAAGGTCAAATGTATAAGGAGGAGATTTATGTTTTCAACAAAAGGAAGATATGCGCTCAGAGTCATGATTGATCTGGCCCAGCAGAACAGCGATGTTTATATACCTCTTAAAGATATTGCAGAGAGACAGGTTATTTCCAAAAAGTATCTGGAGATCATTGCCAAGGAAATGGTTAAGGGAGGACTTATTATAGGAGCAAGCGGAAAACACGGCGGCTACAAGCTTTTACGGGACCCCGGTGATTATTCCGTCGGTGAGATAATTGAGTTAATGGAAGGCACCTTCTCTCCGGTGGTCTGTCTTGAAACAGATACCAATGAATGCGAACGCAAGGACAAATGCAGGACTCTTAACATGTGGACAGAGTTCTATGAAATGGAAAAAGACTTTTTCTATGGTAAAAAATTAAGCGATCTGCTTTGATGCAGGTCGCTTATTTCTACTATTCATATTCTTATCACCAGGTCAGTCTGGAGGTGGTGGCAAGCTTCTGATATCTGTTATATTCAGGTGAATCAATACTTTCACCATGAAGTGCATAGCCCACTGGTAGTGCCTTGGTTTCAAGCTCTTCTATGATCTGCAGCTTTCCGCTTAAATAATCCTCAAGATAACTTTGAATGTCGATCAGCCTCTGCTTCAGTCCGCCGATTCTTATGGTCTGCACCTCGAAGCCGAAGGACTTATTTTCCAGCATCCACTGACTCTTAAATGCTTCATAAAAAGCGTCAAGTCTTTTAATAAGTTCAGGAATGACGTTATTACAGATATCTGTCAGAGTGTCTGTTTTCCTATTTTGATATGCGTCTCTAAGTCTTATTCCAAGGTCTGCCTTCAAAGAAAGGACGCTGCAAAGCTGCGCCTGCATTTCGAAAACCTGGTCAAACCTTCTGCTGCCATTTTTCATAACTGCAAAAAGCTTATCTGCAGCTCTATTATAATAATCCGAAACAGCATATGGAACAAGGCTGTCATATATTCCAAGAAGCGGATCGTTGAACAAAAGTATCTTCGATAGCTGGTTTCGTTTCTCTCCCCTGCTGCCAGGGTTCGCGATATCAAGAAGCATGAAATCCTCGGTGGTGTAGCCAGTTACGTTTTCGAAAAGTTCCTCCGGGGCTCCTTTATCCGGGAGTTTTCCGCCAAGCCTTGCTGCCTCGTACAGAACAAGTAAAACAGCATACATGCTGCACTCTGCCCCGTCATCTCCCCACATTGTCATAACGCAGGAATCCACATCCATTTCAAGGCATGCGTTTATAGCTGCTTGTGTAGCGTGAATGCTGTAATCATTGTAGGGCGTAAATCCCATCCAGCGCCATGCACCGCCTGCAAAGGAAATGTTGTCTGTCATCACCTTGTGCTGAGCAAGGATCCTCTTGTAGTGGTCGGGTGCTGTACTATAATAATCCCAATAAACCAGCTCCAGTCCCTCAGGGATCTTCACCTCTTTTGCAAAGCTTTCCGTCAGCTTCTTAGCAGACTCCTCATCCTCCGCGCCATAACCACCCTGTGATAAAAGTCTGAAAAACATATCGCTCCACATCTGCGGCTGAAGTCCATGCTTTTTACATAGCTTAACCACCATATCGAGGTGCTGGAGTAATATCTCGACGCGGTTCTGATATCCGTGAAGGTCGAGATATTTTCCGAGCCCCACCATGTGGGCTTCATCCATTCCGATATTCACTTTTCGCGTGGAATAGGTCTTGGAAACTGTAGAGAGGATATGGTCAAGAAGTCGCTCCGTCCGCGGATCCCCCGCCAGCAAAATATCCTCAAGATCGATGTAATCAATATAATCGGCGTAGTCGACTATCTGATTTATGTGGGCAAGGGTCTGAATGTAAGGACGAAGCTCAAGACCGAGACTCTTTGCATACTCGTCCGCTTCCCTTATCTCAGCCTGAGTATAGCGGCCTCTCTGATATCCAAAATAAGGCTCGTCTGTCACCTCAAAGGTATCCTCGGTGTAGAGCCCGACGTAGTCGTATCCAAAATCAGCGCATATCTTTATAAAGTCCTTAAGCGCAGACAGCTTAACAACTGCATTTCTGGAACAGTCGATCATAACTCCAAGTTCACGAAGCTTTTGAATACTCACTTTTTCTCCCCCTGTTTTATCTATGACTTATCAGCAATATTTTGTTCTTTTACTGACGTTACACCGTTTGACTTAGCTCTATTCTTATCTTACCATAAGAGCATGAGTGAAAAAAATAATTTAGAAAATTCATTAAGAAAGCTGCTGGAGGACATCAGTATGCCGGGCGAGGTTACTGATGCTGTTTTGTTATGCTTTGAAAATGCTGGAGATGATAATACATCTGCATCAATTCCAGGGCTTGAAATTTTAACCGATCACCTTGTAAATTCCGTGGAGAATAGATTGAACGGCTCCTGGCAGAGGTTCCCTGAGGATATTTTCATAGCTACCATGGGATGCTTTTCAAGATTTGTCCGTGAGCACTTCGTATCCTACGGGTACTACGGCTTCGACAGAGATTTTTGGACCACCAGGCAGGTGAACGCCAAACTGTTTAGAATCGGCGAACTGGAATACGAAATCATAGATGGTAATGAAAATCTTTACCTCCACATTCCCTCTGATGCGGTCATGAAATCCGCCCCCTTGAATATGTCACTGGATATGGCTAAGGAGTTTTTTGCTAAGTATTTTCCGGAAAAAGAAAACAGCGCCATCCGCTGTGAGAGCTGGCTTTTGGCGCCAAAGCTTAAGACACTTTTAAAAGAGGATTCCAATATTATCCGTTTTCAGAATGCCTTTGATATTGAGGAAGAATTTCCTGATGCCATGGATTTTCTTGAGTGGGTTTTCCACATCGCAGGCGGACAAAGGAATACAGTTGTGTTCGCAGATCTTCCCGAGGATACTTCCCTACAGCGAGGCATAAAAAAACTCCTTCTAGGCAGCGGCTGTGTTGGCAGCGCAGAAGGAGTTTTGGTGAGACGATTTTAATAATTCAATCCCAGCCTTTTTGTTCTTATTCATAACATATCTCCATAGCGCGTTATAAGATATCAATAGGATACAATCACATCATCCATGGCCTCCAGTGAATTTCCGTATGCCATCTCTACGCCGCCTTCCAAGTTGAATCGAAGTATATAATACGAATCAAAATTGGTATTGTTCCTATAAAAGGTTATTGTAGTATCCGTATAATCAATTACATCCAGGTCTGAAATAATGTCGCCTCCTGTAACCCATACCGTCCAGGTACTTCCTTCAGGCGCATAGGGGCTTTCCTGCGACTTTTCTACACCTATGCAGGCACCTCTGTCCACATCAAAAATCCACTGCCCCTCAAACTTAGAAAACACCTCATCCAAGCTGAGGTCAAAATCAGCAAAGCTCTCTTCAACTTTTACCGGAGTTTTAAAGCTCTCTCCTCTAGCAGCAGCGAGTTCAGAAGCTAAATAATATACCCTTTTCCTTGTATATCTGCAGGCTGTTCCATTCTCAAGCTGTGGCTGAAGTGTACCGCCCTCAGCCTCTTCTCCGGCAGCCTTAACACTTGCTTCTTTTTTCTTTATCCATTCACGCTGATCAACTAGTAATTCTTCCTTCTTCTCGGGAGCCACCTCTTCCACCAACCTGCTCCAGATTGAATTTAGTTCATCATCCCAAAGCTTATACATCTCGTACGTTGTGATGTTTGCTGGCTGTTGGGGCATACTAGCCCAGTCAAGATCTTCATACTCCTGGTATTTTGTCTCGATCTCAGCGATTTCATTTTGGATGGAAGCAGTAGTATCACTATCAGATGATTCCGTTTCCTTATCGGGATCATCGTCATTTACATCCTTAACATCTCCGTCATCTGTGTTTTCATCTGCAATCACTTCAGATTCTGCAACATTTGCTACATCCGCTGCAGGCTCATCATTCTGATTGGTTTCTTCAACAGTTTTCTCTTCCGCATCAGCAGGCTTTTCCTTTTTGTCTATAGCACTACATCCACTCAAAAACATACATGTTGTTAGCATTATCAATATTATTCTTCTCATAATATGCCTTCCTCCGTGCTTGATTAGTTTACTATTCTTATAACAGATAAGTCAGCACTTTTGTTGCAGGTATTAAAAGAAATATTATTGTGACAAAGCTTGTTAAAGCAATCAATAAGTAATTTAAGAAAAAGCAGGAGCATCAAAAACTCCTGCTTTTTTATACGCGATATATGGATTGCCCCCCTGACTCACTTCCTGGCTTGTTTTCTTTCATTTTTATCCGCATACATCTTTTCATCAGCTATGTCCATGAGACTCTGGACATCGATTGTATTATTTATTACACCTCCGGCGCTTCCAATGCTGGCGGCTATTTTATATTCTTTTTCAGCAACACTTTCCTTTGCCATAAGGGAAACATCAAGTCTGCTTCTCACTGTTTCAGCAGACAAATTCACATCCGTATCAGTGATAATTGCGCAGGCGAACTCATCTCCGCCATAGCGGGCGCAGATTCCGTTTCTTGAAGAAAAATGCTTTATTGCTTCAGCCATACTCTTTATTGCAAAGTCACCCTGAGCATGTCCAAACATGTCGTTAATATATTTTAGTCTGTCCATATCTATGGAAAAAATGGTCAGATACTTTCCGTAATTATTGGTTGACTCCACTATTTTCTTCAGCTCTGCCATGAAGCCTCTTCTGTTATAGATACCTGTAAGGTAATCCAAAACAGATACCTGCTCTATCTCGTGGCGCATCCTGGCAAGGTTCCTGTTGGCAATTACTGCATTTATGGATGAAGACAGGAACATTCCAAACTCTTCACATCTTCTGATATCCCTGTTTGTCGTATCCTTTATTCCATAGCAAAGATAACCGAAGACCTGATTTCCTGCGTGAAGAAGACGCACTAAAAGAAGATTCGCCTCAGCACTGTTTATGATATCCTCAAAGCCCGGTATAAATTCCGCCTCGTCATAGGAGGTTCCTATTCCGGAACGCTCGCCTTTTTCAGACCTGAACATGGTTATATATCTGTGGTTGCCTATTCCTTCAATTTCAGGGGTCAAAAGATCCGAGAACACTCCTACAAACTGGAATTGTCTCTTCCAAAGCCACAAAGTAGTGGTAATCGTTTTTGACAGGTCACAAAGTGTTTCCAGTACTGCTGCCTCAGCCATAAGGTTGTTAATACTGTTAACTGCCCAGTTTACATCAGCATAGCTGTTTGAAAGCACATTTATATCCTCAAGAGACAATATATCCTCTGCTCTGCTACAGCCACATGAGTTCCTAAGCTTAAGTTTAAAATCCACATCATGACTTGTTGCATTGTCAGAGTCCTTGTGGTCCTTAATAAGGCTGATGACTTTTTTTGCTTCACTCTCATAGTCAGGGGCAACCGTGGATATTGAAGGCACATTAAACAGACCGCTTTTTATTCCGTCAAAACCGGTAACAATAATGTCCTCCGGAACCCTGTATCCCAAGGCTCTCAGCTCATCCGCACATGCTATGGCCATAGCATCATTGGCACACACAATGGCATCTATCTTATCCCCGGATTCTATGAAGCGCCTTGTGGCTTCTCTTGCAGGTCTGTCCCAGAAATCACCATACAAAAGCCTTCCCTCCTCAAAGGGAATATTTTTCTCAGCCAGAACCTCTTTATATGCTTTGATTCTATCCTCGGAGAAATGATCTCCCTGTGGTCCCGCAATCATGTTGATATTACGGCAACCATGAACATCTATCACATGCCTTACTATTGATTTGAATCCTTCACTATAGCGCATGGAAATATTAATCCTGCCGGGAAGATATTTTTCCATGACAATAACAGGTATACCCTTCCTCTGCCCCAGCTTCTCTATTGCTACAACAAGATAATCATTTTTTATGAACTCAAGCTGCACAATTATGACCTTGATATCAAGGTGGGAGCACAAGTCGATAAGCTTCAGCTCACAGTTGTCCCTGTCCTGATCCCAAACCGTAGTCTCAGAAAAGCTAAAGGCTATGATGAAATACCCCTGTCTGTTACTCTCTTTTTCAAGTTCCCGTATAAAGTTACTGTTCTTTTCCTGATCGAGCATTCCTCCCATAAAAGCGATCAGTTTCTTTGATTCTTCCATAATTTGATGATAGCACATGGATAAATTGGAAATAATTATATTTCTATAAACTATCTATAAGGTTGGAAAGATGCCTGAGGGAGTCCTGATTCGGAGGTTTTGAAGGTCAGGTGATCATCTAAAAATTATATTAAATAAACGCCGGTCATGATTTATGTCACAGCACAAATGATAAAATATCATTGTCATATAGTTCAAAGTACAATACCCAGGAGGATTCAGAAAATGAAATCTAAATTTTCCAGAATGTTATCCGTGTTACTTGTCCTTTCCATACTCATTGGTTCATTTGTATTGACCGGCTATTCTTCAAGCCAGGAACCTGAAGCCAGAGCAAAACAAATAGTCCAAACAATGACTCTTGATGAAAAGATCTCTCAGATGATCATTCCCGCAATCCGCACCTGGAACGAAGAAAATATTACAGATATAAATGCCGTTCCCCAAATCAGCGAAGCTCTAAGGCGCCATCAATATGGTGGATTATGCCTTTTTCGTCAAAACATTACCGGAAACGAGCAGATCACAAGACTAATACATGACCTTCAGGAGAACAACAGAAATATAGAAGGTGTTTCTACGCACATACCCTATCTGACATCTGTTGATGAAGAAGGCGGTATTGTAATAAGGCTGACCTCTGGTACCCGTATGACAGGAAATATGGCAATAGGAGCAACTTCCGATGCCGAAAACAATGCAGAAATAACAGGCATGATTATCGGAGAAGAGATGTCAGCTGTTGGTTTCAATACTGATTTTGCACCTGACATAGATGTAAATAGCGCTCCTAATAATCCTGTTATCGGAACAAGATCTTTTTCAGATGACCCCAATACAGTTGCTGCGCTTGGAATCTCTTATGTAAAAGGGCTGGAAAAAAGCAATATAATTGCAGCATACAAGCATTTCCCCGGTCATGGTGATACAGATGTAGATAGTCATATAGGCACCCCTTCCGTGGAAAAGACCTATGATGAACTAAAGGAAACAGAGCTTGTACCTTTTAAAACTGCTATTGACGCCGGCGCTGACATGATAATGACCGCCCACATAACCTATCCTCTGATCGACGAGGAAAAGACCTTTGGAGATGGTGTTACAAAGGGCTTCTACCCTGCCACCATGTCCCACAAAATGATAACCGATATCCTCAGAACAGATCTTGGTTTTAACGGAGTTGTCGTCACCGATGCACTGGAGATGGACGCTATAAGTAACTCAGGAATTGTTCCGGGTGGAACAAATTATGTAGAGTACAGCGTAAACATTGCCAAAGAGGTCATCAACAGCGATGTCGATCTTTTGCTGATTCCCCTTGATATGAAAAACGAAGAAGCAATAGCCTTCTATGATGGATATATATCAGGAATAGCCTCTAAGGTTGAATCCGGCGAAATCAGTCAGGACACAATCGATGAAAGTGTAACGCGTATCCTGACTCTCAAGCTCAAATACGGAATAATGTATGATGATGAGACTCCTGACATTGAAAAAAAGGTGGCCGACAGCATTACTACGGTTGGCTCTCGGGAACATCATGATGCGGAAATTAAAATGGCAAGAGAAGCCATTACTGTTGTTAAAAATGAAGGCAATACTCTTCCTGTTTCAAAGGATACAAAAAATATATTTGTTCTGGGAAGACAGAGTACAGACGCCAACACTTTGCAATACGTAGTAAATGAATTGAAAAAAAATAATTTTATAGCTGACGATGCTAACATAAATATTGATTATTACTATGATTCTTCAGCAGATGTCCAGCTTCACTATCCGGATGATATGAAGGAAAAAATATCCTCCTCGGATATTGTAATAGGCCTTTCCTATGCAAGCAATAACAGCGCTCTTGATAAAGAAAACCCGCAGTACATTGGTGTGTCGAGTGCTATTGAAGATACTCATGCCGCAGGCGGAAAATTCATACTCTTAAGCTCAAATCTCCCCTATGATGCTGCTATTTTCACAGATGCAGATGCTATAGTCCTTGCATATATGGGATCCGGGCTTGGTACTGACCCTACAGAAAAAACAGACAGCGGTACAGGTATGAAGGCTATGAATGCCAATATCATCGCTGCAATGGAAACAATATTTGGTGCAAACAAACCGCAGGGTCATCTACCTGTAAATGTACCAGAAGTTAAGGAAAACAGCGATGGTACCCTGATCTACAAAGATACTTATCTATACAATAGAGGTTTTGGCATAACAGATTAAATCATTTAGAGACTTCCTCAAACTTATATGTCCCCTCTTTACTGGATAACCAGTAAGGAGGGGACATTCTTTCACTCCAATGTCTCATCATACTTTGCACGTATTCCGCCGATGAATTTAGGACGTACTCTTGCGGCGGTGATATGTGCCTGTCCGATTTCCCTATTTTCAAGTCTTAAGGGAACTGCAACCTTCTTAAGATGCATTCCGATGAGAGTGTCGCCGATATCAAGACCTGCATCAGCTCTTATCTCTTCAACTGCAACCGGATGCTCAAAGGTCTTGTAAGCAGTAGTTGCAAAGGATCCGCCTGCCTTAGGCTGGGGAACCACATTGACTATATCCTGTCCGGGAACTGCATCAGCCTCTATTATTATGGCTCTGTTAAGATGCTCGCAGCACTGTGCTGCAAGATAAATTCCATGCTTTTGTGTAACTGAATAAATTCCTGAAAAAACTGCTTCTGCCGCTTCAAGATTAGAACCGGTGCCGATAGTATCACCGCAAACCTCTGATGTTGAGCAGCCAATGACAAGGATCTGTCCTTTCTTCAGCTTTGCTTTTTCACATAATTCTTCAGTAACCTTTGATGCCTGCTGTGTAAGTTCCTCGTACATATTTCACCTCTGATAATAAAGTCTGGGACAAAATTCTTGCTCCAGCTAATAATTTAAATCTGACTTTTCAGTACTGAATTATTATCGTAAGCTCCAGTGAATTTGTCAAACAGTGAACCAACTCTGAAATATATTGCTCGTCAATTTTCAGAATAATTCCCTAAAAAAGCACCATCCCGTTGCCTAGGATGGTGCTTTATCACTTCAACATTATTACTGTGTACTGTTTTTCCTCATTGCCTCGAGCTTTTCCATACTTGATCTGATGGTAGTCAGGAGCTCATCCGCTTTTATAGGCTTTCTGAGAAAGGCAAGCGCTCCGTGCTTGTACACTTCAATCTCAGTATCTTCCTGATCATTTGCAGTCATGAAAATCGTGAAAATGCCACGACCGTATTTCTCATGAAGCTTATCCATCATGTCGAAGCCATTCATCTTGGGCATCATATAATCAGCCAGAATTATATCAGGCCGATGCTGATCGAATTCCTCCAGCGCCTTTTCGCCGGACTCAGCAGTATAGACCTTAAACTCCTGGGAAAGTATCCTCTCAAGCACCATAAGGACCATATCATCATCATCTACTACCAGAATGGACTTCTCAAACATAATTCACTCTCCATTTTTCAGAAAAAGACAATAGAATTAAATTGCATGGTGACTCTATATATATCTTATCGAATTTTTAGAAGGAAATCTATTAAAAATCCGTAAAATAACTACAAAATACCATTTATTAATTCGTGAACGTTCGAATTCAACTGCCATATTTTTATTTATTTGCATTTGCATAAGCCCTTATGGCATCGTTGATATCCAGCCCGCCATTGTGAAAATAGCCTCTCTGATAGTCTAGCTTCTTTCCTATTATACAAAAAAAGATATAATAATAAGGTCTTATTTTGAGGCAAATATCATACTTTTCGGAAAATAATAAATTATGAATACAAGAAAAATGACTGAATCAGATCTGATGAATCTTTACGGAACAATCTCTGATCCTGATGTAATGAAATATATTGAAGAGCCATATAATCTTGAAAAAACTGAGAATTTTCTTAAGGAAGCAGCTCTTACCGAGACACCTCTTATATATGCAGCGGAGGACGATGCCGGAAACTATATCGGATATGTCATCTATCATGAGTATGCGCAGGATTCTATTGAAATAGGATGGATTCTGAACAAATCCGCCTGGGGAAAAGGTTATGCCTGCAAACTTACAGAAATACTCTGCGACAAGGTAAGACTTACTGGAAAAAATGCCATCATAGAATGCAGTCCCGAGCAGCAGATCACAAAGCACATCGCTCAAAAATACGGCTTTGTATATGATGGATGCCGCGATGGATGCGATATTTTCAGACTTAATTGCTATCGTGTAATCGACGAAGATGTTACTCTCATTCCGTACTACAGAAATGACGAGGAATCCCTTCCCTGGTATCAGGATCCTGATGTCTGCAAGCAGGTCGACAACATCGACCACGTTTATGATATTGATAATTTACATGCCATGTACGATTTCCTCAGTAGTCATGGGTGCTGCTACTATATCAGCTATCAAGGAAAGCTTGTGGGAGATGTATCACTTAGGGACAATGCCGAGCTTGCAATCGTAATCTGCAAGGAGTATCAAAACAAGCACATTGGAAGAAGATGCATTCTTGATATGATCGCGCTTGCAAAGGAGAATGGAATGGATAAGGTCAAAGCCAATATCTATTCCTTTAATACCCAGAGCCAGCGAATGTTTACCTCTGTTGGATTTGTACAGGTTGATGATGAGTGGTTTGAATATGTATTAGAGTAGAGTCAGCAGATGATACGTCGACTCGTGAACATATCCCAAATCGATTGCTTGCGGGGGCTGATATTCGGGGACCGTTACGTCAGCGCGCGAACAAGTCATTTCATAGACTGAACGATTTCTAAATACATTAACGTTATTGCGTATATTTAAAGCTAGCGTTCAGTCAATTCTTTAAAACTTGAATGAACTGGATGAAAATCATCCATTGGAATCAGCTCAAGCATATCCTCAAAATCCATCATCTCTAAAACTGTTCATCCTACGCTCCCATTATAGAGCATCCTGACTCAACTCCATCTGTAAAACTATTCTTAATCTTGTAAATTTCCCGACATCTGGTGCGTCTCTGATAACAATTGTTCGCGATTAGACGTAACTTCTTCCTGAACGTCACACCCGCAGGCAACCAGTATTCAATGTTCTCACAACCTGGTGTAACGCCTTTCTAAACGCCACACTTCATCCTCTCAAAAAAAGCCAGCTATCACCATACTGTGATAACCAGCTCTTATTGTTTAAACTAATTACTAATTCCTACATACAGTCAGCAAATGGCTGGAATGACCTAGAAGCTCTCGCTTCTCACAAAATGCGAGATGATATTTGACGTACTTATCAAAATTCTCTCCGTCTAAGTCAAAGTCGCTGCGGCCCTGTGCAAGCTCAAGAACACCATCCGTAGCGGCAGTAGTTATGATTTCAAGCGGTGTCTTACCAAGCAGTTCCTCGAATTCAACAATATCGAAGCCAGTAAAAAGCTGCTCCGCGAAATGTCTGTTTTTGAAATCTTCTGTGAAGTTCTCACGAAATCCTTCCTGGAAGGTTCCGCACTGGTTACACAGATAGTTAGTGTCCATGATCGCATAAACAGAAATGAATGCAATGAGGATAACACCGCCCTTCTTGGTTACACGCTTTGCTTCTCTGAGCGCTGCCAGCTGCTCTTCCTCTGTATAGAGGTGATACATTGGTCCAAACAAAAGTGTCATATCAAAGCTTTCATCTTCAAGCATATTAAGATTTACCGCATCACCGTGATATGTCTTAATGTTATCAATGCCTTCTGCATTCTTTTGGAGTTTATCAAAATTGGAATCAGAGTATTCAATCGCTGTTACGTCTAAGCCTTCGTTAGCAAGTGCTATAGAAATTCTTCCTGTGCCTGCACCTATCTCGGCAACCTTTTTGCCTTCACCTAAATATTTGTGGATATAGTGCATGGTGGTTATGTACTCAACCTGTCCCTGCCTGGAAGCATCCAGCCTGTTTTCCTCCGGATATTTCGCATAAAAACCCTTTACAATCGTCTCTCTTTTTTCCATACTTTGCTCCTCCAATTTTCTGAAAATAATTAGACACGATTATAATTGTCGCAAAATATACTGTCAAGTATATCTTTCTGACACAATAATTTATGCTACTTCCCTATACACCAAAGAAAATCTCGTGGAAGAATTTTCTCACATAAACCGGACGAATCGGATCATAGAAGCAGGGCGCTGTCGGTATATCCTGAAGATCTGAGATATCCTTAAACCGCTCTGCATACTTACTGATTCATTTCTGGAAGTCAGCATTTTCCCTGTCTTTTACAAGCTCATTAATGTCTAAAGGGTAATAAAAAGCCCTGGCGGATGTATGTTCACTGCCCAGCCGATTTAAGCGAAGCTTATCGGAGGCTGGAAGTGAAGATGCATCTGCCAGGGCACTGTTTATTATTCTTTACTTTTTGTTTTTAGCAGCGAAGCCTGCTCTCTTTCTAAGAGTAGGATCAAGAATCTTCTTACGGATTCTGAGAGTCATAGGTGTTACCTCAAGCAGCTCGTCTGTATCGATAAAGTCGATGCACTGCTCAAGTGACATGATACGCGGAGGAACAAGTCTAAGAGCTTCATCTGCTGAAGAGGTTCTTGTATTTGTGAGGTGCTTTGTCTTACAAACGTTAACCTCGATGTCCTCGCTCTTACCTGATGTACCGATTACCATTCCTGAGTAAACCTTGTCGCCGGGAGCGATAAAGAGCTGTCCACGCTCCTGTGCATTGAACAGACCGTAAGTAACGGCTTCACCTGTCTCGAAAGAGATAAGTGAACCCTGCTTACGATAGGAGATATCTCCCTTGTAAGGAGCATATCCATCAAAGATTGTGTTCATGATACCGTTACCCTTGGTATCTGTCATGAACTCACCTCTGTAACCGATAAGTCCTCTTGAAGGGATAAGGAACTCAAGGCGTGTGTAACCGCCGTTTGCAAGTCCCATGTTGATCATCTCACCCTTTCTCTCACCAAGCTTCTGGATAACGCTTCCTGAGAATTCCTCGGGAACGTCGATGTAGCACTTCTCCATAGGCTCGAGCTTCTTGCCGTTCTCGTCGGTCTTGTAGATAACCTCAGCCTTACTTACTGCGAACTCATAGCCCTCACGACGCATTGTCTCGATAAGAACTGAAAGGTGAAGCTCACCACGTCCTGAAACCTTGAAGGTCTCTGTGGTATCTGTATCCTCAACTCTGAGGGATACGTCTGTGTTAAGCTCCTTATAAAGACGGTCACGGATGTGACGTGATGTTACATATTTACCTTCCTGGCCTGCAAGAGGTGAATCATTAACGATGAAGTTCATTGAAATTGTAGGCTCGGAAATCTTCTGGAAAGGAATAGCATTCTGAGCATCAACTGCACAAAGTGTATCACCAATCTTAAGCTCTGAAATACCGGATACAGCAACGATTGCACCGATTCCTGCCTCCTGAACCTCAACCTTGCCAAGGCCTTCAAACTCATAAAGCTTACTTACCTTAGTCTTGATCATTCTATCAGGCTCATGGTGATTGACGATAACAACCTCCTGGTTAACCTTAAGTGTACCGTTATCAATTTTTCCTACACCGATACGACCAACATACTCGTTGTAATCGATTGTGCTGATGAGCATCTGTGTGCTGGCATCAGGATCACCTACAGGAGCAGGGATGTAGTTGATGATAGTGTCAAGAAGAGGCTTAAGGTCGCTTCCGGGCTCATCAAGTGACATTGATGAAATACCTGCCTTAGCAGATGCGAATACGAAAGGACAGTCAAGCTGCTTATCATCTGCACCAAGGTCAAGAAGAAGCTCAAGAACCTCATCAATAACCTCGTTAGGACGAGCCTCAGGTCTATCGATCTTATTTATACAAACAATTACGGGAAGCTTAAGCTCCATGGCCTTACCAAGAACGAACTTGGTCTGGGGCATTGCACCCTCGAAAGCGTCAACAACAAGAATAACGCCATTAACCATCTTAAGAACTCGCTCTACCTCTCCACCGAAATCTGCGTGGCCGGGTGTGTCGATAATGTTGATCTTAATGTCTTTATAGCTGATGGCTGTGTTCTTGGACATGATGGTGATTCCACGCTCACGCTCGATATCGCCTGAGTCCATAACACGCTCTACGACGTCCTGGCCCTCACGGAATACTCCGCTCTGTCTAAGCAGTCCGTCAACCAGTGTTGTTTTACCGTGATCGACGTGGGCGATAATTGCTACGTTTCTGACATCGTTTCTTGTCTGTTTCATGGTTTTCCTCCGTACATAAATGCTTCTATTGATTGGACATTGTTACTATTAATAATAGGAAATCAATGTTATTTGTTTTCAAAACTCAGTAAGTATATCACGAGGTATTATCATATGCAATAAAATAAAACACCGCAATATCATTAAATAAATATAAACTGCTTGTCACATATTTAAATTTGATTCTATACGATTTAAAATATAAGTATGGATGATTATGAGAAGAACCTGAAAAGATTTGAAGCTCTTCAGGGTGATAAACTCAAACTTCATAAAGACAATGAGCCGCAGACCAGGGTATGCCTGAATTGTGGCAGAAGGCTCCTGAAGGATTCGAAAAAGAACCTTTGTCCAAAGTGCGCTGAGCAGGAGCTTTTTTGTGATGTCCGCGATTACATCCGTGCAAACGACGTCAAGGATTACCAGGTTGCTGAGCACTTCAATCTCCCTCTCTCCAAGGTAAAGGAGTGGATAAAGCAGGGCCGCATCCAGTACAAGGACGACCCCAGCATGAAGCAGATAATCATGGGAAACTACTGTCAGGTTTGCGGAACCCCTACCAACTTCGGAACCATCTGTCCGCAGTGCATGCGCGACAAGAAGAGATCCGAGCAGATTGGCGTTGCTATCGCTCAGCCTAAGGCAGCCGGCGACAACAAGATGCAATTCATGAAAGATGAAAAGAAATGATTTTACTGATAATAATAGCAGCTATTTACATATGTTTACTTGAGCTTTCTAAGAATATACTGGCAGGATGTGCTGTCGGTATATTTCTTTTTGCGGCATTTTTCTGTGTCAGATTTTTCCTGAAAAAGAAGGACCAGTGGAACTTTAAGAGGCTTGTCATAGCTTCAGCGGTTTTAGGGCTTACTCTTTTAATAAACTATCTGGTGACTGCGCCTCCGGAAAAGCTGACACCGGCAGTGACCTATAAAAATCCCAAGGCCACCGAGGTTGTTCATGTGGCTCAGGGCGACCTTACGGGAGTGTACAGCGAGGATCAGCGGGTTCAGATATTCGCAGGAATCCCCTACGCCAAGCCACCCATCGACGAGCTTCGCTGGAAGGAGCCAGAGGCCCCTGAAAAGTGGGAAGGCGTAAGAGTCTGCGACACTTTTGGTCCCATGGCAATGCAGCCTGTTTCTCCGCCGCTTCTCTCCTCTCTTTCAAGCATTCTTGGTACCCATGATTACAGGTTTTCACTGAATGATCAGTATAAAAATGCCATGAGCGAGGATTGCCTTTATCTGAATGTTTTCGCGCCTGCTGACTACGCAGGTGAACCGCTCCCTGTAGTATTTTTCATACATGGCGGTTCCCTCACCACAGGCCAGTCATTTTATACGGAATATCGCGGAGAAAGTTTCGCTAAAAAGGGTGTCATCCTGGTCAATTTTGCATACAGACTTGGTGTCTTGGGCTACATGGCAAATGACGAGCTGGCGGCTGAATCCCCCAATGGAACCACCGGTGACTACGGACTTCTCGATCAGATAATGGCACTAAAATGGGTGCATGAAAATATTGGCGCCTTTGGTGGCGATCCCGATAACATCACGATTGCGGGTGAATCCGCAGGCTCCTCCAGCGTAAATGCGCTGTGCGTATCTCCTCTGACTGAGGGACTTTTCGTAAGGGCAATCGCAGAAAGCAGCGGAATTGCTGTAAAGAAGCCCTATCACACCTTCCGCACCATGCCGGAAGCTCTTGAAGAGGGCAAGACAGTCATGGAGGAATTCAGGGCTAAAAATATTGAGGATCTCCGAAAGGTAAGCGCTAAAAAGCTGATAACCACAAGCTCCGTAAATGACAGCATGTGCATCGATGGCTACGCCATAACGGAAGCGCCCTACCTCACCTACGAAAAGGGCAAAAATCACGAGCAGGCGCTTTTAAACGGCTCCAATTTAAAGGAAGCAGATGCCTTCATGCTCGATACCGAGGTTACAAACGACAACTACGAACAGGTACTGGTACCGGTTCTTGGAACCTACACAAGAAAGGCTATTGCCGTAGTTCCTCCCGAAAGCATAACCCGCGATGAGGCATTTATCATAGATGCCGGCGGAGAAGCCAAGGGAAGTGCCAATTTTATCTACAGTGATGCCTGGTTTTCCTACAGCCACTTTGTATGGAGCAGGTACATGGAGCAGCAGGGAAAGCCTGTATATCAGTACTTTTTCACAAAAACAAATAAGTACTTAAGCAATAACCATGCCGGTGAGATGGTCTACGCCTACGGCAATCTCTGGCGCCATCCCGGAATGTACAGCGAAAAGGACGAAGCACTCTCTGAGCTCATGGTGAGCTACTGGACCAACTTCGCCAAGACCGGTGATCCCAATGAAGGCGGACTTCCCCACTGGCCACAGTGGAACAGCGAGGAGGACCAGCTACTTGAGCTGAACGACACAATCCGGCTCATCGTCAATCCATACAAGGAGCTGAACAAGGTGATCGATGCCTATCAGGGATACTGATTCTAATGAAATAAAACGGAGATAACAGCTATTTCTTCTAAGCTATTATCTCCGTTTTATTTCTGACAGATGGCAATTTAGTCATTTGCATTACGTTTCCTTAATCCTGATCAAGGATCCCCTAAAGTACTGCTCCTGAAATTTTGTCATAATTATATATATTGTCTATTATGCTTTAAGCATATAAACAAAGCTTAAATAATAATCTCTTATTTGTTCCTTGGTGTAATTCAAGTAATGATTTCCAATATAATCCTCTAGTACTTCCTTTCCCATCCTTAGTTCTGGAAGCACTTTATTATTCTTGGGATCACTCATTGTTAATTCCATATACTGCAGAGCCTTCTCTATAAAACTCCTTTTCTTTTCATTATCTTTATCGAAACGTACTGCTCTTTTAACTTCATTTCCAATGTTAACCATTTGTTCAGGGAGACTTAACTTGAACCATCCCTCTTTTACAACTGTATCCATTTTTTTATTACCTCCGTAGCACGCTCCTCTATGTCTGAATCTAATATACTCATTCCACCTCTGGGAAATCCATGTATCTGATTATTTTTATGTAAATTATACAATACAGAATATGTAAAAAAAAGCAATCCGGAAATGTGACTCCGGACTGCCATGTTTTTTAATCAGATTGACTTACAAACAGCGCTCTGTAATCCCTTGGGGTCATGCCCTTCTCCTCGCGGAACACTCTGTTAAAGCTGGGGATGCTCTGGAAGCCCGATAACATGGCTACCTCCGTGAGGGTTCTGCCATCCTCTGTCAGGAGCTCCGATGCCTTTTCAAGCCTTATCATGTTGAGCCACTTGCTGTAGTTCATGCCGGTGGCATTTTTAAATATCCTTGAAAAATAATCCCTGCTGATTCCTGCCATCTCAGCCATGGTGCCCTGGGAGAGATCGTCAGCTGTGAGGTTATTCTTGATATAATCGGTGACCCTTATCATGCGCTGCATAACGTCATCGGCATAGCCGTAAGGCTCCTCGTCCATCTCGGGTGCAAGCTCATTTCTGTGCTCAAGGAGCGTCAGCATGAATTCCATCAGCAGCATGCAGCACCTGATCTCCTTTTCCTGATTATCCGAAAAGAAGATATCCCTCATCTTTTCGATAAGTACCTTCAGCTTAGCCGCAAGCTCAGGATGGGCTTCCACGCAGATAATATGGAGGTTTCTATACAGATGCATGACCCTCTGAAGGTCGAAAAGGGAGTTCATGAAAGAGTTTGAAAACTGTATAACCATCGCCTTTTCCCTGTCTGCATCCACGATCGCATGCATTTCCATAGGCCACACCAGGACTATATCATCCGGCACAAGCTCATAAGTATTTTTTCCGACCATATATATATTCGTTTTTCCGGGACCAACAAGCAGAATCTCACCATAGGAATGCCAGTGCATCTGGTAGCTTCTCTCCTTGTAGCCGGTCGCCATGTTAAACGCGCTGTAGTGATCAAAATCGTATATCTCGTAATTGCTGTAATCCATGTTTTATATACCCTGTCTATGCTCTTATTCTCTATAAATACAAGCCTTTATATCGCTCTTTCATCTACTTCTTAGTTGCCACTCATTTACCATTATATTACTTACACAATCAAATGTCGTGCAATTATGTCAAAAAATGATAACTTTTATGACAGCAACTGAGTATTTTTATTTTTCAGTGGGACTATAATCATCTAAACTGAAAAATGTTTTCATGGAGATTTTGAAAATGAAAAATAATATAACAGATATGACAAAGGGCAGCCCCGCAAGGCACATTCTGCTGTTTGCACTACCTACCCTGATTGGTAATATCTTCCAGCAGATATACAACCTCGCTGACTCAGTGATC
Organism: Butyrivibrio sp. FC2001; assembly: GCF_000424125.1. Lineage (NCBI taxonomy): Bacteria > Bacillati > Bacillota > Clostridia > Lachnospirales > Lachnospiraceae > Butyrivibrio > Butyrivibrio sp. FC2001. Next base: position 74,423 of record NZ_KE384133.1, read on the forward strand.
GTAGGAAGATTCATCGGTTCAGATGCCTTCGCAGCAGTAGGCGCGACCACTTCCATCACCTTCCTGTTCTTTGCTCTGTGCAACGGAATCGGCGGTGGCGGCGGAATCGTGGTATCCCAGTTCTATGGGGCACATGATGATAGCAATGTAAAAAAATGTATAGTAAACACCGGACTTATAATGCTACTTGTTCCGGTCTTTTTTGGTGTTACTGGCTTTGTGATGGCCCCCTCTCTGCTTAAGCTTTTGGGTACTCCGGAGCTTATTCTTTCTGATGCCATTTTGTATGTGCGCTACATGTGCGTAGGACTTTTGTTTGTCTCTTTGTACAACTATTTGTCCTCAGTACTGCGCGCCCTTGGTGACTCCAGAACACCCTTGTATTTCCTTATTATTTCTACAGTTATCAACATTGTTCTGGATATCATTTTTGTCTGCGTTTTTTCATACGGAATATTGGGTGCTGCCCTTGCAACAGTGCTGGCACAGTTCATTTCCGTGCTTCTTAGCGCTGTTTACGCTTATAAGACTAACCCTTACTTCAGATTCAGTAAGGAAGACATGTCCATAACCTTCGATATGACCTACAAGATCGTTCGCCTGGGTGTGCCCATGTCGATTCAGTTTAGTCTTATCGCGATATCTGCCATGGCAGTCCAGAGGATCGTCAACTCCTACGGAACTGTTGTTGTAGCAGCCTTTACAGCAACAAACCGTATCGAGCAGCTGATCCACCAGCCCTACCAGACTCTCGGCGCTTCACTTTCAACCTACAGCGGGCAGAACTACGGTGCCAAGAGAAATGACCGCGTATATGCAGGCTACAAAACAGGACTCTTTATCATGGCTGTGCTGACTGCAGTTCTTGTCGTAGCAATGCAACTCTTCGGAAGAACCATCACCAGTATGTTCGTGACAGATGAGCAGGTCATCGCCCTCGGCGCAAATGGACTTAAGATAACAAGTCTGTTCTATCTTGCTCTTGGAATGATCTACGTTGTCCGCGGAGTGCTCACAGGAATCGGCGATGCCTTCTTCTCCCTGTTCAACGGAGTGATCGAGGTTATCGGCAGATTCACAATTCCGCTTCTCATGACCTCTTACCTTGGCTTTGGCGCTATGGGAATATGGCTCTCCTCCGGAATCGTATGGTTCCTCAGCGGCGCTACCGCATGGGTTCGTTACTGGACTTATTTCCAGAGAAGGAACGTCGGACAGCACGCGAAGGTTCAGGTGCAGTGAGGATTTTATTTAAAAGCATCCCACTGATACTTACATGAAGGATTCCAGATAATCCAGGAATATACGCCGTTATCATTCACAGCTTTGATCTGGTCCTTTAGCTCTTCTACGCCGTAGTCCTTGTATTTACTAAGATATGAAGCAGTAAAGCCCTGAAGCCATGGACGAACCTTGGCCTGTTTGCGTGTGCCCTTGGGATTAACCACTTTTAATGCCGCATCAGAGTTCTTCATGGCACCATCTATGGTCTCATAAGGGTGAAGGTCCGGATAATCAATTCCCATGGAGCCTTCATAGTAATGAGAGGGATAGATCATGGGTGAGAGGTACTCGCAGTCCATGGAAAGCCAGGAATACTCCTGCCCAACGATGTTACTGTCAACGGCAGAATTTATAATTGTTCCGAAAACATCAAGAGATAAGGGCATATTCTCTGCTCTAAGGTTAGCGTGAGCATAGCGAACGAACCCATATACCGCCCTGCGCCTGCCGTAGCCGTTGATTCCCAGATCCTCTTCCTTTATTCCGGTAGGAAATCTCACATAGTCATACTGAACCTCATCAAAACCTGCTGCCTTACAGCCCTTCGCAACCTCGATCAGATAGTCGCGGGCTTCCTTAACTCTTGGATCAATCCAATTAAATTCCTTGGCATCCTCATACACGCTGCCATCAGCATTTTTCAGCATCCATTCAGGCTTAACACTGTCAATAAAAGGATCCCTGAAGGCAACGCATCTTGCAATTGTGTAAACGCCGTGCTCGTGAAGTGTATTCATTAGACCGGGCATATCCTTTACAAGAATATCCTCAACGCCCAGCTCGTCAATAAGCTCGGAATCCATATCGAAGGAGATTGTGCCCTCGTCTGTTTTTACGTCAATGACAACTGCATTTATGTTAGTCTCATCTATGTGCTGGATGATTTCTTCCATCATGCTTGTGGTTCCTGCAACGTGTGCACTGACATAAATTCCGTGGATATCGTCCTCTGAAGGGCCTGCATCACCGGAAGATACTGATATATTGTCTGTATCTGAATATCCAGAAGAAACTTCTGTTTTTGAAGAATCAGCTTCCTTTGTATCGATTGGTTCCTCCGCATCACCTGAGCTGATCTCAATTGCGACTGCTTTTGAATTAATACTATTTATATTGCTAAGAGCTATTCCCCATATCAGGCTCAGAGCAACAATGCTTAAAAATTTTCTCATAATGTCCCCACTTTCCGATTCACAATTGTACTAAAAAAAGGCGCATAAATAAATCCTTGTTACACTTTATATACATTTGTTATAATCATTCATTGCGAGGGGACACTGCGTATTCGCAGAATAAAAATCAAAGGGGAAATTTTAAAAATGAAAAAACGTTTGGGGAATCTATTGTTCTTCATCACTACACTCATGTGTGTGATGGTCTTATTGGTGTGCGTATCCATAAACTCCAGGGCTGCTGGTGCAGGAACGCTTTCTAATGGCGCTAATTTCAATGTAGCGCTTAAACAGTTTGGTAATTCTTCATGTAAAAGCTATAACGATTTTGATTACAATCTGAAGAAAATCATTTTTACCAACAAGGCGCCTTCCGGTAATTTTCAGACAAAAGGAGTCGGCTCAAATGTTACTGCCTATTATGACAGCAACCAGAAAATCGTGTACATTTACAGTCCATCAAAAATCATGTTTCCTGCAGCAAGTGATCATGCCTTTACCGGGTTAAAAAAGGTTGAAAGTATTGATTTCAATAATGCTGTCGACATGAGAAATATCCAGGACATGACCGATATGTTCTATCACTGCAGCAGCTTGAAGGCATTGGATACTACATATTTTAAAAATGCCAAGCCGACAAATATGTTCAGTATGTTTATGGGTTGTTTTAATCTTGAACAGCTTGATGCTACTAACTTTAATACTTCAAATGTAACAACAATGAGCCAGCTTTTTGCATTTTGTCATAGTTTAAAACAGTTAGATGTAAGCACATGGAATACTTCAAAAGTAACAGATATGCATGCTACCTTCCGTGGTTTGGAAAAGGTACCATCACTTAATCTTAGCAATTTCAATACTTCGAATGTAAAAAAAATGGATATCATGTTTGGCGATTGCAAAAGTCTGACAAGGCTTGATCTTAGAAGCTTTAACACTGCAAAGGTAACTGATATGCTTTTCATGTTCGGGGGATGTTCAAGCCTTCAGACACTTGATATCAGCTCTTTTGATCTTTCATCAATAAAAGAGGATAAGAAAATAGAAAACTTCTTCAGTTGCTGTCACAAATTGAAGAACGTATATGCTCCCAGGAAAATAGTAAGGCCTTTGGATTATGACTATTCTACCGGTTACTGGATGATAAGAAGTGAGCCTATTGGAGCGATGATTCTGGATGATAATAACGATGGCGTTGCCGATAACTCTACTGTATATGCCAAGCTTCCGGTAGCTAATAAGAGCCATAAATATATTGTGTTAAAAAATAAAGATGTTCCGGATGTCGTTGATGCCGAAAATGAAAAGACAGCTTCCGGCAATGGTGGTAGTCAGAAAAACTCAAAACTCCCCCTGACTGTAACAATTGATGGCGTAACTTATACAATCGGAAAAAATGCAAAAGCAACAGTAATTAAAATTGACAAGGTTAAGAAGGCTTCTCTTGAAAAAGTAACTGTCCAGGGCGTTACATATACTGTTACAGATATTGCAGAAAATGCCTGCGAGAACAACAAGAAAATCAAGAAGTTGACTATTGGAAGCGGCGTTACTTCAATCGGAAAGAGTTCTTTCAAGGGATGCAAAAAGCTTAAGAAGGTAACCATCAATGCAAATGCATCATTGACTATTGGCAAGGGAGCATTCAAGAAGATAAATAAAGACGCTACTATCAAGGTTAATGGAACAAAAGGAAAAGCTAAGAAAAAGCTTGTTAAAGCAATCAGAAAGCAGACAAATGCTTCTGTGAAATAAAACAGAATAGAATTTGTAAGATGCCTGTCGCAATGCGGCAGGCATCTTTTTAATGGTAGCTTTGTTCTGATGGAATGAAATGATGATAGCATTTCACTCGCGGGGATAAGGTGTCGGAGGGATGTACGTCTATCCGCGAACAATTGTTGATATTGATCCCCCTGCGGATATATCTTACAGCGGCCGTTGCGTCTGTTCGCGAACAATTGTTATTATAGACGTACCGGTTGCCGGAAAATGTACAGAATATAGAATAGAATTTCAGGGGGTGTTACACCGGTGTGACAGAAATGTTGATTATAGGCGTAAGGAATTTCAGAAAATCACATTTATTAAGGAAGCCAGAATAACCTGTAGGTAAAATAAATCAGTCAGTATAGCAAAAGGCCTACATACTGACTTAACAACAAAATAATATTCACTAAATAACGTATACTAATTTCAGAACCGTTCATCCGGAATAGAAGAAATCTCAGAAATAGGTGTAACGCCTCCCAAAAAAGCAATCCCAAACTTCAACCAATACAAAGACTTGTTCGCGATTAGACGTAACTCACAAATGTAAACTATCCTCGCAGAGGAACTACCCCAATACTAATTAACAAAAAAGTGCCCTGCTTTCCAGCAAGACACTTCCATTATCATCTTATTCGTAAACCGGTCTGAATATTAAAATCGATGGAAGCTCCCTGCTGGTTCTGGTATCCTCAGGCCCCTTATCGCCAACGAACGTCACCTCAATATTTTCAGTTGTATTAGGCTCAACTCTGAAAACAGCTTCATTGTCATTTTCATCAACAGCGATGATCACTTCCGAATCTAAAAGCTTCCCCTTTTCATCCCAATCTCTGCCTTCAAGCCCGAAAACAGCGGGTACATCCATTGTGTTCTCTACGTGAATCGTGCATCTCTCGTAGACTTTTCCATCCTTTATCTCAAAATCATCAAACCAGGACTCTCGCATGACAATTTCATAGCTCCCCTGCTCCACTGTATAGTGGTGGTCTGTCACCTCGCCCCTTATGAATTTAACTTCATCATTACCCGCTGCTGTTACTTCGAAGGTGTTATCCGAAGTCCATACAACGTGGTAATCATTCTCGGCAAATCCGGAATATTCCTTGATTTGTATAGCCTTGGAGGAAACCTCCTTCCCAGGCTCCGGATATTTTCCTAACCAATTGGGGTAATCCACATAGAGATAAACGGCGTATTCCTTATCATCCATCCAGTAATCCACCACCTCAATCTGGCAATCACCGTTAGGTGAAGGGTAAGCCTCCCTTATTATAGGATCAGCATCAAGCGCAATCACCATAATCACAACAAAAGCAATTGCACCTAAAATTGCTACGGCAGAGATAATGCTAAGAATCACAATGCTAAATATTTTCAGACCTTTTTTCATACAATCCTCACCTACCCGGAATTTATTGCAAAAGCACCTACCTGCGGGATAGATGTTTTATTTTCAATCGGTATAATACCATGTTTTCAAAGCAAACGTCATCGGGCAGCCTCAAAAACTACACACATTCTTCACATTTTTACTATTATGTTCTCCTTTCATGAGACCGAAATATATAAAAGCTAAGGATAGCGCTTTAGTGCAAAGGGACTGCATTAGGGCGCTTGATTTTTGTCCCTGGAAGGAGATATCGGAAAAATTGGCAGCACCCACTCGGTCCTATGGAGAGTGGCGCGTATCTGACTGACAGAGGATACGCAGAAAGGATACCATATGGATAATATTGACAGCATGAGCGGTTATCGCAGTGTTTACATGGCGTTTGGGGCGTTCAAGGTAAATCCGTCGCAGTCACAGGCTGGAGCGAAGGTAGCCAAAACGGGTGAAAATGAAGATGCCTCTTTTATGTCCGCTCTTAATCTTGCAACCAATAAAGTAGATGATTACGAAGCAGATGTAGTAGAAGAAAACGAGGATGATCTGTCTGTTCAGAGCACAAAAACTGATCTGTTTAATAACGGTGCATTCCTCTCCTACACCAGAATAATCACCGCCCACATTCCCGATGACATGACTTCAGCTATTGAAAATGGTGATACGGATTCTGTGTTTAGTGCCCAAAATGGCGGCCAGGATCTTCAGATTACAGTGAAGGTGGATGGCCCTAACCGCATTTATACAGCTCAGGGGATAGACAAGGATGGGAATAAGTTCTCAAAAGAAATCGATCCCTACAACGTTGACCCGACAGACACTGATTACCCGGGCTTTGCAACACTTTGCGCCTACCTAAGGGATACTGAAGGAATGGCTGACAATGCCATGCAGGCTGTACGTGATGCCATGCCAGAAGACATGAACGAAAATGGCAATTATATTCTGAAGGTTGGCTTGATTTCTCAGGAAAACGGCAACCTCTCAGGTGCCAAGAAACTGTTTGAGCAGATGCAGACCTTCTTCACAAAGCTTTTGGATCTTAGCAGTGCTTCTCCTTCAGACTCAGGCCAGACCGCTATGAGTGTTCGAAGTGACAACTCCGATTCCGGTACCGGTTCACTTTCTCAAAATAAGAAAAGCCAGATTCTTGATGAACTGCAGCAGATGATTCAGCTCATGCTACAGCAGATGCTAAAGGAGCTTATGGGCGACGATAGCTACGAGGAAGTTTCTACAGAAAATGATGAAGAGGAAGAAATTGCCGCTGAGTCTGTGTCCAATAATGATGAAAGCAAAGAAACTGCTGCTGAATCTCTGACAGAAACAAAGGAGCCTTCTGTTTCTGAAGAAGAAACCATGGAGGATGGCCTTGATCTTGAAAATGCTCAGGTTTTGTAAACTGTGGTAGATTAGCGCCAGGCACGACAAATTTGTGCCTGGCGTTATTTTATATTAACGTTCCCCTGCGGGTATTACTTGCAGGGGAATTATTACGTTTACTCGCGAACAATTATTTATGTTGGTTCCCCTGCGGGGACGCCTTTTAGGTGTCGTTACGTCTGCCCGCGAACAATTATTTATGTTGGTTCCCCTGCG
>NZ_KE384133.1:81879-151504 GCF_000424125.1 Butyrivibrio sp. FC2001
TTTTTTCCAAGACAACTATTTCTGCAAAAATTCACTACTTAGTTGTTCTGATTATTTTTCCGAACAACTATTTCAGCAAAAATTCACTACTTAGTTGTTCTGATTTTTTTCCAAGACAACTATTTCTACATAAATCTTCCGCCTAGTTGTCCCGCTCTATCATAAAATTCAGCGAGAAAACCCCTTCCGATGAAGTCGGTCGTGGGATGAATCGCCTTTACACAAACAGTTGTTCGCGATAGAATAAGTCAATCGGAACCTTGAAAACTGTATATATAGGGTTGTACCACGAATCTAACAAACCAAGAACCTGTGGTGCGTAAAATATACAAGGTGTTAGTTCCCACGCGCCATAGGCGCATCAAATAACATTTTCAAGTATGCCGAAGGGCTTTGCCTGACGGAGTAGTGGCACCGTGAACGTGCCTTACTATACCGCAAGGTATTGTTGAAACCATTTCCGATGTCATCGGTCATGGTAGTTCATAAAGACCCATTTCTACAAAAAGCCTCCTAGAAGCCTCCTAAAACAGCGCAAAAAAAGCGCAAAACATCACAAAAAGAGCGCCCAAAGGCGCTCCTACCATAATCTCACTCATATCTGTATTATCAACAGCGCTCTATCAGGCGCTCCTAAATCATCATCCCATCAAAATGCGAAATATCCCTCTTCGATCTCCTCAATTCCCAATCTTCCTTCCGTCTTCTGGGTGAGGCCCTCAACGATTCTGGAAGAATCCTCCATGCGGACAGTGATGTCGTACTCGACCTTGTCAGTGTAGGTCTCGTTCTCCAGCGGAATCTCCTCCTGGCGAAGATAGTACTGAATATTGTTGATAAGGGTGTAGTCCGCCGTGAGGTGATAGCGCTTGCCGTACACCATCTCACCGATCTCGGAGGCAGCTAGGCCGGCCTGGGCTGCCTGAGTGTAGGCACGGACAAGGCCACCGGTTCCAAGAAGAACTCCACCGAAATATCTTGTTACTATAATAAGAACGTTTGTGACTCCGGCGCCCTTTATGACCTCGAGAATAGGCTTGCCGGCGGTGCCGGAGGGCTCTCCGTTGTCGCTGAAGCGTGTGGTTCCGAAGTCTGATCCGATCATGAAGGCGTAGCAGTTGTGCCTTGCGTCCCAGAATTTCTTCTGAAAGGCCGCTATCTGCTCCTCTGCCTCCTGCACGCTTGTAACAGGTAAAACGTTAGCTATGAACCTTGATTTCTTCTCAACTATCTCATCGCATCCAGGCGTAAGAATAACCTTATAATTGTCTGTCTTTCCCATAATTCTATTGAAACTACCCTTTATTATTCTAATTTGGTATAATTGTAATTTGAAAATGAATTACCATGCAAAAAAATAAGTGATATACGAAACGCTCCGCTCCTGCGAAGATCACCCGTTCATTATATCATCAAACATCAATCGGAGGAAAATATGAATTTTGGCAGAAAAGGTATACGAGATCAACAGCATAATATTGTCTCAAGTACCACAAAGTGGGGAAAGAAAATTTCCCTCATATCCTTTGAGCTCATACTCATTGCTTGCATTGGACTTGGAGTTATCGGCGTGTGCGCAGGCATTGGCGTCTTCAGAGGTATAATCGACACCGCTCCTGAGATTGGAAATATCAGCGTAACTCCTACAGGTTTTTCAACCTTTGTATATGACACGGAAGGTAACCAGACAGCGAAGCTCGTATCCACTGATTCCAACCGTATCCCGGTAACCTGGGACATGATTCCCGAGAACCTCGCTCATGCATTCGTAGCTATCGAGGATGAGCGTTTTTATCAGCACAACGGAATCGATATCCAGGGTATTTTCAGAGCAGCGTATGTCGGAATCACAAGCCACGACCTGTCACAGGGTGCCAGTACCATCACCCAGCAGCTTCTGAAAAACAACGTATTTACAGGTTGGACCAGTGAGAATTCAGACATCGCCAAGATTAAGAGAAAGATACAGGAGCAGTACCTTGCTATTCAGCTTGAAAAAAACATGAGCAAGGACGAGATCCTTCTTAACTATCTGAACACCATCAACCTTGGAAGTAACACACTTGGTGTGCAGGCTGCTTCTCTTCGTTATTTCAATAAGCCTGTTACCAACCTGACACTTTCAGAGTGCGCGGTAATCGCAGGTATTACACAGAACCCCAGCCGCTTCAATCCCATCACACATCCGGAGAACAACGCGAAGCGCCGTGAAAAGGTTCTGAACAACATGCTCAAGCATGGCTACATCACTCAGATTGAGTATGATGAAGCAATTAACGATGATGTTTATTCAAGAATCCAGGTCGTAGACGAGGAAAACACAGATTCAAGTCCTAACTCCTACTTCGTCGATGCCCTTACCAATCAGCTTATCGATGACCTCATCGATGCAGGCTATAACGAGACTCAGGCTTACTCACTTCTGTACAGTGGCGGTCTTAAGATCTACTCAACTCAGGATCCTCACATTCAGGAGATTGCAGATTCAGTTTTCAGTGATGAAGCTAACTACCCTGAGGGAACCAAGTATCTTCTCGAGTATGCACTTACCACAGTGGACGCTGAGGGCAACAGAACCAACTACAGCTCAGAGATGATGAAAAGCTACTTCCAGCAGGAATCCAAAGGCTTCAACATGCTCTTCACTTCAAGAGAGGAAGCAGAGGCCAAGATTGAAGAATACAAAGCTGCTGTAGTAGGAAGCAACACAGTTGAAGGTGAGACAATAAACCTCACACCTCAGCCTCAGGTATCACTTACCATCGAGGATCACCAGCAGGGCTACGTTGTAGCTATGGTCGGTGGTCGTGGAAGTAAGACTGCATCAAGAACACTTAACCGCGCAACTGACACAGTTCGTCAGCCCGGTTCAACCTTCAAGGTGCTTTCAACCTACGCTCCCGCTCTTGACAGCGGCGGACTTACGCTTGCAACAGTATTCAACGACGCACCGTTTAACTATCCTGACGGACGCCCCGTTAACAACTGGTACGGCGAATCCTACAGAGGACTTACAACCATCAGAAACGCCATCAAGGATTCCATGAACGTCATTGCAGTTAAGACTCTGACGGTCATCACTCCTCAGCTTGGTTTTGACTACCTGAAAAACTTCGGCTTCACAACACTTGCTGACAATGAAGAGATAAACGGTAAGATTTACACAGATAATCAGCTGCCCACAGCACTCGGTGGTCTGACACACGGTGTTACAAACATGGAGCTTAACGCAGCTTATGCAACAATCGCTAATGGCGGTGTTTATATAAAGCCCAAGCTCTACACCAAGGTAGTTGACCACGAGGGTAACACAATCCTCGACAACACCAAGGTTGATTCCACAAGAATCCTTAAGGAATCAACAGCATACCTGCTCACAAGCGCAATGCAGGACGTTGTAACAAGCGGAACAGGTACAGCTGTTAACTTCGGAACAACTGCTATCGCAGGTAAGACCGGAACAACATCAGACGAAAACGACGTTTGGTTTGCAGGCTACACAACCTACTACACTGCTACAACATGGGCCGGCTACGACAACAACGTAGACCTTACAACCAAGCCCGAGCAGCAGCTTGCGAAGACGCTTTGGCGCGCGGTTATGTCCAAGATTCATGAGAATCTTCCGTCAACCCAGTTCACCAAGCCTGATTCAGTAATATCCGCTACGGTATGTTCAAGATCAGGAAAACTGCCTATCGGTGGTCTTTGCGATGGAACTCACCTTTCCGAGTACTTTGAGGAGGGAACAGTTCCTACAGAAAGCTGTAACGTTCACTATGCAGGAACAATCTGTCAGTCAGATCAGCACCCTGCTTCAGAGCAGTGTCCGTTCAAGATAACCGGTGTGTTTGAGCTTATTCCTGCTGAACCCGCAGCATTGCAGGCACAGTCACCTAACGGAGGTGCAGGTTCCAGCGGATTTACAACTACAACGGATGAATTCGGTAATACGGTGGTTACTCCTACGGTTACCTGTCATCATACCCCTGAGTTCATGGCTCAGCCCAATATTCAGGAGATTCTGGCCCAGGAGACAGCGCTTATCCAGCAGGGTATTGTAAATACTCAGTACTCCGGTACACCGGCTGATCCTAACGCGGCAGTACCTGCAGCACCTGCGGCAGAACAGCCCGCAGCCGAGCAGCCCGCGGCAGAGGCTCCTGCAGAACAGGCTACGCCCGCTCCGGAAGCACCGGCTCCAGAGGCTCCTCAGCCTGAGGCCACTAATGAAGCCAATAACGAAGAGGATGACGACGAGGAAGAGGATGATGAGTAACAATTCAAAAAAATCCGTGCAGAGCACTGCACTCTTCTATATTTTTTACACAGCTCTCTTTGCCGTTGTATCTTATCTGGTTTACGGCTACTTCCTTAAAAACGGCAAAACTCTTATATGTGAAGGCGATACCTGGCGGCAGCATCTTAAGGCTGCCGCCTATTACTCAAAATGGTTACGCGGCGTGTTCTATCACATAATCCATGATCACAGCTTATCCTTCCAGACCTTTGCCTTTGGAATAGGCTACGGAAGCGACATGTATCCCACGCTGCAGTACTACGCACTGGGCGACATTCTCAACCTGTTTTCCGCATTTGTAAAAACTGAATACATCCATATCTATTTCCAGGTTGTAATGTTACTTCGTGCATATCTTGCCGGTATAACATTTTCTTTATATGCAAAATATCTGAGAAAAGACATGACCCCGGCAGCCCTTCTTACAGGAATGTTCACCTACAGCTTCGGCTCATACTTCATGTACCTGGGACTGTGGCATCCGTTCTTTGCCAACCCGCTGATCTATCTTCCTCTTGTGCTCCTTGGCGCTGAGAAGATATTGAAGGAAAAGAAGCCCACATTCTTTGCGGTTTCCATCTTCCTTGCAGGAACCAACAACTTCTATTTCTTTTACATAATCGTGCTCCTTACTATCATCTATGTTGTAGTAAGGCTCATCTTCACATACGTTGGTGCCCATAAAGTAGAGAATCCATTTTCAGAGGCGCTTAAGACCATCGGCACCTTCTTTTTATACGGAATCACAGGAACCCTCATGAGCATGTTCATCCTGCTCCCGGTGCTCCTGGCGTTCCCAAATAACCCCAGATCCGGCTCAGGAATAGAGATTCCCTTCCTCTATCCCGCAAATTACTACAGGGAGCTTATTAAAAACGTCTACACCTTCGTATATCACGGAGAAAATGATACACAGCTCGGCTTTACGCCTGTATTTGTGGCAGCACTTTTCCTGGTTGTTGTACGAAGCATCTATAAGCTCATCACTACCACCATCGAAATAAGCAAAAAGAAGAAGGAACTCCTTAAGGACACAGAAGGTCCCTCCAGCGTATTCATTGCCTGGGATGAGCCCTCTGAATACATGAAAACACGCTGCCTCTATCAGGAGCTTGTTTTTGCCCTTCTTATCACCGCATTTCTGTGCTTGCCCTTCTGCGGCTACGTATTTGCAGCATTTTCCTACGCAGTTAACAGATGGGCCTTTGCCTGTGCACTCTTTGCAGGCTTTGTGACAGCAGAATTTGCAGATTTCATTTCAGAAAAGATCACAGGTCTTATTGATAAGAATAAATCTGAAGGAAACAGACTTTTAGGAGGTGTACTCAGCGCAGTTATACTCGTTATCACATTATCCTGCATCATCAAAAATGGCCGCATCGCCTACTCTCCCGAGGAGGGCAACATGGTCAAGGATTATATGGATACCTGCACTCCCGAGGAGATGTACGCACAGCTCCAGAGCACCGAGGTTCAGGTTGTTGAGGAAAACGCTGCTGCAGACGGACTTGACGTTTCAGGCTCCTTCTACCGCTATTCAGGAAGAGACCTGGTGTGGAACGCTGCGATGCTTGACGGCATATCCTCCACCCAGTTTTTCTGGAGTCTTGCTGATAAAAGAGTATCCGAATACTTCAAGCTCATGGCCAACAACGACCAGCAGAACTTTGCGTACTTTGCCCTGGATGACCGCGCTATCCTCAATTCCATCGCAGGCGTAAGGTACTACTCACTTCGCTACAACACACCTGACCAGCAGGCCTTCGTGCCCTATGGTTATGCACCTTCTTATGAAAAGTTCAACTTCGGAATCTATGAGAATCCCGAAGCAATGCCTCTTGGCTTCACGTACAGCCAGGCAATTTCAGAGAGCGATTTTAATGCCCTTACGCCAATTGAGCGCGAGGAAGCTCTCCTCTACGGCGTTGTTCTTCCTGATGAAAAGGCTGCTGCCTATCCTGAAGCAGAGCCCACCTACACCTCAGAGAACAAGCCCTACGAGATCACCTTCGAGGGCAAAATCAAGGAAGTAGAAGGCGGCTTTAAGGTTAAGGAAGCCGGCGCTGCTGCAATACTCACCTTTGAGGGAACTCCCAACGCTGAGACACTGGTATTATTCAAAAACCTGAACGTAAAGAGCAATAACGATATTCTTGCTATAAACGTGTCCACTCAGCTCCCTGACGGCACCTCAATACAGAAGAACATCGACTACAAATCCGAGAGATCCTGGTACTACTCCGGATGGCATGACTTCATCGTTGACCTTGGCTATTCCGACACTGCCAAGACTCAGATCAGGCTCACCTTCAGCGATAAGGGGACCTATTCCTTCGACGAGCTCGCAGTATACACCAGAACTCTTTCAACCATGCACCCGCAGCTCGCAGCATTAAAAGAGCACACTTTAACTGACGTAGATCTCCACAAGAATCCGATTTCCTTTGCGACAAACGAGATCACAGGAAGTATCGACACCACGGATTCAGAAGTTCTCTTCCTCTCCATCCCCTATACCAAGGGCTGGAAGGCATACGTAGACGGCAAGAAAACCGAGCTCATTCCTGCTGATACCATGTTTAGCGCACTTGAGCTTACAGCAGGTCACCACGACATAAGACTGGTATATCACACACCTGGTCTCCTTGCAGGCTTTATACTTACAGCATTTGGATTTATACTACTTATAGTGCTTCGAAAAAGAGCGCACTGATCTTTTCTAAGTCTCATCCGGGAATTATGATTCAAACTTCTAATCCCCGGCATGAGCAAAGCGTAATTTGAAAAAGAGGAACGCATATGTTTACACTCACTGAGCTATGTACGGAATTGTCTATAACACCCGCCACCGGCAGAAACTGGGTTAAACTTGGAAAAATCAAACCTGAAGGGAAGAAGGGCCGCACCTTTACCTTTTCAGATGAATACGTGCGCTCACTTAAGGCGGACCTCGAAAGCGGAAAGCTTAAATCTCTAAGAAGCAGACGAAATAAGAGCTATGTATCGGGAAATCTCCTATACAGCTCTTATATCGCAGACTCATCGCCGAACCTTCCCATCGTCCAGAAGCTTGTCATGGACATAGCTGCACTTCATTCTGAGAGTGCTGCGGCAGATTCTGAAGGTGATACCACAAATGAAAACAGCATAAATACTGATCTTCTGTCAGATGACCGATTCCTCTGCGCGATTTTATCAGAGTGTGCGAAGGGGCTTATTTCAAGCCGCATTTCCACTGAGGATTACTATAAATACAAAGAGCTGTTAGACGATATCAACCGGAAAAGTACCACATCAGATACACCGGAAAATAATTCCAGCAACGATGATGCAAATCTAACCGCTGACCTCGCTCCCATTATCGATAAACTGGGCCTCGCCTCCGCGCCTCTTACCTACGTGGCAGGAGAAGACACCTTGGGGCTTATCTACATCTCACTTAAGCACCTGCAGACCAGGAAAAGCACAGGCGCTTATTACACCCCGGGAAAGATCGTTCAGAGACTTTTAGGGCATCTATTCGAGGCCGCCATCCTAACTGATGGTCAGGACAAGGTGATCCTTGATCCCGGCTGTGGCTCAGGCAATTTCCTTCTGTGTCTTCCGCCCGGAATTCCCGCAGAGAATATCTATGGGTACGATACGGACGAAATCAGCGTTAAGCTCTCCCGCCTCAACCTGGCCCTGAAATACAGGCTTCCCGACATGGCATTCTGGCAGGAGCACATATCAATCGCAGACTTCCTTCACCAGGATCCCGAAGCAAAGCAATTTGATATCATCCTTGGTAATCCGCCCTGGGGCTCAACCTTTAGCCCGGAGGAGAGAGCGTTCCTCAAGGATGAGTACGGAACCGCTGCAGAGAGGTCCCTGGACTCCTACGACCTTTTCATAGAGCAAGGCATCCGCCTTCTGAAAAACGGCGGCGCATTGTCACTGGTGCTTCCGGAGTCGGTTCTGCTTGTTAAGTCCCACACCCTCTCAAGGAGACTTCTTCTTGAAAAGACGAAGCTCACACACCTTGAGTACCTGGGGGATGTGTTTGACCATGTTCAGTGCCCCTCCATCATCCTTCAGACTGAAAAGAAGGATGCAGAGGAGTCCTTCCTGAGTAAGCACCCTGTGATATACGACGGCGACGCCTCCTATCAGATAACTTCGGAGAGAAAAATATCGGACACCGGATTTGATTTCCTGGTTCCCGATGAGGAGTATGCTCTTCTGGAATCACTGGCAAGTCTCCCTGATGTCCGCTTTCTTGAGGGTAACGCAGAGTTCGCTCTTGGTATCGTAACAGGCGCCAACAAAGACATGCTAAAATCACGGAAGAGCCCTAAGAACGAGATCATCCTGAAGGGCACGGATATCTTCAGATATTCATTTAAAGAGCCCAAGTGCTACATAGCCTTCGCCCCAGAAAAGTGGCAGCAGGTTGCACCCATATCCATGTACAGAGCACCGGAAAAGCTCCTCTACAGATTCATCGGAGGACACCTTGTATTTGCCTATGACGACAAAAAAACACTGTCATTAAATAGTTGTAATATCGTTATTCCGAACATTGAAAACCTAAGTACCAAGTACATTTTGGCAATACTGAATTCAAGTGTTTCGGAATACTTTTTCAGGAAGAGATTTCGTTCCGTAAAGATTCTAAGGTCTCACATTGAAAAGCTTCCTATCCCCTATGCGGATAAAGAAACGCAAAAAAATATAGAATCAAAAATCGACCAAATATTAACGTTTTCAAGAAACGTTTATAAAACAAGCACAGATGAACTGGACGCTTCCGTGAAGGTTAAAGAGCTCTATAACGAGATCGACGAAATATGTTTTGAGCTCTTTAAACTCACACCTGAAAAAATTGCACTTATAAAACAATTAGTTAAAACTGAAAACTTATTCCTTCCACTCTAGCATTTACGTTATTTCGTGATATAATGGTTCTATTCAGACCCTTGCATTTGCATGTCATTTTCCCGTTTCGGTTATGCTTATGCAGGCTTTGGGTCTGAATATTTAAGATTTATTTAGAGGTAATCATGGGTGATAAGAACGAGAAATTAAAGACCATATCATTGAGCGAGCACGCTGATCAGCTGTTTGATAAGATCATCAACACCACTCAGGACTGCATTTTCTGGAAAGACACAGAGCGCAGATTCGTTGGTGTTAATCAGGCATTCCTGGATTTCTTCGGTTTTGATACAGCGGATGAAGTAATCGGCAAGACAGATGAGGATATGCAGTGGCATCCGAATCCGAAGCCCTTTATGGAGGACGAGCTCAGAGTCCTCAAGGGCGAGAGCACTCACAATGTTCATGGCCAGTGTATTATCAGAGGTGAAGTTCGCGAAATCATCGCCACCAAAACTCCCATTTACGATGAGGGCGTCATCATCGGCTTCGTTGGTTCCTTTATGGATGTCACAGAGGAACAGGAACGCATCGCCAAGATCGAACGCCTTAATAAATTAAACGACCAGCTTCTTGAAAACGAGAAGCGCGCCAACAGACGTATGTCTGAATTCCTCTCACGCATGAGTAATGAGATAAAAACACCCATGAACGCTATCTCTGCCCTCTCATACCTCGGCATGACCCAGGAGGACGTAAATGTATTAAGAAGCGACATGCGCAAGATCTACACCTCAAGTCACTACCTTTCAAGGCTCATGAGTGACATTCTTGATATTGATAAAATCGACGGTGGAAACTTAAATCTTGATCCCAAGAAAACTTCCCTTGATGACATTGTTGACGGCGTTGAGCAGATAACCTGTGCCTTCGCCAAGGAAAAGGATGTAAAGATAGTCGTAAACAGAAATTACAGAGCTAACCCTCAGGTAATCTGCGACCTCGGAAGAACCCAGCAGATGGTCATAAATCTGACCAACAATGCTGTTAAATTCAGTGAGCGCGGAGATACTGTTGAGATCACCGTAGCCTCAAGAAAACAGGGTACCCACTACCATATCACCTTCACAGTTAAGGATGAAGGCTGCGGAATCAGCACAGCTTTCATGCCCAGTCTTTTCAGAACCTTTTCCCAGGAAAAAAGGAATCCCAGCAAGTACGGTACAGGTACCGGGCTGGGACTGTCTGTTGCAAAGCGTTTAGCTTGCCTTATGAAGGGTGATATCACAGCGGAAAGTGAAGAAGGCCTCGGAAGTACCTTCACCGCTACAATAAATCTCGAAGCTGTTCCGATCGAGCCTTAAGAATTATTAAGGCTTGATAAAAACTGCTTTGTACGTTCTTCTCTGGGGTTATTGATAACCTGCTGCGCAGGTCCCTTCTCAAGAATTATTCCATCATCCATGAAAATGACTTCATCTGCCACATCTCTGGCAAATGCCATCTCATGGGTGACTATTATCATTGTCGTATGCTTATCAGCAAGATTCCTTATTACTCTCAAAACTTCACCTGTAAGCTCAGGATCAAGAGCCGAAGTAGGCTCGTCGAAGCACAGAATATCCGGCTTTAAAGCAAGGGCTCTTGCTATGGCTACTCTCTGCTGCTGACCACCTGAAAGCTGGTGCGGGTAATTGTCCATTCTATCGGACAGTCCCATCTGATCAAGGAGCTCTTTTCCCCTTCTCTCTATATCAGCATCACTCTTGCCCTCTGCGAGAAGCTTGGGTGCAAGGGTTACATTATCAAGAGCTGTGTACTGGGGAAACAGATTGAACTGCTGGAAAACCATACCAAAATGCAGTCTGTTTTCACGGAGCTTCTTAGCATTCATCTCAGGATTAGCCGCGTCAAAAAGCTGCTCTCCCTTAACTGTTATGGTGCCCTCATCAGGTCTCTCAAGGAAATTGAGGCAGCGCAGGAACGTGGTCTTACCACTTCCCGAGGAACCGATGATGGAAATGGCCTGGCCCTCTTCCATGCTAAAGCTGATTCCCTTAAGAATCTGGTGATTATCAAAACTCTTTTTTATATTGTTAACTTCAAGTATCGGCATACTAATTCCTTTTTCAAATAAAAACTATGCTCTGCTTAGCAATAATCACTAAGTGTTCCGCTCATCATCTAAAATAGCTGAGCTTCTTTTCAATAAATCCGAACAACAAGGTCAGAAGACCACTGAACACAAGGTAAAATGCGCCTGTGTAGAAAAGAGGCCAGATGATACCGCTGCTCTTGATGAAGGCCTGACCGTTCCAGATAATCTCATAAACGGCGATAACCCTCGCAAGGGAAGTATCCTTTACAAGGGTGATGACCTCATTAGAAATGGGCGGCACTATGCGCTTTATTACCTGAAGCAGAATGACCTTTTTAAAAATCTGGCTCTTGGTCATACCAAGCACCTGACCTGCCTCATACTGGCCAACGGGGATGGACTGAATACCACCTCTGAAGATCTCTGAAAAATAGCAGGCGTAGTTAAACACAAATGCCACCAGCGCTGCGATGAATCTTCCGTTTCCACCTGTTCCCCATACATTAAGCCCCAGAAAAATTCCGGGGCCATAATATATGATTAGTAACTGAAGCATCAGCGGTGTTCCGCGAACCACCCATATGATAAATCTGATGGGAAGCTTTATTACCGGCGCCTTGTTCATTGATCCGAAGCTTATGAGAAGCCCAAGCGGCAATGAAAAAATCAGCGTCAGCGCAAATAATTTTAATGTTCCAAGAAACCCTTCAAGAAGGGATAACGTTACTGTTGCAAACATATTTTATCCTTAATAAATCCTTACTGTGCAATGATAGCGTCCTGAACGCCGTATACCTTAGCTGTCTCAACCATGCTTCCGTCATCGTACATGCTCTTGAGCTGATCGTTGATATAAGCTGCAAGATCAGAGCCCTTACGGCATCCGATGCCATACTCCTCAGTTGTGAGCTCAACTGTGTGTGTAAGATCAGGATAGCTTGTGCCCTCACCGATCATAGCTCCTGCCATAAGAAGGTCGATGATGCATGCACCTGATGTTCCGGCCTGAACCTCCATAACTGCATCTGCCTGAGATGTTACAGATATGAAATCAAAGCTGTTATCGGTAGCAGCCTGCTCACCTGCAGAACCTGCCTCAACTGCGTAGCTGAGCTTTGCAGCATCCTCAACAGTTGCAACGTCGCCTGCAAGGTCCTTGGAAACAACTACAACCTGTGCGTTGTTAAGGTAAGGATTGGTGCACTCCATGGAGCTTGTAACCTCGCTTGTAAGAGTCATACCGTTCCAAACAACGTCGATTGACTTGTTCTGAAGCTCAAGGATCTTGTTATCCCAGTCGATCTCAACGAACTCACACTCAACGCCGAGAGACTCTGCAACCTTCTTGGCAAGATCAGCATCAAAGCCGATCCAGTCGCCGTTGTCATCCTTGAAATCCATGGGAGCAAAATCTGTGATACCAACGATGAGCTTGCCCTTGCCCTTGATGTAGTCAACATCTGACTCATCGCTGCTCTCAGCTGCGTCTGCTGTCTCCTCTGTAGTGCTCTTGGCTGTATCTGCTGCCACTTCCTCAGAGCTTGCATTTGTAGCAGTGTCTGCACCTGCTGCCTGTCCGCAAGCTGTCATTGAAATTGTCATAACTGTTGTAAGCAATCCTGCGATAAATTTTCTTTTCATAATAGCCTCCTGTTAAAAAATTAGTATCCAAATTAATTCAATACAATTAAATTTTCACTTTTGATAAGAAAAACAGTTTCATTCTCTACCACTTTATCACACTAAATTGTTTTATGCAAACACTATTGTTATGATATTTTTGAAAAATACTTATGTTCGGGCAGGAAAAATCAATGATCAACGAAACTGATGTAATACAAAAATACGAGCGAATTACGAAACATCTTATAAAAGAGAAACTTACCATAAGTACAATGGAAAGCTGCACCGCCGGAATGGTTGCAAATTTTCTTACGGACACGGAAGGGTCCTCTTCTATAATGAAGGGAGCATATATAACCTACTCCAACGAGGCCAAGATAAAGCAGGGAGTTCCTGCAGATATCATCGAGATAAACGGTGTCTATTCCAGGGAGACCGCCCTATCAATGGCAAAAGCCTGCATGGATTCCTACGGCGCTGACATCGGCCTTGGAGTGACCGGCACCCTTGGAAACACCGACCCTGAAAATGCCGACAGCGTTCCCGGTGAGGTACACCTTGGCATAATCTTTTCAGATATAAGCCGCACCTTCAGCTTCACACTTCCTTCCGCTCCATCAAGGCATGAGTACAAGCTGATTGTGTCAGACCTTATCGCAGATGAATTGCTAAAAATCCTTTTATGATTTAATATAAAGATATACATTTTCTTATGCTGTTAACAGACAAAGGAGGGGATTCCAGGTGAGTACAGCTACTATCTTTGAAATCATCGGTTACATCGGTTCTGCTCTTGTACTTCTGTCATTTATGATGGTGTCAGTGTACAAGCTGAGAATTGTAAATACTATCGGAAGCTTGTTCTGCGTTATCTACGGTATTCTTATCAACGCATATCCCACGGTTATTATGAACGTAGCTCTGGTTGCCATCAATGTCTACTATCTTGGCAAGATGCTTAACACCGAGAAGAACTACGATCTTGTAAGGGTTTCGGGTGACGACGGTCTGACCAGGTACACCATCGACCGCAACAAGGATGACATCGCCAAATGCTTCCCCGGTATCTCAATGGACTTCAGCAAGGTCAACGCCGGCTTCGTCGTTTGCCACGAGGGTAAGCCTGTGGGGATCATGCTTGGTAACTTAAAGGAACACACCCTGGATATCAAGCTCGACTACTCAGTGCCTCAGTACCGCGATTTCTCTATTGGTGAGTTCCTTATGGCCAACCTCGTTCATGAGGGCATCGACAAGCTGATCTACAAAGGCTCAGACGAGAATCACAAGGCTTATCTTGCAAAGACAGGCTTTGTTGAAAAGGGCGATCATTACGAGAGAATCTTATAATCCGAAAACACAAATCGATTTTTCATGAAACTAAACAGAAGCCTGCTCCACATTCAAAGGAGCAGACTTCTTTTCATTTTACCAAAATCTCATATCCAAAAACTAAAACTCACACTCTCAAATCTCAGCTCTTACTATGCGGTTTCTTCCGCTTTCCTTGGCTTCATAAAGTGCTTTATCAACGCACAGGAAAATGTCCTTACCCTGCACATCACCCTTAATAGTGATAACCCCCATACTTATGGTGAGATGTCCCACCTCAGGGAAGACATGATCCTCAACCCTTTTTCTTAGGGACTCGGCTATCTCCATGGCCTCTTCATTCTCCACGAGAGGAAGAATTACAAAGAACTCCTCGCCTCCCCAACGTCCGGCTCTTCCGTCCCGGTGCTCATGAGCGGCTTCCTTCAAAATAGCTGCCGTCTCCTTAAGTACCACATCGCCGATTTCATGGCTGTAATTGTCATTTACGCTCTTGAAGTGGTCGATATCTATCATCAGGAGACTGACCGGTGTATTCTTCGTAGCAGACTCCTGAAGAAGGTTATTTATCGCCTCTTCCGTTTTTCCTCTGTTAATAAGCCCTGTCAGGGCATCAGTCTCTGCCATGAGTCTTAGCTTCTCATTCAGAACGCGAAGGTCACTCTGAGCCTTCTGCAGATCCTCCATGGTGGTGTAAACAAGACTTGTCAGTCTTCGCATCTGAGCCGCAGGTCCGCGCAAAACGGAGTCATCAACAAGTACATCAGGAAGCTCTGCCGAGGAAGGCTCTCCCTCTCTCATTGCGATGGAAAGCTGTGTTACATTATGCTCAACAATCTCTCCGGTTTCACAGTTCCTGATCAGCTCGCCCCAGGTGTAAAACCCGGAGGTGGAGCAAAGCTGCGCAAATGGCTCAAGCTCCATATCTACATAGCGCTCCCAGAAAGCCTTACGGACAATACATGAATACAGAAGAACCGCCTGTGGCTTAAACGCACGGACTCTCTTAAGTCTATCGTTTACCTGGCTGACAATCGTCGCAGGATTGCCGTAGGACAGCTGAATATCCATGCCCTCCATAATGGTACCGTGCATATTAAGTGAGCCATCCTCTTCTATATGAATGGCACTTCTTAGCCACTGCTCTCCCTTGTACTCGGCAAGGAGCGGGAAGGTATAGCCCTCCATCGCATTGTCGTGGACCTTTCTGTCGATCTGCAGGAACTTTTCATATATCTCGGAAGCATGTCTTCCATTAAGCTCTACCAGCTTGTGACCGTCAGCCTTGGTGACCCTGAAGGGAACACCCAGAGGCTCCCATCCTATGACCTTGTCCACATCCACATGAAAATCATCACCCGCAAAGGTTGTGACCAGTATGGAATCATAGGTGATACCTTTGGCGTCGAACACGTAATGAACCGGGGAATTCAGCATATGTCCGCCTGAATATCCACCGAAAATATGTATATCCTTATCACATTCATCGATCTCGTCGAATAGTGGTTTTGTCTCAAACTCAGTTCCGGGAAGCAAAAACTCAGCTGCCTTGATACCCGGGATGCTGTCAAGCTGCTGACAGATCTGCCTGCCTACAGCCCTTTCATTGCCCTTCACATTGTCATAGCGGAACACCTCCACATTGGTGCTCTCAAAGAAAAGCGCACCAATAAGGATACCTCTGTCCATGAGGTGTCCTTCCATGATCTCTCCTGCTGACATTGTGCCTACAATATCCGCCTCCGGAAATATTATGCTGAGTGTTTTCGCAACGTATTCCGTGAACTTCTCGCCTTCGAGTCCGCTGTATATGTGGAGAAGCATCTGCTTGTAATTTCCGGATTTCCAGGCAGAAAGTATTCCTTCTATCTGAACAAACAGTTCAGGCTTATCCTTTAATTCCACAAGTATCTGTTTCATATTTGTGGCCCTCATAAAAAAACAATTGTCCTACCTTTTATTTTATAACATTTATAACATTCTTCATAGCTAAAATAAAAACAGCCACACCCTAAGGTGTGGCTGAATAATGCACGTTATTATTTAGTTTCCAAGCTCGTCAGTCTGGCAATATCTTGTGATCTTTCCTTTTACATAAACCTTACCACCGATGGTACCGTAAACGATTCTGTCACCCATCTTTTTGTAAGGCATTACAGCTACATAATAGCCCATGTTCTTCTTGAACTTGCTACCGTTAAACTTCTTTACAACAGCAGACTTCTTTTTGCCGCCCTTAATCTTGTATGCTTTATAGCCGACTTTCTCCTGTGTAGAAACATATACGATGTATCCATCTGCGCCCTTTGTCTTCATCCAGCTTACATTGAGCTTGCCCTTCTTGATCTTAACATCGTAGCCCTTCTTGGTTCTTTTGATCTCAGAGTTTACAAGAAGCTGAGTCTGGTCAGACCAGTCTCCGTAATACTTTACATCGTTAATCTCTGTGAAGGCTCTTACCTGAACATAGTACTTCTTCTTATCCTTAGCATCTCCAAAGCTGCCTCCGCGGAATACGCCGGTACCTGTGTCATCATTCTTTACAAGGGTATTGCCTTCATATACCTCGTACTCATATCCTGAAACATCAGGCATCTCTGCCCAGTCAAAGCTGAAGCTTCCAAGATTTCTCCAGTTATGTGTCTGGAAAGGTGCTGATGATTTAGCAGGTGTTGTGTAGAAGGGATCACATAAATATCCGTAATCATCCCAATCAAGACCATACTTTCTGTAATCAACAGTAATATTTACATAATAACGGCTTCCGGGTGTAAGGTTATTAAATGTGTAAGATGTTGAATTAGGATCGATTGAAATTTTCTTAGCCTTTGTCATGGCTCTTGCGCCTTCCAAAGTTGTAGCGATACCAATGTGCATCTTATTGATTTTTGTATCTGAAACCTCAGAATACTTTGTCCAGTTAACTGTAATTGATGTCTGGCTGGGATTAACCTGTTTGATCTCAGCACTCATAGCATGTACAGTCTGTGCTGTCTGCGGTGCCACAAAAACTCCCCCGAGTGCTATAGCAGTTGAAAGAACTGCTGCAGCGATTCTTGTAAAAACTTTTCTCTTCACTTTTTTCATTCCTCTCTTGTTTTTTTATAAAAATCTCTATGCATGCATATATAGAGTTTTTATCTGCTTTTCATAACTAAACTATAAAGTTCATCAACGGTTTATTAAATATATGATGACGCAAAATAGACTGTTTTAATTTCCCAAATTTTCCTCAAAAAATCAGAGTCTGTTCTCGATATTACCCATGAGGTCCTCAGCACCGTTAACTGCTCTGCGCATGTTGTAGTCTGTGGGATTATTGTATACCTTAGTGAAGTCAAGGATTGTGTTACCTGTCTTCATTCCAACTACAAGCTTGTTCTTAAGATCAACGTTGAGCTCATGTGTATCAACATACTCGATGTAATCGCAAAGAATCTCGAAGTCATCCTCGTTGTATGAAAGCACTATGCTAACTATCATGATTACCAGTGCGATGATGGCGAAAAGATAGTTCTTTGTAAATGCAAATGCAAGAAGCGCAGGAAGCATAATGATCCAGCTGACCTCACTCTTGATGAAATCCTTGAACTCAGACTTAACTGTCTTAAGAAGGAAGTTCTTACCATCCTGTACAAAGTAAGTTACAAGATCATAAAACTGCTCCTGGTCTGCCTCATCATAGCAGCCAAGCTGATAGGTGATAAGGATCTTTGAAGAATTCTCGATGAGTCTTTTAACGAGCTTCTTATATACGTGTGACAGCTTGTTAAGGTAAGGAACCTGATCCATCATGTCACCAACTGTCAATGCGCCTCTGCCTACTGTATAGAAAACTCGGCCACACTCTCTTCTGTATCTCTTAAGGTTTTTTCTGCCGAAGGTTCTTACTCTCTCAAGTCCTTCGCTTACCGGATCATCAGATATTTCCTTGCCTACTAGTGCACGGCAGTACATGATCTTCTTACCATACTCGAGGCGGTCAGCCGCTCCCATAACAACAAAGTAGATGACGGCAAGTACAATAAAGCCTATGATCTTAACCACGATATTGGGTATCAGGCATCCGGCAAGTCCTACCAAAAGAATACCTCCAAGTATCAGAAGTAAAGGTGTCAGCCTCTTGTCGAACATCTTCTGAATTTCTTTCGCATACTTTTTTCTCTCTTCCATGTGTATAGCTCTCCTCTCCTTTTTTCGGGAATACAGCGATCAGAACAGACCGGATAGCAAAGAAACTTCCAGAATTTAAGACAATATTATAGAATAAAAAACTGCAAATAGTAACGAATCTCTCCGTCACTGTTTGCAGTCAAACCATCTTTAATAAATCATTCCCCAAAAGATTTACAACTTTGCGTCCATACATCACTGTATGTTTGCCCCCAACGTACATTCAATTGTGTCCCCTCACAAATTATAATTATACCGCAATTTAGCTCTGATTAAAACCTCTTTTAGCGCGTAAATTTCGGTCTTATCATCTTCTTAACAGAGGCCTTGGGGCGATTCTTGTCGGACTTATGCTCTTTTTTCCTGTCCTTCGCGGAAACTGAAGATATCTCCTTAACAAAAGTCGAATCCTCATCATTGTAGGTAAGGATGTTAAGTTTATTCCTTGCCCTCGTCATTCCTACATAGAATATCCTGCGCTCTTCCTCAAATTCCCGAAGCTCCTGCCTGTCCGCGAACTTCTTATTCCCGATAACCTTGTTTGGAAAAACTCCATCGCAGGCATCCATCAGGTAAACCTCGTCATACTCCAGTCCCTTACTGGAATGAATCGTCGAAAGAATGAGCTTTGCCCTGTAGTCCGGCTCCTTATCCCTGAAAATAATCTGCAGATCATCAAGCCTTCTCATAAGGCCGCCTATGGTCTCCTCATTAGCAGCTATCATTTTCAGGATGAAAAGCTTATTCGTATCGATATGATTATTCTCCAGATATTCGCCGTATCCCATGAAGCGCTCAATCCTGTTAAGTGCCTTAAGAGGCGTCTCATGCCTCATGTTGTAAAGGTGTGTCCTGAGGGACCTGCACTTTGCCTTCACATGGGCTCCCAGCATATCGGTCTCCTCCACTGCATCAAGAATCGGAAGGTCCGAACTTGCAGCAAGTCTGCACAGTCTCTCCGCCTGTGTCTTCTTAAGATACGTCTGGCACTTAAAATATATCTTCATGAAGTTCTCTTCATCATAAGGATCCATGCAGAATTTCAGGATGCTCTCCACATCCATCACGACTCTGTGCGTAAAAAATCCCATGTCTGCATTCCTTACGCGATAAGGAATGCCCTGCCTCTCAAGGATATCCACAAGAGGAATGATGCTCTCGTTATCCCTGTAGAGCACCGCCGTCTGATTTTTCACATCATCCGCAACCTTAGCAAGATAATTGTACTGATTTCTCCTGCTGTTTAGCTGGATGTAGTTAATCTCCGAATCTCTTCCCCGGGCCGCCTGCATATGCTTATCATGGCGCATATCGTTATGTCTTATAAAAACATCAGCAGCAGACACTATCGCTGCATTTGATCTGAAGTTCTGATCCATTATAAGGACCTTCGCACCGGGATGATCCTTTTCAAAATTAAGGAGCGCCTCAGGATATGCCGCCCTGAAGCCATAGATACTCTGATCCTCATCACCGACCATGAAAAGGTTGCCATCTTTTCCTGATAAAAGACCTATTATCATGTGCTGGACCTTGGAAGTATCCTGCGCCTCGTCCACGCAAATGTATCTGTACTTATCCTGATAAAACTTAAGGAGCTCCGGCGAGCCCTTGAGCATCCTGTAGGCGTAGACCATCTGGTCATCGTAGTCCATGAGCCCGCGCCTTTTGAGCTCCGCATTGTAGGCCTCATATACAGGAAGGATGTCTATATCCATGTCGTTGTCGAGCTTTTTTATCTCATCATTTGTGAGCAACATATTCTTGCAATAGGTTATGAGGGTTCTCACTCCCTTTATGTCGCTCTCCGTGGGATATTCCTTTTTAACCTTGATAAAAATGTCGGTGAGGATCTTGCCGATCAGCTTTTCATCGGTCACAAGATCGTATGCCTTCTTCCCGATCAGCCTGCCGTAATGCTGGATGATCTTGGCACATATTCCGTTTATGGTCCTGAATTCCAGCAAAAAGGATAAATCCTCGCCGAACACTGATTTAAACCTGTCAGCCATATCCTTCGTGGCGGCTACGGTGTAGGTCAGCGTGAGCACATGCTGAGGATCTATCCCTTTACAATAAAGCATATATCCAAGCCTGTTCACCAGGACCGTGGTCTTGCCGCTTCCAGGAACTGCCAGAAGAAGCACCGGTCCTTCGGTGGTCCTTACCGCATCAAGCTGCTGATCGCTAAGATGCGATAAGTATCTTTCATAAAACTCATTGTAATTCATGTCCTGCTAATTCCTACGAAAATAATGGTGTGGAAAAATATCTCTCCGCAGTGTCGGGAAGTATGGTCACCACAGTTTTCCCGGGTCCAAGCTTCTTAGCAAGCTTAATAGCTGCTGCCACATTGGTTCCGCTGGAGATTCCGCACATAAGGCCTTCAAGCTTTGCAAGATTCTTGGAGGTCTCAATGGCCTCTTTATCGGACACCACACAAATATCGTCATAGATGGTCTGGTTCAAAATCTCAGGAATAATGCCGTCTCCGATGCCCATCTGAAGATGTGTTCCAACATTACCTCCAGCAAGAATTGCTGCATTCTCAGGCTCTGCTGCCCATATCTTGATAAAAGGATATTCTTCCTTCAGGACTTCACCTATTCCTGTGAGGGTTCCGCCTGTTCCAATTCCTGAGCAGAAGCCATGTATCGGTCCATCCACCTGCTCGAGAATCTCCTTCACCGTGCCATTTTTATGAGCCATAGTGTTAGCAGGATTCTCAAACTGCTGCGGTACGAAGACATTAGGATTCTCATTCCTCATTCTGAGCGCTGTATGCAAGCATTCATCGATGCAGGCTCCGATGTCGCCATCATCATGTATCAGCACAACCTCTGCGCCGTAATGCTCTATGAGCTTCCTGCGCTCCTCGCTGACAGAATCAGGCATGATTATTCTGGTCTTATATCCTCTTACCGCACCTACAAGCGCAAGGCCAATGCCCTGATTACCGCTGGTGGGCTCGACGATAATTGTATCTTCCTTTATAAGACCGGCCTTCTCCGCTTCATTTATCATATTGAGGGCAGTTCTTGTCTTAATTGATCCGCCGATATTAGTTCCTTCAAACTTAACCAGTATCTGCGCACTGTCTGCATCAACCATACGGTTAAGCCTTATCATGGGCGTATGTCCAACTGCCTCAAGTACATTATCATATATCATCGAAAAAGTAACTCCTCTACATCTGTTTTGTGCAAGCACACTCATACATTTTATACCAAGAGATTTGCGGCAACAATAACAAAAAAGGTACTCAAAACTGAGTACCCTTGAAATTATAGTCATAGTCCATATTCTCTACTCTTTCATCTCCTGTCTGTTCAACCAGAAGACTCATGTCAAAATTAAAATCGACTATATCGTTGTTCTTAACGTAAAAGTACACCGGCATTGTTCTATCAGGGAACCCTCTGTCCAGGGCATCCATGATGGGCTTACAATCCGCACGGTTGTCTCCATCAAGATCCTCCCAGCAGGTAATCTCACACTTGAGATCTCTGTCTAATACCTTAGCATCAAAGGCGATGGTAAAGTACTTGTTTGCTTTTCCGTCCTCGGACTGAAACAAATCAAAATGTACGACCTGCTCCACTTCCTTGGGGCCAAATAATCCTCCTAACATGTATTTCAAACCTCTCTGTTTTTTCTTTTTAATATAGCATATTTGGGATGAGTTACGCCGATTCATGAACAATATTTTTTTCTGGCTGAATTTTCGTGAACCATTACCTCGCGGTGTGCGCGGGGGGCGGATGGCGTTACGTCTGCTCGCAAACTTGCTTTCTTTCTGGTCTAACTTTTTTCTTCCTGTTTCGGGGCTGTTACGCCGGTAGGTTTTATTTCTGACATTCCGGTTGCACCTTGATACCATGTTTTGGGGAGCCGTTGCGTCTATATTCTAATTTGTTCGCGGGTCGACGTAACTCTTCCCTCTACATTTCTCCCGCACATCAACCTATTTTGTTGAATCACACCTTACCGGTTGAACTAATCTTTTGGAAGTGCTGCTGCCGTTCAACCAGTTCAGGTGGTTCTGTTCATATTGGTTGAACTTGTTGTTGGAGGACGCTTCTTCTGTTCAGTCAATTCAGATGATTTCTCTCCAACCGGATGAACTCCCTTAATTGAAGTCGCTCATCCCTTACGTCTATGATCTAATTTGTTCGCGGTTAGACGCAACTCACTCCTGTACGCACTTCCCGCATATCAACCTATTTGAGTGAATTTCTTCCAACTGGTTGAACCATCTTTTGACAGCAACTTTACTGTTCATCCAATTTAGATTATTCTAGCCTACTGATTGAACTCCCTAAAGCTAAAATCCAAAACAAAAGGCCGCAACTAGATAATCTAGCAAGTCAGCCTTCAACATACATGAGACTATATTTAATTCAGAACAGATCCAACATACTATCCAGATAAATCTCTTCTCTGACATTCAGCCAATACTCAGGCTTGGTCATGTAATACAGCAGGAACTCAAGGATTATCGCGCTGCCAAGGCTTCTTCCCTCAATCTTAAAGTGAGAAAAGCCCGCAGGCATATAGGTATTTTGAATGTCATCTATGCCTATAAATCCCGGATTCTTCATAGCATCAGAGAATCTATAGCCTCTCCCTGCATCAGGAGAAACACAGATGTGATCTTCACACTTCTCACCAAGGCTCTTGCGACTGACATTCTCGTAGCACTTCTTCCTGTCGTAGCAGCCAAACCAGCAACATTCATTACACAGAAACTCAACCTTCTGCTTCTGCGTATCGGATAGACCTTTAAGCTTATCCAACTCTTTATTAAGTCTGAAATCAGGAACTACAAAACGGAATTCTTCACGGTCGAGCTCTGCCTTAAGCTCCTCAAAGTCTGTCAACACCTTTGTTGTGGAAGACACAAAATAAAAACCGGGATAGGTTCTCCTAAGATAATCAAGCAGTAAATCCGAATGAACAATTATGCCATTCTCTGCATTACCGCTTTTCTCAAACATTCTGCACAAATCATTACACCGCTTATCCGCAAGATGCTCTTCTCTAAGCAGTGAATTGCTGAAGGTCAGCCTTGCAGAAATACCATATTCTGCCATAAGCGAAGCCACATCCGCAGGGTCTTCATCCCCGAAACCCACACGGCCACCGCCCCAAATACAGTCTCCTGGTGCTCCATAGATTGAGCCTATCTCACACCAATCATAGAAATATTCCCTATGCTCCCTGAAAAGCGGCAAAAACACTTTATATAATTCATAAAACTCAAATAATCCAGGCAAGTGATAGTAAGCTTTCCCCTTTTTCTCCTCGTCTGTTTCCATTGGCTTTACAATAATATTCATATTTACGATACTCCCCTTGAACACAACTTCTTTCATACTAGCTATTTCAGGTTACTAATCAAAAACGATATAACAAGAATAATTGTACAAAGTTCAGTTTCTATATACAAGCTAGTCAGTGTGCGATAAACATCCTGCATATCAAGTAATTATCTATTCAAAAGATGTTACGCCTACTAACGAACCATTCTCTCTACCGGTTGCCTCGCGGGAAGTGCTGCCATAAAGCCGTTGCGTCTATCCGCGAACAAATCCTTCTACCGGTTGCCTCGCGGGAAGTGCCGCCATAAAGCCGTTGCGTCTATCCGCGAACAAATCCTTCTACCGGTTGCCTCGCGGGAAGTGCTGCCATAAAGCCGTTGCGTCTATCCGCGAACAAATCCTTCTACCGGTTACCCTGGAACAACCGCC
The DNA here is from genome assembly GCF_000424125.1 of Butyrivibrio sp. FC2001. Taxonomy (NCBI): domain Bacteria; kingdom Bacillati; phylum Bacillota; class Clostridia; order Lachnospirales; family Lachnospiraceae; genus Butyrivibrio; species Butyrivibrio sp. FC2001. The sequence goes on from NZ_KE384133.1 coordinate 106,013, forward strand.
AAGTGATACCTCATTAGCCCAGGAAGCGCGACTGTCTCAATTTAGGTTGAACTCATGCGCGAACAACATTCCGCGCTTGCAGTCTATGAGATAACTTGTTCGCGACTTGACGCAACTCCCTCCTGAAAATACATCCCGCAGAGCAACCGATAATCAAATACAGTACCCTATAGACGCAACACATCTCAGAAAGCACAATCCACACTGCAACCAATATATTAGATCAAAGCCCCATTGACTTAACGTCCATCAACAACGCCTCAATCCATGCAACCAAAATCTCTCCCACTCCCAAACAGACGTACCCCCCCGCGCCCCCACTCCCCACAAACCCTCCCTGCAGAAACCTAACCGTCCAAAAAACTCCTCCCCCAAAAAAGCAAAAACAGCGCCCCCACAATCGGGGCGCTGTCACAACCATCACAACCACTACACAATTTACCAAATCACAAGCCTATCCTCCGGAGCGAGGTACATAGCGTCCCCCTCCTTAACATCATAGGTCTCGTAAAACTCTTCAAACTGCTGCACCGGTACATTAGTCCTGGAATAATAAAGCGGATGCTCTCCCTGAAGTATTTGGGCGACCTCACCTCCATATACAGCCATGTTTACATTCATTTGTGCATACTTGGTAAAGAATTTATCATAATCAAATCCGTCTACCTTCTTAGCCATACGAAGTGCACATTGAAGACCTGTCATATCAGCAGCCATCTCACTAACCACGTTTGTTCCATTTAAATGATAATCTCCAAAAGCTACGATATTATCCAGATAGCCGGACATCTTGGATACACGTCTTTGGAACTCCTTTTTATCTTCCGCTGTCCACCAATCTCTGTATTGACCATAAGCGTCAAATTGTGCTCCGTAGTTATCAAAAGCATGTGAAATCTCATGACCACACCAGAATGCAGCTATGCTGGCATAGAGTTCCTCTGTACTCATATCCTTAGAGAAAAATGGCTCACCCATCATACCCAGAAACATACTAATTGAATTTGACTGACTATCATAATAAGCGTTGCATTCCAGAATGTTACATCCCTCAAACCACATCTCATGATCCTTGTTTGTACCTATAAGGCTCTTCATGTAATCGTTATTCCACTTTTCAATTCGCCTGCCCGCCTCTATAAGGGAGCAACCTTCAATATCAAGATTTGCGGTGTCCCTGAATTTCTCAGGATATGCAGCATAGATTGTTATTTTATCCAGCTTTTCAATTGCGTATTCTTTGGTCTCATCTGAGGCCCAGTCATTTTCAGATAGTAGCTCTCTGTAAGTATCTATAACCTCCTTACAAAGGTCTTCCATCTTTTTCTTATCCTCAGCAGAGCCATATTTCTCGACATAAACTTTCTGCATGGGAATTTGCAAAAGTGATACTACCTCTATGTATGCCATCTCCTCATCTGAAACCGTACCACTTGTGCCAACATATTTATTGTATATCTCATTACGCTTATCGAAGGTTTCCTTATCGATTCGTGTTGGATATTTCAAAAGATACTGAACTAGTATCAGATCCTTCATTGCTTCTACATTCTCATCCGTATAAATCTTATCCAACCACTTTAAATAATCAGGTTCCTCAACAATATAAATACCATCATATTTGATATTCATGCCGGTAAAAATATCCTCCAAAGGAAATTCCTTTGTAAGCGAAACCATCTCCTTAAACGACATCTCGTTGTTTGTTTTCTCAACATAGTCATCTTTAAGCTTTTCCTCAGTGGTAAGGATTTTCTTTGCAAGTTCTGTCTCAAGTCCTATTGCAGTATCAAAGCACTCCTCTGCATCCCTGGAAGACATACCCATTTTCTCCGCCATACAAACAAACAGATCTTTCTTATATCCGTAATACAGATCGCCTAATTCCGTTCGCTTAGTATATTCAGCAGAATCTGATAAAAGAAGTGGTGTACTGCTAACACTCACCAGATACTTTTCGGGATCATTATAACCAACACTTACTGAATATGACAGAAAATCATACGCTACATCAGCTGTCTTCTTATCTGTCATAAACTTTGTGATATCATCAATACTTTTAATTGCAGATATCTGATCATACATATCCTGCAGCTCTGATACGCCTATCTCATTTCTGGCATCCCAATCAAGCACAAGACTGTTATAGGTCTGAATCAATTCAGCATCATGGCTTTTAAGGCTCTCATCCTTGAGAAGTCCTATGCACTGCTGTTTGACATCCAGCTCTCTCTCAAGGTAATGGCTCCAGTTAGTATACCCATCCGGGATATCACTTTTCAGAATCCAGTCCTTGTTAGCATATAAATGAAGATCATCTTTTGGATCTGTTTTCAAATCAGCAGAGATATTCTCTTTGAAATCAGAATCTATCCACGGTTTTCCACCTGTAATCACGTTGTCTTCCGCAGGCTGCTTCGCATTGACTGTGCCAGTAGAACCTGCCATAAGCACTAATGAAAAAGTTAGTAGAACTGATAATATTCTTTTTTTCATAGATACAATTCCTCTGTCGGTAAAAAACCAGAATAATTACTTGCTGCCCAGTAATTCTTTCATTTCATCAAAGGTCATATATGCTTTGGTTGATATAGTTTCAATATTGGTAAAGCCATCTTCCAATGTAATATCAGTCTTGTTTAATCCGTCGTAGTCGATTCCTGTATATGAATTGTACTCGCTGATAGACTCTGTAAATTCTTCAGTATACTGCTGCTCGCTTATGATCTTTTCTCCTACATAATAAATGTATGAATCATTTTCAAAGTCATAAAGCGCGATCAGCCCCTTGGTCTGTTCAAGCTCGCCATCCTTAAGAGCATATACATCATAGGTCTCACTACCGGACATACTACCTGTTCTGAGAATAACGTTCTTACCCTCTGAAACAAAAATGTGATTTCCATCATAGCCGGAGGATAAGCTCATAAGCTCGACCAGCTTACCATCACTTACAGTAAAGAGATGCGCATTTCCTTCTTCATCCAGCTCGCCCGCCGAACTGGCTACCGCAAGCTCAGGGATATCGTCATCATTTACATCGATAAGCGCATAGCTGTCAGCTTTTCCTTCCTTGTCATATTCAGAAATCTTATCGAGGTAAACTGATGCATATTCCTCGCCTGAAGATGCCTTTTCTTCAGCCTTCGCTAAACCGGCAGCCTTAGCTACGGCAGCTTCCGGTACTTCCACTGTGCGAGCGCTACCGACACCGCATGAAATAATCATTGCAGATACTGTAATTACTGCCACCACTGACATTAGTTTCATTTTCAAGTCGATCATCTATCAGCCCCTCCTTTTCGTCTTTTCTTTTAAACACTATCAGATCCCATAGAAACCTATATCGTCTGAAAACACCCTCTAATGCTAATCATACGATACTTTCTCTGAAAAAATTATTAAAAAGGCATAAAATTTAGCCTCCACATGTGATTGAGATCAAATGTGAAGGCTATATATTGTGTTTGTGTATGCGATCAATAGGTTTTTTCTATTTCGCCGGTGATTCCGTACGTCTCCTTAAAGCTTACAAGGTCCTCCGTGTTCCTTATGAGCATCACCTCTTCGAAGGCACCTGTGTTAATGTCCTTAAAGCCGGCAACCTGCTCTCCGTTGCAGATACTTGCTCTGATAATCGGTTTCTTATTCACCGAGTCGTATGTTTTTACGGCTTTCTTATTTTTATTAAAAAACATATCCGGTCCTCAACGCTTACTTACTAACAATCTGCGCACCAAAGGGTGTGAGGGATAATTTTGCCAGCTTGAAAAACTGCTTGCCAAACGGAATTCCTATGATTGTGATGCACCAGAGAGCACCTACTATCACATGACCAAGAGCCATCCATACTCCGAAGAAGATGAGCCAGATAATGTTGGCTATCGTAGAAGCAGCACCGCCTCCGTACACGACATCCTTTCCGAAGGGGAAGAATGAAAGCGTTGCAAACTTGAAGCACTGAAGTCCATACGGGATTCCGATTACTGTGATGCACCAGATCACTCCGCTTAAAACCCATGACATTCCGCTGAAAAATCCACCAAAGATAAACCAAAGAATATTACCAATCAAACGCATAACCATTTCCTCCTGATACATGTATTTTGTTTTGTTCTTCTTACATTGTCATAATACCAATCTATTCATCACTATTTTATCACATTAAAGTAACTCAATTTATTATTTTCTAATCCATTTTTATTGTGGTATATTTGTGAAGTACGAAATTTAATTTGATATAGGAGGATTTTTTAATGGAACCAGTTCAGAGCATTGATGCAGAAGACGATCAGTTTGCATATCGATATGATACACAGCTCCTTATTGACAGGAGAGACAAAGACCTCGACGAGGATGAAATTGCCGACTACATAACCACACACTTTGAAGGCAATTCACTCATTGCCGCAGGTGACGAGGAGCTTATCAAGATACATTTCCACACAAATGAGCCCTGGAAGATTCTCGAATACTGCAACACAGTAGGCGAGATCTACGATATCGTTGTGGAGGATATGATAAGACAGTCAGCAGGAATGCAGGGATAAGTTCACCAGCGATCAGGCAGCATAAAGCAGGCATAAACCTGGTTTCCTTCTGTCAGATGCTGACACCTAAGAAACCAGCAACTGCCTGCGCAGAGTCTGCTATATATGTAGCACCTGCCTCTTTCATCTCCTCCACTTTGCCATATCCATAAGTGACGGCTATGCTGTCTACACCTGCCTCTGAAGCTCCTTTTATATCAAATTTGGTGTCGCCTATCATTACACACTCATTCTTGAGATCATTATTTCCTTTCCTTCATTTCCAAATCCATTGAAAAGATACACTCCAAGAACAGCGTTAAATCCTATTGCGGAATATATGCTGAATCTTTCTGCTATGCCAAAATACTGAGGCGGAAATGCCTGCATGCCTATAGGTCCCATCAGCATCATAGCAAAGAATATCGCAGCCCAGATCCCGATGCCTCTTACTTCTTTATTTCTAACACCTGTTATGATCAGCAAAACAAGTGATGCTATTGATAAAATTACCACAAATGCAGTAACAATCATATGCATAATTTCCTGAAATGAAGATATCTGCTTACCTGCATCATCAAGAGCAAACATCGAATATCCAATCTTCGAGATCCAGTTCATAACAGTAAACAAATAAATCCCCACCCTAAACATTCTGCTTGAAATCTTTTTTTCAGAAACATATATAGCAACACATGTTGCACATACCACGCTTCCTGCTGAGTATACAGCAGAGAGTTTGTCCCAAAGCTGCCTGGAAGGAGCTGTCTCTGCCGAAAGATCACTTACAGCAGATTCCATCCAATTATATCCCGGAAATGCACCTCTGCAAAAATATGCGGCAGCTGCATAAGATATAAGCGCAGCAAGACCTGTAAGTCCAATCCAATTAATCAGTTTTCTATTCATTACTCCCTCCTGCTTCTTCGATAAATGTATCCGCAAAATAAGCCTATCACGCAATATAAAAAAGGTCGTCATCTACACCGATAACGACCTAAAACTCACTGATTATTTCCAATAATACTCATATTGGTTATTTCGGTCTGATAGCACCGGTGCTAATCTTTGCTCAGCACTATTGTTTTTTAATTTAGCACCACCGATCTGCAGCTAAGCCCAACGAAGGGGTATGTTATACTTAATAATGCAAACAGACATTATCTTGCGGAAGGATTTAATGAATTAGTGGGGATGAAAAGTGTAACTACACGTCGAATGCCACAAAGCAAATAAGGTCAAGTAGCATAAATTGCCATTCAGGCAATAACTACGCGAAAAATGGTCAAACAAGGATTTCTCGCGTAGTAAATGACCACCTAAAAGCAATCGACTACGTGAAAATTGCTTAAGAATAGATAAGACTCGTAGGAAAGAGCTAATACTAAGGAAGAAACTACTTGATAAATACTAAAACCCAGGCAGGGACAAGTAGAAAAGACAATATTGCTGCTAAATCCTACGCGAAAATAGTCGAAAGTAAGTATTTTTCAAGTAATAACGACCTTCCGGGAATCTTTGTAAAATCCGCTCATCTATCCTGCGCACAACACTATTGGTATAAGCATTAAAATACTTAAGCCAAAAGCCGCTTCCTGCCGGATTGATACTTTCAAAATCTACTCCCAGTATAGTATATCCTTCTGCTTTCAAAGTATTAATAACAAAATTTAACAGATTCTGATATGCGCCTCTGCCCCTGTGTTCCGGTAAACAATATGCCCCCGTGATATGGCGGTAAACACCGCCGGATGCAACAAATGTTTCGCCTTCGTCTGCCACTTCCATATAGGCGCATAGTTCTCCGTCTTTCTTCGCTACAAAGAAACGTCCATGATTCCTTTCCGCAAAATCCAAAAATTCTTCCAGCGTATCCGATCCTCGATTCATAAAAAAAGGGCTTTGGCAGTAATGTTCATGAAGTGCCAAATGAAGCGGATAAACATATGCAAAATCTTCTTTGGGCAATTCCAAAAACTCATATCCATCGCATGAGGCGCAGTCAATTGGTTCCATCGGACGAATGGCATCCATGCACCTCATTCCAAAGCCATAACGAAAAAGTTGCTGTTTTGCTTCCTCATCATGGTCATATAAACAAATTGAATGTGTCAACGCTCCTGCTTTTACCCACTTTTTTGCGGCTGCCTGATACAATGCTGCATAGATCTTGCCGTGATTTTCCATGACTGCACCATTCGCACCCATGGGTGAAAAAACACCTCTCACATCAGTGGAACGAAAAGCATTCTCAAACGGTTCCACACTGCAAAGGAATCCGACCATCTTCTCGCCTTCAAATGCTGCAACGCCTAATCCATTTTCTGATAATTGTTTTAGTATCGGAATGCTTGATATTTCCGGAAGAGCCTGTGTAAACTTCCTCTCATAATTGTATGTACTAAGGGCAATGCCCATTGCTTCTTCTATATGTCTAGGTTCAAAGTCTTGAATTATCATTCTTTCCTCTCTTGCATTATCCCTGTGAATATGACCTGTTATTAGCTTCTTTAAACTTCTTTGCTACCTTCGCCCACTTCGCAATTTCTTTTTTCTTTGCGTAGTTACGAACATTCTCGGTTGTAAGTGACTTATAGAGCATATATCTCTCCTTAGACAGCTCTCCACTTTCAATCGCTGCCTTGATTGCACATCCGGGCTCAGTATCATGCTGGCAATCACTGAACCTGCACATACCTTCTAACTCTACGATATCCGAAAATGTATCTTCCAGCCCATCTTCTGCTCTCGCTATTCCAATCTCTCTCATGCCGGGAGTGTCAATTATTGAAACGCCATTTTCAAGTTCTATGAGCTGTCTGTAAGTAGTGGTATGTTTTCCTGTAGAATCGGAAGCACGTACCTCTGAAGTCTTCATGATCTCTTTTCCTGCAAGAGCATTAAGAAGCGTTGATTTTCCTGCTCCGGAGGATCCTAAGAGCGCGATGGTGGTTCCGCTCTTCATGTACTCTGAGAGCTCCTCAAGTCCTATATCATAGAGGGCGCATATAGCATGAACTCTCACCTTGTCAGATATAGTCTCCACCTCTCTTATATATCTGCCTGTGTTGCTGCATAGGTCTGCTTTAGTCAGTATAACTACCGGCACAGATCCACCCTGCAATACAACACTGATATATCTTGCAATCCTGTTGTAGCTGTAGTCCTCGTTTAATGAGGTAATGATAAAAGTATAATCCGCATTGGCCAGCATATACTGCATAGTGCAGCTCTTTGCCTGATCAGGTCTTTGCAGAAAACTCCTGCGGTCACAAATCGATTCGATTACAGAATCGCCAATTGGATTGTAATCAAAAATTACATAGTCACCTACAACCGGAAGCTGACTCGCCTCAACCTCCCTGAAACTTCCCTTTAGTTTTGCAGGTACCTCTTTCCCCTGAAACCTGATGGTGTAGGTATTTTTTTGAATCTCAGAAATTCTTCCTTTGTTTCCTGTTGGTAAAGTGTTTTGTTCATTATTATTCATTGTTGTCTCCATTTTTTCTTGTTAAAGTTATTTGTCACATCTGTACGGAGACCCTGTTTATGGAAATATTGCTTAAGTATACATAGAAAAAGCCGCGACAAAAATGCCACGGCTAAAATCGCTAAATGCCAATTTTTTACATGACGAAAGACGACAAAGAAAATTATGCCTCTTTCTGATGATACTCATAAGCCGAGGGTCTCACATTATATTCAGTTACAATCTCTACACTGCTTATTCTCATTTCAAACATATATGATTACCTCGCTTTCTTTTAGATTTAGTACTCTTAGAGTTTATCAATAAAACGTAAATATATCAATAGTTACACTGATTTTGGTGTGTTTTACACCGATTATCACTCCTATCTGTTAAGTCGCCTGAATTAATGTAATTCATCAATTTATCATTTACAGAACTTCCTCTATTACCTTTCTCAAAGTGTTAGCAGAAGCTCTTAAAGCCTCTGTTTCTGCATCATTAAGGCTGATCGGCACTGTGCTCTCGACACCATCTTTTCCAACGATTGCAGGCATGCTCAGGGCCACATCAGATATGCCATGATTATCATGCTGCAAACTTGATACCGGAAGGATAGTTTTTTCATCTCGAACGATTGCTTCGCAAATCCTGCGTACAGACATTGCAATACCGTAATAGGTAGCTCCCTTCTTCTCGATTATCTCATAAGCACTGTTCTTTACATTCTCAGCGATTTCTTTCATTGCAATATCATGATTAAAGTGGCCTCTCATCTCGCAGAAATCATGGATAGGAATCCCTGAAACATTGGCGCTGCTCCAGGCTGCAATCTCACTGTCGCCATGCTCTCCAATTATGAAAGCATGCACTGATCTGCTGTCCACAGAAAGATGCTCGCCCAGAAGATACTTGAATCTGGCAGTATCAAGAGTAGTTCCAGATCCAAACACTCTGTTTTCAGGATAGCCCGAAAGCTTTTTTGCAGCATAAGTGAGGATATCCACAGGATTAGCGACTATCAGCATTATAGCATCTTTGTTAACCTCCGCTATCTGGGGAATGATGGACTTAAAAATGCCGACATTCTTTTTTACAAGATCAAGTCTTGTCTCGCCGGGCTTTTGGCCAGCACCGGCTGTTACCATGATAACATAGGCATCAGCTATATCCTTGTATTCTCCGGCATATATCTTCATAGGCTTTGCAAAAGGAAGTCCATGGCTGATATCCAGCGCTTCGCCTTCAGCTTTTTCCTTATTGGCATCTATCAGTACCATCTCTGAAAAGAGACCGCTTTCCATGATTGCAAATGCTGATGCAGCACCTACAAATCCACAACCTATAACAGCTACTTTCCTGTAATTTAATCCAGCCATGATGTTTCCTCCAATTCTTTATAATGAAAACTGATTTACTCTATAACTTCACCGTTTCTGGAGATGGTTACAACCTGCCAGGGAAGGAACTTACCGCTGTTTCTTATAGCATTTTCAGCGGCCCTCTGAAGTCCTCCGCAGCAAGGCACTTCCATCCTTACTATCGTAACACTTGCGATGTCATTGCCACTGATAATTTTTGTCAATTTCTCAGTGTAGTCACCCTCATCAAGCTTGGGGCAGCCTATCATTGTGATCTTACCCTTCATGAAGTCCTCATGCATGTTCGCATAGGCATAAGCTGTGCAGTCTGCAGCGATAAGAAGCTTTGCTCCCTTATAAAAATCTCCTGTTGTAGGAAGAAGCTTTATCTGGCAGGGCCACTGCTCAAGTCTCGAAGGATGTGATACAAATCTGTCTGCCAATGTAGCACTACTATTCTCTTTCGGTTCTTCTTTTTTCTCGAACTTCATGAATCTCGAGCCGGGGCATCCTCCTGTGTGACTCTCATGATGCCCATCAGGACAGGACTTTAATTCTTTTGCCTTATTAACCGCAGCTTCATCGTATTCAGGAGCTTCTCTCTCCTCAAATGTGATAGCACCTGTAGGACAAGATGGAAGACAGTCGCCAAAGCCATCACAGAAATTTTCTCTTACAAGCTTTGCTTTTCCATCGACCATTTCTATTGCACCTTCGTGGCAGGCATTTGCACAAAGCCCACAACCGATGCATTTATCCTCATCTATCTTGATTATCTTACGTACCATATTAAAATGACCTCCTTGCTTTATTGGTGTCAGTTTACTATGATTTAAAATATAAGTATGTTGTTATAACCACATTTTGAAAAAATTCAGAGTTTACATTTCCGAGCCTGACTCTGAATTCTTTGGAGAATTTAGATGGATAATGAAGTTCTGCAGAAAATACCTCTTTTCAGAGGAATGACAGATAAAGAGATTGCCGCTTTATTGAAGGCACTTGATGCAAGAAAACAGTCTTATGAAAAGAACGATCGTATACTCCACGCCGGTTCCAAGCCCGGAGTCATAGGAATCGTTTTATCCGGCAGTGTCACAATCTTAAGTGATGATATTTGGGGAAACAGAACTATCCTCAGCTATATTGAAAAGGGCGGACTTTTTGCAGAGGCCTATGCCCTTCTTGAGGATGTTCCCATGCTGGTTGATGTCATAGCCAATGAAGGCTGCTCTATACTCTTGCTTAAAACAAAAGGAATCCTGAACTCAGATAAGAGCCAGAATTCCTGGGATTACAAATTTCTGCGAAATCTTCTGTTAATATCTTCAAAGAAAAACTTAAATCTATCCGGCAGGAGCTTTCATACTTCCCCTAAGACAATCCGTGAGCGTGTTATGTCTTATCTGAATACTCTCGCACTTCAGAATGAAAGTACTGAATTCGACATTCCCTTTGACCGACAGCAGCTCGCTGATTATCTAAACCTTGAAAGAAGCGCTCTTTCCAAGGAGCTTGGAAAGATGCAAAAAGAAGGGATAATTGAAACAAGAAAAAGTCATTTCAAGCTGCTTACGTCTTAGGAGTCTATTCCGGGATCATTTTCATCTATAACTCTGTTGGTCCCCGGAAGGCCGTTATTACTTGAACATTTTTCACTTTCAACTATTTTCGCGTAGGTTTTAGCATCAATATTGTCTTTTCTACTAGTCCTAGCAATGATTTTAATATTTATCGCGTAGTTTCTGCCTTAGTATTAACGCTTTCCTACGCGTCTTATCTATGCCTAAGCAATTTTCACGTAGTCGAATGCTTCTAAGTGAACAATTCCTACGTGACAAATCCCCGTTTAAGCGTCATTTATCACGTAGTTATTGCTCTTATGGCAATTTGGTCTACGCGAACTTACTAGCCCTATGGCATTCGACGCGTAGTTCTCCCACAAGCCTAGGTCAAACATTAGTGTACATTCTCCCAGCCTCAATACTTCTTCCGTCCATTAGGGTCCTTTTTCACTTTCATAATTCCTTTTCATAGCACAAAAAGTCCTGTTCAAACATATGGCATTCGCCGACAACATTGAATCCAAATTTGGCATATGATCGAAGTGCGGGCACGTTGTACTTGTTCACAAGAAAATGTATGCTCTTGTATCCCCTGTCTTTAAGTGCTTTCATTCCGTGCTGCATCATAAGTCTGGCTACGCCTTTCCCCTGCATGGAATGTGTAACTGCAAGCCTTGACAATTCTCCACCGGGAGCAAGATTTTTATCCCAATATTCAAGTCTTTCCACATCTTCATCTTTATCTATGGAAATTGCTGCTATGACTTCATCATTCTCTTTCATGACAAACAAGGCATCCCTTGAAAGATCATAATCTATAGTTTCTTCAGAAGGGTAATGATCTGTCCATGCACAAAACTCTCTTCCAAGCTGCTCTTTATAAAGCTTCATTATCTGCTCTCTATCACTTTCTGATGCAAGCACTATATTCAGGATTGTCCCTTGCTTCCTCATATTCTTTAAGATTTCTCCTATTTTTCAATCAGTGAGTCAAATAAGCTATGCAAATCCGTTTCTATCATTCCAGACATTCATCAAATATATCCTTCATCATATCCTCATAGGAATTATATTTTTTATCTTCATCCCCCATAGGATTAGTCAAACGGTAATATCCTCCGTTCTTTGAATCAAAAACGTAGAAATACAAATCAGTATCAGCCAAATATAATCCATTGCCTTCATAATGCCTTTTCCACATCTCATTTAATTCAATAAAACTATATACTTCTTCAGGCTTTTTTTCGAGTAATTCTTCATCAACTCCATAAACATTAACCCCATTAAAACTAAAACCATTTACTATTTTAAATAATGCCATATGTTCATCTGGAATTTCTTGGCCCAATCGTTTTTTTGCCTCAGATTCAAATTTCGCAATTTCATTATCTTTTGCCGGCGCATTTAATTCTTTTCCTATTTGGCTGTAAAAATCCCTTAATTGTCCAATTTCTTTTTCCCACATATTCTTCTCCTTATTTTGGTGGATAAACTGTTCCACTTGGTACAGGCCATGTCCTAGTCACTTTCTCACCTGGCTGACCTTTTGGTTGATCAGATTGATATGTCGTTAAGGCGAAATGATAAGGATCTGTCCTAATCAAAACAAGATTATCATCCGAATTGTCTCCGCCAAATTCTCTTGGTACTATATGGTGAACCTGATATCCAGATGGATTCTTGCCCTGTCTCATTAGATCAATTTCTGCGTCTGTTATTCCTGCTTTTCTCAACTCATCAGCATGTTTTTCAGCTAAATCATTAAGATATTCTTTTTTTCTAGATTTATACTCTGTATCTACTTTTTTTCTCTCTGCTGGTGTCGGAATAGTTGACTCCCGTGTTTCCATCTTAACATTTGGCTCTATAACAAGTTTATTATCCTTTCTATATTCTCCCACAAATGTTGTATCGCCCTCTTTGTTCACAGGTTTTAAATTACACTTATTATGAACCAAAACTCCCGTATCAGAAACATAATATGTATGCCAATCCTCAACCTCAAAATTATATACCCTGACAGGAGTATCTGAGTAACTAAATGAAATACTCTCAACATTTCTGTTGGTTCCATCGAGAAGACATAGGCTATCTCCTATCTGCAACTCTGCAGCTGCTTTAAAGCCTTCTCCCAGAACATAGAACGGATGCTCATATGTTGTACAGATATTTTCATCATCAAATTCCACATTAACGATTATGTTAGAATCATGAACAAATACATCTGCTACATCCTTTATTCCTTGCTCTCCGGTACAATAATTGCATGAGTAGACATCATCCCCGACTTCAATATCTTCTATGTTTTTATTTCCCTCGGGTGTCTTTATCTGTGTACCTGCAACAAAGCAAGCATCGATAGTTCCGCCATTCTTAATAATCTTATCATATTCTGCCTTTTGTTCATCGGGCAAAATATCGCGTCGGCCATTTTTCAAAGCTTCAGCCATTGCCGCTGCATCCCATGTCTCCTTATTCCACTTTGATGTAACGTCATCGCCGTATGTTTTTTCTAATTCCTTTACAACATCCTCGGAATAGTCTTTAACCGCTCTCTGTCGAATGGCAGCAGGACATTCGTTATGAACTAACACACCGACATCTGATACATAATAAGTATGATAATTCTCTACACTAAAGTTGTAGACATTTACAGGTTCATCAAGCTGCCTGTATGTAATTTCATCTATATCAGCGCTTGTTCCATCTAAAAGATATAAGCTATCTCCAACTTTCAGATCTGACGCCTTCTTAAAGCCTTCTCCAAGAACATAGAACATATGAGGAGCTGTTGTACTAATATCAACATCTTCCAGTTCAATATCAATAAGCTCATCTTCCTCATGCACAAACAATGTTGTAACACTGTTTAATGCCTGCTCTCCGGTATTAACATCGTATGAAAATACTTTATCTCCAACTTCAATATCTTCAATGTTCTTATTGCCTTCAGCAGTCTTTACCTGTATTCCAGCGACAAAGCACATTCCATATCGTTTATTTACTTCCTTCTCGTACTCACATCTCTCTTTTTCATCGAGGATCTCAGGACAATTATTATCCATAGCATAAATAATTGCTGCTATAGACCATATTTCATCATCCCACTCCTTAGTCTCATCGCCATACTCTTTTTCGATAGCTGCTACAGCTTTTTCGCCATATTTCTTGACCATCTCTTCGCGCTTGGCTTCGTAAGGATCCTTGGGCTTGTCATCATCCTCTTCGGGTTTGTCTTCACCTTCTTCTGGCTTATCCTCACCATCTTCGGGTTTGTCTTCACCATCCTCAGGTTTGTCTTCACCTTCTTCAGGTTTGTCTTCACCTTCTTCAGGCTTATCCTCACCATCTTCAGGTTTGTCTTCACCATCCTCAGGTTTGTCTTCACCTTCTTCAGGTTTATTGTCATCAGATGTAGCCTCACCATCTCCGGAATTACTATTTTCGGAAGAACCTGTGTCTCTTACAAGTGAGTCTCCGCTCCATGCCATAGTCTTGGCTACCTGGCTAATATGATAGTTGTAGTCAATATTAAGAAGTTTGATCACTTGTATATCATATTTACAAACAAAAGTAATATCATCACTTCCGTTGGTAAATACTGAGGAAGACATCAGGTTTAATCCGTCCATTCCTTTTTTTATACCGAGATGTTTTAAATACTTATCAGGATCCTGTCCGGTTTCACTGGACAGATGTTTGTACATAAGTCCCTTGGCAATAGCCCCGGCAATGGCTCCTTTTATTCCCTCCTCTGCTTCATTTGTGCATGTCTTAAGCAAACCAATACAATATGTTTGTGGATTCTTTTTTATATTCTTGTATATTGTATCTGCTGTACCTGTAACAGTTTGCTTCGCATTTTTGGCCTTTTCGTATTTGTCCCAGGCATCATCCACAGATGTAGGCACTGTTGATATATCAACTAAAGCATCTTTTACCTGATTGGCTGCTTCAATACAATCATCAATATCTGCTCTGTTAGTTTCCCCGTAACCATATTGCTCTTGCTGAGTTTGGTTTAATCCTGTCAGACCATATATATATCCGTATTGCGATATTTCCTTTGCAGATTCATTTAACGCAACAGCTACTTTAGCCTGAGCAGTGCAGATATTGATAAGAGTAAGTAATGTAACGATAAAGAACATGAAACAAGACAAGCTAAGTGTTGCCTCGACTACAACAGATCCTTTTTCTTTGTCCCTCTTAATCCAATGATTTCTTCTTTTCATACCATTCCTGCCATTATATTCTTGTCAACTGTTAGTATTCACTTATTTAGCCTCAAATGTATATCCCTTTTCATTTGCATAAGATTCAGCAGCGCTCCCCGCCGGCGCTACTATGGTGCATCCATCATTAAATTTGCAATCAATGCTTGTTATTGAAGAAGGAAGCTCTACTCTTGTCAGATTTTCCGTATCATTAAAAGCACTCTTATCTATTGTCTCCACGCCCTCTTCAATAATTACTGCTTTTAGTTCATGGCAGTCTTCAAAAACACGATCACCTATTTCTTTGACTGTTCCCGGAACAGTTATTGTTTCAAGATTGGTTATTCCAAAAGCTCCATGGGGTAACGTTGTTACCCCTGAAGGAATAGTAACCTCTTTTAATCCTGATAAAACAAATGCACTTTCGCCAATTTCTTTTAGAGTTTCCGGAAGAGATATCGTTTCTAATTTCCCATCTCTTTCAAAAGCACCTTCTCCGATAACCTCAACGCTATTTCCCATTACAACTTCTTCGAGGTTATTATTATCCTTAAATGCACCATCCTCTATAGTAATTACACTATCAGGGATGACTACCTTTGCTATTGAGTCATTCATCCTGACTCCTGCTACACTTGTTACTTTTAGTCCGTCAACTTCCTCCGGAATATTTACGATTGATGCATTACCGTTATAGCTCAAAATCGAAATTGTTCCATCACCGTTATCGCAGGTCTCAAAATCCTCTATCTTAGACTCATCCTCCCCGCTATTACCTGCTTCTTCGGTAACATCTTCTGCCTGTGTCTCTGTAATCTGCGTGCTATCGTCTACACTGTTTTCCTTAGAACCACATGCTGACAATGTAAGCACGCAAATGCTCAAAATTGCTAATATTTTCTTCTTTTTCATAATTTCATCTCCTTAATATCCTTGAACGGCTTTGTACTCCAGTGTATTCCAACTGTCTGTATCCAAAAGTGAATGCACTCCATATTCAGAGCCATATGGCAACGCCACCATCATCGGTTTAACTCTTACCGAAGTATCTATGGTGTAATATGTAAGAGCCTTTGCCATTTGGAATCCGGTACCTGTGTACTGTTCAATATCTTTATTTTTTGACATATTTACCTGTACAACATCTGAAGTTCTCAAATACAGGTTGTCCTTTATCGCTATTGTTTCCAAAAATACCGCCAGACTTAGATAATCACTATACGACAGAACCAGTGAATCACCGGCAGTAACCTTCGGTTTTCCGGCTGCGAAAAGATCTCCTTTGCTTTCCTGATTTGAAACTAATGTTTCCAGTTCTTCTTCACCAATTGTCAAATCTACGAAAAGCTCATCTTCATCAGCATTCTTTATCAACTTAACCGGCAGACCAGCTAAAAGATACTGCTCATCAACATATGATTCCAATGCAAGTATCGTTGTACAAATCAGGAACTTGGTTAACTGGATCGGTATGACTCCTGCTGATAATGCACATGCCAGCTCTGCTATTGACTCAACCCATAACTCATCCCAATAGCTGGTATAAATGGGTCCCATATTGAATCCCAATCTGCAGAAGTAAAGAATGGTATCAACTCTTGCCCTGTTCTTTTCATTACTGCTTCCTGAAAGTATGTACTCTACTTCATTTCCATATGCCCAGTTATATCCAACACCTTTATCATCACTCATAGGTGCTATCACCTTATTGGTCATGGATTTGTTGTATACATCTGTTGTTTTCAGAGACTGCATGTATTTCGTAGCTTCCTCTGCATCAAATATTTTACTTGCAGTACCAGGCTGGATATACATATCTGCTCCACTCCAGTCCTTTACCTGGTAAATATTTGTATCAGAATCCTGCACTCCGGCAGCCTTATCGTATACTTTTTCCATAAAGTGAGTATCGTAGCTCAGCATACTCATAAGATAATCTGTCGTATACAGATCATCTCTCATGCCTTCATACATATTAGCTATTGTAGAAAGCCATTTAGCTGCACTTGTTATACCTGCGGTCTGTTTCGTCGCATCTTTACTGTTTTTCTCACCACCGGATATCATTGGTGACTCATCTGCTGCTGCTTTTGCCAGTGCTGAAGGCAGATCCTTTTCATTCATGATCTCGTTGGCATCAACTCTATGGATATTTTTATAGGTTTCAAAATCAGCCAAACCACTGTTAAACAGCTCCTTTAAGAAATCAAGGAATCCTGATGCTTTTGCAACAGGGCTGTCACATTCTCCATATGTGTCATCGAATTGCCAATGTAAAAACTGTGGTATCTTTATTTTTGTTTTTGTGTCAGTAATCGGATATGAATCTGCCTGCGCTGAACAAGGTGAATTAAGAGTTGCACTATTTACAAATCCCTCACTGTCAGTTGAAAAATCAAGATTCAGTTCCTTCAGTGTTGCTATCGCATCACCGTTGTAATCCCAGGTATCCTCACCGTACTTCTTTAACTTATCTTTTCCTACAGGCACCTGGTCCTTATCCACTTTTGTTCCTGCTGTAGCTTCACTGGTAGCTGCTGCCTCAAAATTTTTAAGAGTATTGATACCCTTTTTCATGAGGCTGCGCTTAGATGTGATATCATTTCCAAGTATTTCTTTTCCGTGATAGGTTAATTTCTCAGCTACATCCATGTAGGATACAAATAATTCCCCTACACGTTTAATGTAATTTACATAGATTTCACAGTCATCTTTTGTAAGATCCACTTCCTTATCATGTTCACGATCAGGCTTACTTCCCGAACCAACTTTATCCGTCTGGTTATAGCCGCTTCTATCCGCGTTACTATCCTTATAAATATCACTGTTTTCTTCTGTCAGTCCGTGCTTTTTTCCGTCCTCTACGGCATCTCCCCAATCGTCGTATGCCTGCTTATAATCAGCAATATCGTCCTTAAGCTTTTTCATCTCCTTTCGAAGAGTATCATTTGTATAATCGTTTCCTATTAATTCATTACCATCAAATATTCTTTCAAATCTTTCTTTAAGCTTATCCTTATCAAGATTGGAATCACCGTATGTCTCTGATTTCTCAGTATTTTGAACTTTTTCCTTTATAAACTTATCTGCGGCATCCCTGTTTACATCACCTATTGTCTGATCATAGAATTTTTGAGCAGTAGCTGATACAGTTCCTACCTTAGCAGCCTTTGCAGTATTAAGTGCACCATTGGCTTTATCTACTGCATCCTTAACATGATCACTAAGTTTTCTTCCATCTTCCATAATGGTATCAGCAATATCCTTAGGATCCTCTTTGTCCGATTTATGCCTGTTTGTATAGCCTGTGTTTAGATTTTCAAGTGCTTTCTTTACATCCTTTACGGAATTTATATAAGTTTTGTAATCAGACTCTGATAAATCCTGCTCAAGCTGAACCCAGTATCTGGCAGGGCTTACCTTATCCTCTGCCATATCAAGGTACTTTTCTTCACAGTGCTCTATTGCACCAAGCTTTTCATTGATCGGTCCTAGCTGCTTATCATGTTCAGTTACAGCTGAATCGATATTTCCCATCAGTGTAACTATAGTCTCTAAAGAAACATCCGTACCGCTAAAGTCAGCAGTAGTTTCCGTAATGTTTGTATCTACGGATTTAAACGGTTCTGACCATAAGTGATCTACATTAGTCCAATACTCTAAATAATGCTTGTGAATATCATCAAAATCAGTTTCAAGGTTCTCATAGCAGGTCTTGGTATCTTTGATGTATCCTGCAGTGATCTTTAATTTCTCGTATTTCTTTAAAACCTCATATACTTTAAGCGCCTGCATAAGCATATCGCTTTTTGCTTCATAAAAAACCTGCTTTTTTTCCTGTATCAAAGCTTCATACGGCATATTTGTTGCGCTCTCACCAACCTTTGATACTTTTGTGAATAAATCACTATACTTTTGTTTATCATTTTTCACATCAGCGATCAGATCGATAGGTGCTCGATACTTCATAAATTCTGTAATTTGCTGACGCATCATTCCCGGATTAGCCAGATTAGCATTTTCTACATTAGCTATTTCTGCTGATGTCTGATCAGTATCAACACCGATCACATCGTCGTACTCTTTACTTTTTCCAAAGAGCTTTGAAATCTCAGTGATTTTTTGCTGAAGATAAGTCGGTGAAACCTCCGTGCTCTGCATACTTAATACGAAGGCATTCTCAGCAGGCTCGTAAATTTCATCTATATCCTGAACCGAACCCATAAGTCCATAATATTGTTCAAGATCAATGTCGTATTGTGAAAGTACTGTATTTAACGCAAGATCTACGGAAGAGGTTGCAATACTTTTAGCCAGAAACACTCTGCTGACATCGATATATAACGTGCATATTACGATCATGGGAACCAGTAAAATAGTTAAAAAAATGGTAACTCCACCACGTTGTCTTTTCCTAAACCAAGTCATTCCTTTTTTCCTCCTATTTTATTTAGAAGTTTATCAAAGTTATTCTTGAGCTTTGAGAACTGTTCTATTGCCTTATTTCCCTTCTCTGTTCGCTCAATATAGTCAACTGCCATATCTATATTTCTAATAAATTCAGATTGATCAGTTATCGGCGATTCTTCTCTGGCAGACATATAAAGAACCCAGTAATCATCCATAAAGATAAACTTTATTGGAAACTTTAATTCATAACTGGCTTCCACCTCATAAGTCTGGTAAATGACATAATTATTTATGCCATGCGCCGATACCTTTATATTCTCCGGAGAAACATTATTGAAGAAGCCTATCTGTCCTATTCTCTTCTCCAAAGTAGCCACTTCATCTGAATTCGCATATTTTCCATTCTTATATAAATATCTATACAATGAATTTGTCAGATCATTGCTTTTTGCTGTATTCTCGATTTTATAATCGTTGTCTTCCAAATATCTCACATAGGGATTGGCAAAATAGTTTGCATAAACAATTGCCTCATGAGCCACAGCACTGTCTATTCTTGCCCTTAGCAAAAACATATTGCCCATATAAATTAAAAAAATAATTACAAAAAACATTATGGGATATACGATTGTCGCTTCGACAAACACATATCCTCTATCATCTCGCATAATCTTCATTGTCTTTTTAGTATTCATAATGCTCCATTCTTTTAATATGAGGGCAGTAAACTGCCCTCATACAAGCCTAGTGATACACTATTACTGAATCTGTGCCTTAGCCTTAGTTGTAATTGTGTCAAGCATCTGCTCAACAAGAGGCTTAATCTTATCCTTGAATACTCCTGCAAGTACAACTGCAATTCCGATAAGGATTACTGTTGAAATGATATTTACATCACCATTTTCCTCTCTGAATACCTTGTTAAGAGCTCTCTTAACTGCAAATTCTGCGTCTAAAACCTTTAAATACATATATTTTCTCCTCTCTAAAAATAATTAAAAATTTATTTATCATAAACCCTGTCCGGATCAGGGAAAATGATCAGAATAAGTTAGCGAATATAGGTACAATTACCATTATGATGATACCTATAAACATGACGAATACCGGGATTATCAGCCTATTGGCTGCTTTTTCACCCTTTCTCTTAACCAGCTGCTTTTTCTGTTCCCATACTTCAGCGCTTTGTTCCTGCAGGTTCATAGAAAGTTCTTTATTACCCTTCTGTATTCCCTGAATTATTGTAGATGCGAATTTCTTAGCTTCAGGAATTACGCATCTTATTCCAAAATCGGTGTAGGCCTGAGTTTCTCCTATACCATTGTTAAGATCATCAACTACCTTCTGCATTTCAAGATAAAATTCATCATTACTTGCATATGCAACTTCAGTCCATGCTTCTCTCAATATCATTCCTGCATTTGTTAACAGTGCGAGATTAGTAACAACCTCCGCATAATCAGTAATCAGTTCCTCTGATCTTTTGTCTATCTTTATCTTTGGAAGAGTTACAAAATATACTCCGAGAGCAACACCTAAAAAACCAATTGTGAAAACCTGGGATGTTTCTCCCAGATATGTGCCATAGAAAATAGCCAGCACTATCGCCGTATAAACTATAGTTACAGTCTGTGAATAAATAACGCGAATATAGTATTCAACATATTTATCCGTATACATTATTCCTAAATAATTTTTCAGTTTTCTATCCCATTTAAATCGATATGGATAGTGGATCAATTCGAGAAATGCATACCCCATTCCATATAAGTCCTTCATGGGATATTCTTTTTCTTCAAGACCATCAAACAGGTTTTGGTACTTCTTCCCAAGAAAGAATAAGTACAGCCAAAATCCAAAACTTAAAATTGCAAGACCAAAAAATATATAATCTTTTACACTAAGAAACATCCTTATTCTCTCCTCAGATCTTGATGTTCATGATTTGCCTTCCAAGCTTGAATGCAACACCATATAAAACCAGCGCAACTGTCGTTGAGAGTACACCTGCTACAGTTGCAAAGTTTTCTCCAAAATCAGAACTCATGCCTTTGAACAATGCCACCATGATAACCGGCATGCACATCATTGCGTATAACTCAGATTTATTGGAAGTAATAACCGTTTCAATCTCTTCTGCGATATCAAATTTATCCTTCATAATAGTGTTCGTATTCATGATGATCTCTTTTATATTTCCACCCTTTCTGTATGAAATTCTGAAAATACTCGCAAACATCACGATATCCTTAACACCACTTCTTCTTCCAAAGTCATAAAGCAGTACTTCTATTTCCTGGTTGTTCTGAATACCTGAAGTTATCACCTTAAGCTCATTGTTTATAAAGTCTTCCGCATCGTACTGAAGAAGCATATCCTGCGCCACTGCCTCAAAACTGTCATTTACGTTCTTACCTGCTCCGAGCGAAGTCGATAAACTCTCAAGCATATCTCTGAATTGTCTTTTAAGGATCCTCTGCCTTTTATCTATAATCTGCTTTACCCTTATAGGGAGGAAAATAAATCCCGCAATAGCTCCGGAAATCGAAGCTATTATCACGTTACTTATGTGTGTTGCAGTAGTAGGTTCTCCAAAATCATTTGGAAACAAACCTCCGTAGAACAAATATCCACACAGCGCTCCAACTATAAAAGCCGCAAGGAAATACAGAACTTTCTCAATTTTATTCATGTAGTAAACCTTGTAATTGAGCGTCCTGATATTTGTTCTGGACATGTAATACTGTGGTTCTAATTCCTTATCTTCTTTTTTCCCAAATATTCCAAACATATCTAACTTCATTACCAAATTCCTCATTAAAAATCTTCATATATACCTGCGAGACGCAGTTTAAAATCATTCTTTAAAGGATTGCTTGTCCTTTTAAGCGAACCCGATACATGCTCCATTGTGCTGTTTTCATCTTCTTCAAAGACAAACAATGGGTTAAGCTGTATTTCGCCGTCCTTATAACCAATTACCTCAGTAATCTCCATTGTCTTTCTGGAGTGATCTCTTAATCTTGATAAATGAATTATTATGTCTATAGCTGATGCTATCTGCTGTCTTACAGCCTGAAGCGGAAGGCCTTCAGCTCCCTGAAGAACCATGGTCTCTAATCTCGACAGCATATCCTTTGTTGAGTTGGCGTGACCTGTAGACAGCGAACCATCATGACCTGTATTCATGGCCTGAAGCATATCAAGCGCCTCAGCGCCTCGAACCTCACCGACTATAATTCTCTCAGGACGCATACGAAGGGAAGATTTGATCAAATCCCTTATAGAAATCTGTCCAACACCAGTCGAATTGGAATTTCTTGTTTCCAGACTTACAAGGTTATCAACACCTGTTATCTGAAGCTCTGCTGAATCCTCGATAGTAATAATTCTTTCGCCCTTAGGAATATAATTGGACAAAGCATTCAAAAATGTTGTCTTACCTGATCCCGTTCCTCCGCAGATAAATATGTTGTACTTTGCATGTATAAGCTTCTCTAAAATATTGGCTATGTCCTGAGTGATAGATCCGAACTTGATCAATTGCTCTATAGTCATAGGTGTTTTAGAGAACTTTCGGATGGTGACAATAGCTCCGGTTCTCGAGATTGGAGGAAGAACCACGTTTACACGGGATCCGTCAGGAAGTCTTGTATCAACAATAGGATTAGCCTGATTGACCTCTCTTCCTGCCATACCAACAATCTTTTGTACAATATCCTCAAGACGTCTCTCATTCTCAAAGGTCTGATTCAGCTTTTGCAGCTTTCCGGATTTCTCGATAAAAATATCATCAGGACCATTTATCATAACTTCAGTGATGGCATCATCAGCCATGATCGTATCAAGAATTCCAAATCCTCTGATTGAGGAATAAATCTGCTGGACTATCAGTGCCTTTTGTTCCAGCGGAATATAAATAT
This sequence comes from Butyrivibrio sp. FC2001, assembly GCF_000424125.1. NCBI lineage: Bacteria > Bacillati > Bacillota > Clostridia > Lachnospirales > Lachnospiraceae > Butyrivibrio > Butyrivibrio sp. FC2001. The sequence continues at coordinate 129,487 of NZ_KE384133.1, forward strand.
CTTCAACCTGTTTTTCGATGAGATTTTCAACTGCTTCTTCCAGCTCCGCATCTGTCATTCCGTTCAGATTAAAGTTGTTATATACGTAAAGTTTTGTTTCCTTTACGAAATCCAGCATTTCTTCATTAGTCATTTTTTAACCTCTAATTGTAATTAAATTCGCAGAATTCTATTACGCTCCAACCTATTTCTTCCGGTTCTACCACAAAACCGCAGCCTTTACTGTTGAGGGTTCTTGCTTCTCTGAAATATGGCTCTACTACCCATCTGCCATTAACATCTATATATCCCCACAGACCGCCTTCAGAAACCGCAGCAAGTCCACAACTAAAGGAACATGCATCTTCGTATTGGGGCTTTATGATATAGTTACCATTCCTGTCTATAAATCCCCATTTTCCATCAACCTTTACTGCAGCGTAGGATTCTTTCTTCTCTTCTGAATCCTCTTCCTCGCCTGTATTTTCCACAAAGCCTTTTACATCTTCATACTTTGCATCTGTTACAGGATTAAGCTCTTCGTTAAGCATCACATATCCGCTTCCTGTGTCAGCAAAAATTCTTTTATCAAAAACGGCACCACCTGCTGTATTTACGTAGAATCCCTCGTAGCCTTCAGTAATCTTTGTTCCATCAGGAGTGATCAGATACCATTTACCCTGGTCTTCCACAGCTGCTACACCATTGGCAAATCCATATCCGTCTTCATAAGGACCAAGCACCTGCTTTCCATCTGACGCTGTGTAATAAAAGAGCTTTCCATTTGTGTAGACAGGAATAATATCTTCATACATTCTTCCAAGTCTCTTTACGTCAACGTCCTTCGGGTAATTGAACCTTCTGTTGCCTTCGAGATCAATAAAATAGCTTTCACCAAATTCATCAGTAACAGCTACAAATTCGCCATTACAGGCATCCATATCAACGTAGGGATTTTTCAGTACTTCTTTGCCGTTTTCATCAATCAGACTCCATTTATCATTTTCATAAACCGTTGCATATCCGGATGCAAAATCTGAGATTTCCTCAAATCGATGTGGCTCAATCCTGTACTCATATCTGATACTTGCGATTATGTTCTCTATGTCTTCAGACTTTATGTGTCGCTTCTTCACAATCTCGTATTGTTTAAAGCATCCGCTATAATCCTGGATATCCTTATAATGACTGATCAGATATTCGTAGCCTGCCGGTTCATTCGGATACTTATCAGTAATCTTTTTGCATAAGTTCTCTATCTTATAAGTATCGCCTTCTTCCAAAAGCATCTCCGCTGTCTCGCAATAAAGACTCAGCGACTCATCCATTTTTAATGCTTCCTGATATTTCTCATAAGATGTTGCGTATATCTTCCCATCTCTGAAATTCCTTGCCTCAGTAACATAATCAGAATATGTAAGTGATTTTTCCTGCGCTGCATCAACACGACCATAGATACTTCCTACAAGAAGAACTCCCATGAGTATTGGTGCCAGCTTCTTATAATCATCTAAACCCTTCATTTTCATTACTACTCCTATAATCCTGTTAAAAAGATTCCTAAATATGTTCCTACAGCAAGGAATGGTGCAAATGCCATGGAATCCTTTCTTTCCTTCTTCTTAGTAATGAGATAATAAATAGCAGCAAAAAAGGCAGCTATAAGTGAAAGCATTCCGGAAGCAGCAAGTCCATCAATCCCCTGACACAATGCCATAAGCATCATGAGCTTAAGGTCGCCCATTCCAACGCTTCCCTTCATGAAGAGGAGGCACAGAACGACGATTATCACAACTGCAAGGATGCCCACACCATCAGAGATGAGGATTGAGAGCACATCCATTTTGAAAAGGAATATCTCCCAGATAAGCATCAGTGCCCTGAAGATAAGTCCGACCTTGATGAGATCATTGGGTATGAGGTTGTACTTTCTGTCAGTTACTGCTGCCACCTCGATAATGCCGATAAGGCCAAGTCTCTTTATATGCTCAGCAACCGGTGTATCTTTATAGACATATACCAGCACCAGAGATAACAGGATGTTCAGAACTGCGGTGATTATTCCGAAGGTGATCTGTTGTTTTTTGTTGAAGGTTTTATCTTCGACAGGTGATTTTTCGGTGTTATCTTCGGTGTCATTTTCACCGGATAACAACTTTTTATATACTTTATTTAGTTCACTTTTTACTAAAAAAGTGCAAAAAATACTCCACACAGTGGCAAAAACTGCCGCTGCGGCCATTCTAATAACCATATTTATTCGTTCCTTCCCCGGAATTTAAAGCCTATACTCGAAGAACTCGTCGGCTAATGTTACTGTGTCGAAGTCCTTAAGAGGTGTAGGACACTGGCTCTGAATCTGCTCACCATTTACATAGGTGTGGTTAAGGGAGTTGTTATCGATGATGAAGTACTCATCGCCTCTCTTAACTATGTCTGCGTGGCTTCTGCTGATTGCAGAGTTATCATTTACGAAGTAGTCAACATAGGACTGCTCTTTTCCGATTCTGAAAATATCCTTGCTGATATCTATCTTCTGGTTTGTCCTCTTTCTGATGAGATAGGGTCTTCTCATTTTCTCCATGGTGTTGTAGCCCTCTGCGAGAACGCTTGTCTCTCCTGCCTTGTTCATTGAGCCACCAAGAACTGTAGTCTCGGGGCCTCTGGAAAGAACTGTGTTCATTGAAGGTGTCGTATTATTATCACCATGTCCAAAGCCAAGCTGCTGTGAGTATGCAGACTTAGCAAGGTTCATTACAGGCTGTGATACATAAGTGGGCTGAACCTGGGGCTGCATCTGAGGCTGAACCTGAGGTTCAGGTCTGCTCTGCATCACAGGCTGAGGACTGCTCTGCATATACTGCGGCATTCCACCCTGCATCTGAGGCTGCGAATTAAGCATTCCTGCATAAGCTGAAGCATCCTGTCTGATAGCTGCTCCTGCGGGCTTTGGCGGAAGTGGAAGACTTCCCTTCTCCTGCACACCGGGGATAACAATTCCCTCAGGTGTGACAACATCCTTGGACTTCTTCTTGGATGCCTTGGACTTTGCTGCCTTCTTTTCCTTCTTGGCAGCCGCGTTTTCATCTGTATCATCCTTTTTCTTCTTTGAACCAAAAAGTGAGAAAATATTTTTCTTCTCTGTATGAACAGGAACTGTACCCTGAATTCCCTCAGGCATTCCCGGTACTGCAAAGGGCTGGCTTACTACAGCGCTCTGAGGCTTTGCATTTGCAGGCTGTGCATAAGCAGGCTGCGCGTATGCAGGCTGTGCGTAAGATGGCTGCGCATATGTGGGCTGTGCCTGGAACTGCTGCCCTGTCACCCCACCTGCGTAGGAAGGTCTGCTATTTCCTGTGAAAGCAGCTCCCATGCTGCCCTGCATATTCATGGACGCAGCACTCTGAAGACTTTGTCCCTGAGGAGCAGTCTCCATTACAGGAGCAGGATCTGCATTTCTCTTAACAACCGGCTTTCCAAGAAGTGTATCGATATATTCCTTAAGCTCAGCCGGTGCGAAGCCGCCGGGTCTGTTCAGGAAGTTGATGAGCTCTGCCACATACTCGCCATCATTTTTCTCAAACTCTGTCTCTGTGATAAGACTCTTTACAAGTGTAGTCAGATCAAGCTCCTTGTTTTCCTTAAGAAGTGGACAGTAGAGCATCTCAACATCAAGTGTTCCGACATTTACATATATCTCACTCTTATCGGTGATAAGCTGATTTTTATCCATCATGTAATCTGTAAGGATATCAACTGCACCTACGATATTTCTTACAACTGTGAGGAATCTCTTTTTATCAACCCTTCCCATGAAAAACTGCTTGAGGGATATCTTGGAGGATACGTTATATCTGAGAGCCCTCTTGTCGTTCATTCTGGAATATGCAAGGCTTGCAAGTCCCTTGATATGGTTGTTCCTGAGCATTCCGATAGCCACTGTATCAAGTGCTTCGTTTTCCTCTATCTCACAAACTCTATATGTTTCAAAACCTTCAGTCTCTGTTTTAAATGTAATCATACCTTTTCACCTCATTCGTCATGCTAACTGCTGGAACACGCCAAGCTCTGATACTCTTTCGGATACTCCCTTTTCTGTAAGTCCCTCGAACTTCGGAGCGGCTCCCATTATTACAAAACGATCTTCATCGGACTCTGACGGATTTAAGTTTCCGTTGTAGAACACTCTTGCCTTAGGTCTGAATCTCGCATCCTTCTCAGCATCCCAGATTCCGATAACCGTGCTGATCTGATCAAGCTTTAATTCACTCAGCTTGCTGCCGTCTGATACCAGAACGATGTAGTCTGAGTAATCGCAGATGGCATAGCCTGACTTGTTGCAGGTGATGGAGTCATCCATGATAACGTAGTCATATTCGCCAAAGGAGCAGATCTCTTCAATGAGAGTTTTCTTGTCTGTGTCTGTGAGCTCTTCCATATCAAAAATGGTCTTGCACTGATTGAAAAAATAAACTCCTGTCTCGTCTCTCTGAACGATGTTCTCAAGTCTGCTGATGATGTTACTCTTCTTACTCTTGAGCATGTAGATAACATCGCTGAAGCTGCTCTCACTCTCTGATCCGAAGAAAAGTGATGTTGCGGGATTTTTCTCGAAGGTGATATAAAGTACCTTCTTACCGTTTCTTGCATAGAATCTTGAAAGGGCTGTCGCCACTGTTGTGGTTCCACTTCCACCGCTGGCTCCTGCTACCAATATTACCTTGCAGGCGTTGCCCATTACGTTCTTCTTGATGTAGTTTGTGTTGTCCTGATCGATACAGAAGCTGACTATCTTTTTGAAAAGTATCTCATGCTTCTGATACTTGCAGATGGCTGATACGCCTTCCACCTTATCGATGTCCGCCTGTGATACCAGGTACATTGCATGCTGGCCATTGGGTATATCCTCAACAGGAATGATTCCCTCGCCGTACAGCACCATATCAAATCTGGCTGTCACATTTCTGTTTTCAAATGCCTCCAGTGAACTGAATGAGTACAGATCCATGTTGTCCGCATATTTCTCACTGAAAACTCTTGCGATTCTCTGTAGATATAAATTGTCCTTATCTACAATTGCTACCTTAAATCTCATATAGTCCCTCCAAACTTTTCCTACTGTGCATAATTCACATTTGAAATTGCTGTGTATACAATATCCTGTTCAACTACAAAAACCACTGAGGCAGGATTTTTGTTTATATTAAAATTCATACCGGACGCAATGTTCCTTTGCTCCACAGGTCTCGCCTCTTCGGGCTGTATCTGCGGCGCTGGCTGTGGTACCATCTGCCCTGACAGTGAGCTCCAGGTGATGACCGGAGATACCTTGTCAAAATTCTCCGTCTGGTGAATTCCATCTCTCTCGGTATCAGCTCTCAGCTTTGCAACGGCTCTTCCCGCGCCCATTCCCGTAAGGACTCTGAGCGAGTTCCTGATGTTCAGCTTATGCCACAGGATCACTGACAGAACCATCAGCATTACTGCCATCGCAAGCAGTATCATCGATAGCTGATTGTATCTGTTTATTGTTTCTATAAGTGTTTTTGCATCTGTCATGCATTACTCCCCTGCTGATGATTTATAGGCTCTCTCTACGGCGCCCTTCGCCTTTTCTATTCCATCCGTAAGCTCCGCTATAAGCCCTGTGACTCTCTCGCTCTTTGCATCCTCACGGACAAGGATTTTTTCATTAAGAGCAGTCTCTATGAGCTTTATCTGCCCTGTCATATCCTCCTTCGCAACTCCCGCCTTGACGAAGTCAATTGAGTGGGTGTTGATCTGACCTACCATTTCCTTGTATATCATCAGTGCTGTGGTGGTGTTATCTATCTCTGCTATATCTCCCTCTGTTATGAACTTAAGGTCATCCCAATATCCGAGATAATCGGCTTTGAGATCTCCTGTTTTATTGACTCTTCCAAGCTCTGAATAGTACTCAGCGATTTTTCCAAGTCTCTCTGCACGCACCACTTTATTTTCATCGAGGTTCTCAGAGCCTGCTGCCGCTCCCAGCCATTTAACTGCCATGGCCTTGTTGCCGTCCTCATTGTAGTCGTAGTAATAAGCAAGTCCTATGTTGTAGGCGACCTCCTCATAGCCTGCCTTGTTTTCCATAAGAACATCTTCGAAGGTCCTTTTGTCATCATAGGGTGTGATAAGTATCGTCCTAAGCTCCTGGTCCTCCTCGGGTGAAAAGTTATCATCCGCCAGATACACACTGTTTATCAGCTTCAGATAAGCATCCGGCTCAGAAGGATTAAGTGTTATGGCCTCCTGATAGGTTGCGGCCTGCTTAGGTGCGCCGTCCGTTCCCTCAGCCTCCACGATCATTTTCTTGTAGGAATTCTTTTCAAGATCCTTCGCCTTTACGCTGGTGTAAACAGAACTGCCTGCACAGAAAATTGACAGGCAAGCGCACATCCCAAATGAAAAAACCTTTCGCGCTTCCTTTTTCCTGTAAACAGTATCCAGCTCCTTGTAATGCTCTAAGTCGTAGAGCACTTCAGCACAGGAGGAATATCTCTCATCGGGATTGTTCCTCAGGCACTTTGCAATGATCTTTTCAAGGCCTCGTGACAGCTGCGGATTAATATCCCTTATGGGAAAGAATTCGAAGGGCGGCTGACATGGATTCCTGCCTGTCACCAAATGATAAAGTGTTGCTCCCAGACAGTAGATATCCGTTCTTGCATCAGTCTGCCCATATCCTCCAAACTGCTCAGGTGCCGCATATCCTCTGGTTCCCAGATATGTGGTATCCGATACGTTCTGTTCCTTGAAGGTTCTGGCTGTTCCAAAATCAATAAGTGTTATTGTTCCGTCCGGACGAAGCATGATGTTGTCCGGCTTTAAGTCCCTGTATATGATGGCGGGCTTTCTGGTATGAAGGTATCCCAGTACATCACACAGCTGCTTTGCCCACTCTATTACATATTCCTGGGAGAGCACGCCGTAGATTTCAAGCGCCTTTCCCAATGTGTTTCCCTCTATATAATCCATTACGATGAGAATGCTGTCTTCTTCATCGATAATGTCCACGATACTTGGAAGATAAGGATGAGAGAGGCTCTTTAGCATCTCTGTTTCCACTATCAGACTCTGTCGTACCACCTGATAATTGGAAACACCGTTTTTTCTTACTTCCTTGATAGCCCACTGCTTACCTGCCCTCTCGTTGAGTGCAAGATAAACGGTGCTCATTCCTCCCTGGCCTATCTTATGTAGAATTCTGTATTTTCCATCTACAAGACTTCCAACTCCAACCATTTCTAAGTTATCCCTCTCATGCCGCTTTACAATTTATGAGGACAACAGTGATGTTATCTGTTTCCCCTCTCTGCTTGACGAGACTTATCATCTTATCAGCGCTTGCGTTAAGGCTGCTGTTTTCCCTTGAAATAGTAAGCAGCTCCTCCCTGTCAAGCTCTCTCCAAAGTCCGTCTGAGCAAAGGATGTATGACACATCATCATCTATCTCGCCTGTAATAAAATCAGGTCTTACCTCTTCCGATGCCCCAATGCACTGAAGAAGTACACTCTTGTGATTGCTGGTCTTCGCCTCTTCCTCAGAGAGCTGACCTCTGTCAATCTGATGCTGTACCAGGCTGTGGTCATGGGTCAGGAGTTTTATCCCTTTTTCCGAAGTCTCATATATTCTGCTGTCTCCGATCCACATGGCTATATATCTGTTATCTATGATCAGCTGTGAAACGTTTGTCGTCCCCAGCATTATTCCTCTGCTGGAACCATACCCGGCGATTTCCCTGTTCATATCCGATACGATATTGCTCCAGCTGTACTGAACATTGGCCCATATCCTGTTCTCGTCCTCGCCGTTATCCAGCTGGGTTGTCACTGCCTTCTGGGATAATATTTCCGGCAGCTCCTCGTAGAACCATTTCTCCATCCTTCTGACAAATACCGTACTTGCCATCTCTCCGCAGGAGAGACCTCCCATTCCGTCGCAGATGACCGCGAGACTTATCCGTCTTCCGTCCACCATTCTTGCGACCTTCAGAAGGCATGAATCCTGGTTGAGGTCCTTCGTGGTTCCCGTATCTGTTCTAACACCTGTAAAAATGTTCATGCTCTACCTGTCTTTACTTAAAGATTTTTTTTTTTTCAGGAACTCAAAGAGTGCGTAGCCGCCCACAACTGCTGCGGTTGAGCCTCCGGCGACAGGAACTACCGGGATGTGCTTGTTCCTCGGGATTGCTTCCTTTTCCTCGCCTTCCTGGTCTCTGTTAGCGCCAAGGACTTCTGCCTCTTCCTCAGAGTTCTTAACTGCAGTTGCATTAAGTGAAACGATGACATTGTCAAACTTCATTGCACTTTCGTTTCCTGCAACATCGGTTGATACAATTCTGATATTGCGGCTCTTATCCAGTGCATCCAGAACTATCTGCTCTGTAAATCCATCGTTTTTAAGCTGCTCCTCGGAATACTCAGCCAGAACCTTGTCATTCTCATAGACTGTGGCTCCTGTCACGCCCATGTTATCCGTTACATTGAAGGATATCGGATGACTTTCTTCCTCGTAGATTCCGTTATCTTCAAGTCCTGATACCGCAATTCCGGGTTCAGTACCGTCTACCGCAAACTCGATCTCCTTGTCCTTTACCACGTTGTCCTGCTCGTTTGTGGCCTTATCCTTGGAGGAGATAACAACTGAGTAGTTACCGTCCTTCTCAAAATTTGCAGGCTTCAATGTGTAAGTAAATGAGTTCCAGGATTTCTCATTTTCATTTTCGGATACTGTGTAATCCTTTCCTGATCTGAGCTCCTTTACATCACCGTCTCGTCCCACGCTGACATTTTTCCACTCCAGCTCATCGATGTTGACCTCTGTTATGGAAATCTCAGGTGCTTCGTTTGTGTAGTAATTTTCTATAACCTTTTCAGTATTATCATCGATGTAATAGACAGATCCGAATCTGTTCACGGAGAACATGATCTCATCATTTGTCTCATTACCTGCAAGGTCTCTTACCTTGGCTGTGATGACATATACATCGTCGTACTTTTTCTCATGAGGAAAATCGGCTATCTGTACTCTGTAGCCATCATCAACTTTTGTGAGTGATGCTGAAGCTGAGATATCTCCGTTATTCTTTCCTACTGCTGTAACACCGGAATTGTTGGTGTCAACATTCTTATCCATGTAAGTGATGATCGGTGCAACCTCGCCATTGTTAGCCGACTTATCTTCAACTCCGGTAATCGTAACCTCCGGCATTGTTGTGTCGATAATGAAGGTCTTGGTTGAAACCTTTTCAGATTCATTGCCTGCAAGGTCCTTACAGGTAACCTCAAAGCCGTATTTTCCATCAGCTGCAAATGATATGTTGGCCTTGTGATTGGTGTCTCCGCCGGAGAATGCTCCCACCTCGGGAAGTGCATCACACTCCTCACCTTCAATAGGTTTCACCTGAACCGCCTTATCATCAAAGGAAATATCCTCGATATCGATAGTGGCTGTTCTAGCCTTGTTGTAATAGAATTCGTTTTCCGCAGCATTGTTATCAAAATCGATCTTGATCTTAGGCTCAGTTCTGTCGATGATAAACTCTTCAGATTCAAAGGTGTCCGATAAATTTCCCGCTTTATCTGCACATGAGAAGCTGAATTTATATTTTCCGTCCTGACTAAAATCAAGTGTTGCTGTGTGCTCACCCTCAGATCCTGACCATCCGCTAAGAGAGGGAGCATTTCCCAGAGCATCAATATTGAGTTCTACACTGCCTTCATCAAAGGACAGATCCTCGACCTTAATGGTTGCTACTCGTGCAGCCTTGTAATAGTGCTCATTTACCGCTTCGTTATTATCAAAGCTTACTGTAACCTTGGGCTCTGTCTTATCAATGATGAATTTTCCTGCATCTGCTGTAGCATTGTATCCGCACTTATCAGTTGCTGTAGCAGTTACTGAGTATTTACCCTCTTCGGTGATATTGTAGGTAGCAACGTATTTTTCACCATCTGTCTCAAAATCCGAAAGAGAAAGGTGATGGCTCTTATCACCGCCCTTTAAATCCTCTCCGGATATCTCTACCGAAATACCGTTGTCTGCAATGTTTGCTTCTTTTACTGTAACTACCACTGAAACATCGCTGTTTGTATAGTTCTCGGTATCAGCATCCGCGCTGACTTTTCCTGATGAGGACACGTACTTGATATCGATCTTGGGCTTGGAAGAATCGATTACGACCTTTCTGGTTGAAGCACTCTTCTCCTTGTCGTCCGCAGGAGTAATGTTCTTAACCTTATCAGTTGCCTCTATGTAGTACTCGTAACGTCCGTCATCCTTGAACTCGAGCTTATAGACATTGGTCTCGCCGCCGCTGCCCTTCTTCTTTGAGAAGGAAGGCTTTAATCCGTCTCCTACAGCACGTACCTCTGCATTGTCAAAGTTCTTATCCGTGATTCCAATCTGGTTGGAGAATGCATTTTTGAAATACATTGTTCCATCCGGATCCATGAAAACTGCATCTCCCAGATATGCTTCATCAATCCTGGGTGAGAGTGAATCAATTTCGTAGCTTACGTCATCATTTTTTGTATCGGGAAGCAGATCATAAGTATTTCCTGCCCGGTCCTCGAGAACAACACTGGTTATTACGAAGGTATGCTCTGAATACTTGCTTTCCTCGAAAACAATCGCTTTACCGGCCTTGACTGTGCCATCTTTATTGACCTCACCCTCCATGGGTTCCGGAATCTCGGCTCCATCAACTGAGTATTTACAGAGCATTTTCACAATTCCCGATCCCGAATCCTCTGCATCAGCTGAAGTAACATTTACAGCAAACTTGTCATCCTTGGTAACTACCTGACCCTGTGCTGCTGTAATGCTATATGTATAGCTTGTGTTTTCACCGTTTGTTTCTTTTTCAACGTTCGTTATATCTACAAAATACTTATCAGTATTACCGAAGAAGTTCGCCTTAAAGGTTCCCTTAGGAGCTGTGTTATCAATGCGAATCGGAATATCTATTTTCTTCTTATCCCACTCATCAAAACGGTAATAGCTGAATGTATATAATTTATCCTGATCCTTTGTGGCATCGAATTTATATGTTAAAACATATTCGTTTTTGACATTGCTTATTGTGTCAGGAGCCTTGGTTGCAGGCTCTACCACATCACAGCCATAGCTTAATGAATAATCAGGATCAACCTTTCCATAGGTATGGAACTTTACAGTAACAACAAGAGTTCCATCGTTATATTTGTTATATGAATACCAGGCTCCCTGATAATCATCATTATTTTCGTCTCCATCCTGTCTGTAGAAACTCCATGCTCCGGCAGAAAGCGTATAATTCGTCTTCTGCTCGCTTAAGTTTTCTACATATATTGTCTTTTTTATATCAAATACCGAAGAACCGGGATTTTTGTTATCCCACGCCTCGATGCGGTCAATGTAGTATTCGCCGTCCGAAGGAAAATGGAAATCATATTGACCATTGTCACCTGTTATCACCTGGTCATAGCTTTCCTGTTTTCCGTCCTGTGTCAGCTTGCTGGCAAAAAGCTTTACTTCCTTTACACCTGAAGCATATTCTGTCTCATCGACTACATTTAAGCCTTTCATCTTCTGGGTGTCTTTAACATTTGCTGACAGGCAGAAGGCTCCATCTATGAGATAGCTCTTTCCATCCTTTGAAGCGACTATGTTATTGCCCTTGAAAAGATCTGAAGAAACACTGATGTCCGGAATCTTGGTATCATCCTGACATACAACGCTGTAATAGTATGGATACTCCACTATTTCTTCATTCAGATCTCCATTCTCCCCAATTGTGATTTTTTTCTCAGACAGGATTATTGTTATATTATGGTTGCCCTGAGCCAGATCAAACACATACTTGTGGGTATTATCGTTTGTCTGCTCTTCCGTACTTTGAGGTTCAACCTTTATCCCCTTGGTTGACTCTATCGAAACATAGAATTCCTTGCCCTTGCGAATGATCATCTTGCCATTATCCGGAACAAGTTCCTCTCCGTCATAGTAGAAAGTGATCTTATCCTGCGAAGAAGTATCCTCAACCGATAACGGTGCAGATGCTGCTTTCTTATCGGGTGTCTCGGCTTCACCGCCTTCGTCTGAAGGCTCCTCGTTCTCAGCATTTCCGCCGCTTTCTTCCATATCAGCTCCTGCATCCTCACCGATAACCTGAAAGTCAGCGGTGATTATTTCAGATCTTTCCGAAACTGCACTAACTCCTGTTATCTTTGTGTTTGCAACAATTAGAAAAAGCACTAATGTTAATGCAATCCTGCTATTTATTTTTTTCATCCCCAAATGACTCCTCAATAATGTGTGAATCCTGCATCTACCGCAAAATTCCTTAGTTTCCCCCAAACGATTATTTATTTATAAGCTTGTAAATAGTAAACATCTCTCTTTTGGTCGTTCCATTTCGTTTGTCTAAATATGTGACTCGTATGTATGTTGTGGAACGCTGTTCATGAATCTCTGTACTTCTGATCTTTTGCTGCGTAGGAGCATCATATCTCTTTGTCTTCTCATAACTGGGACCACCCTCATCTGTTGTGGACAGTGTTATCTTCTTGCCGTTTTTCACCTCAGTCCACACAGTTCCCTTTGGAAGGATTGACCAGCTATCAGTTGTACTGTTATCTCTGTATCCTACTGTGTTATATCCCACTTCAATTTTCTGGATCTTAAAGCCCTTATTCATCTTGAATTTGAGCTTGCCGGAGCTCTTTGTTGTGTATGCTCCATCCTTACTGGAATACAGATTGGTTTCTTTTCCCTTATATCTGCTATTTGCACTGACATAGAATCTTTTTCCCGCAAAGGTCGCTTCCTTTATCGCATAGCCGTCTTCCCTTGCAACCACCTTGATGGTCCTGGTTGTTATAACGTTGCCGTCATGATCCAGGGCATCGTAGGAAAACTTGTATGTACCGGCCTTTTTGGTATAGAAGTTTATGCTGTATTTTCCATAAGCATGATACTTATTGGTCTTCTCTGCCTTTGCAATAGTTTCTGCGGAATACTCCTGCTTATTTCCAAAAATATCTTTGCAATACTTTTTTCCATCTGTTCCGCTGACGAAGCTGTCAGACTCTGAATAATTATCCTCAAGCTTCTCAGTAACCTTGAGCTTCAAGGCTTTTTTGTTGGTTTTGAAATTACCAAATCTCGCTACGTCGTAGGGCGTATAGATTGTTATGATATTTCCTGCGCCATAATAACCTGTTGTTATGGTCTTTGCTTTTAACTGATCAGCCACATAAGCATTGGCTGCGTGATCAGCGGTATCCTTTGCGACACATGAATCATTTGTATCGCTGTTGTAAAAAACATTCCCTTTATATTGATCACTCCAGTTCACTGTTGAATAAGCCTTAGCATTAAATGAACCTGTAAGTGTAATAGTTATTGCAGCTGAAAGCAGCACTGCTTTTTTCATTATTCCTGTCATGTTCATACTCGTATCTCACCTTCCATGTATCATTTGATGTGTCTGTTGATAGAAAGCTGTTTCCGCCCTGTTGTCTTGGTTTTCTTGTCATAGTAAGTAACGCGGATATATGTCGTCGAGCCCTGACCATGGTTCTCATCAGAATAGATGTCGTATCCTCCCGGTGCCTTTGTATTTGCTTTTCTCTCATAGCTGTCAAAATATGGATACGCATCCTCTTTATTAAGCCTTATCTTCTTGCCGTTCTTAATTGTCCTCCATGCAACATCAGCAAACTTATTACTCCATTTATCCTCTGTGCTGCCGTTGCTTCGTTCTACATGCTGATAGCCAACCTCGATCTTTTTGATTTTGTAGCCCTTGTTCATGGTTATTCTTACTTTGCCGGACTTCTTTGTGTTATATAAGCCCTTGCCTTCGTACAGGTCATTCCTTAGTCCCTTCTGTTTTCCGGCATTGCTCACATAGAAACGCTTACCTGCAAAGGTTGCTTCCTTAATGGGATCATTGTCCTCTTTAGCTACAATCTTTACGGTTTTTGTCGTAATTACATTTCCGTTGTGATCCAAAACATCGTAAGAAAATTCATATTTTCCGGCTTTTTTTGCGTAAAGTCTTATCTTGTAGCTTCCGTGTGCCTTATATTTATTTGTCTTTAATATTTCCTGTTCTGTGGAAGCGTTGTACTGTTTCCTGTTTCCGTAAATATCCTTGTAATATCTTTTTCCATCAGTTCCGATGATCCAGCAGGAACTTGTGTCGGCATTATCAAGACCGTAATTACTCTCATGCTTGTACATCAGCTTAGTCTTGAGCTTGCCATTGTTGGTTCTGAAATTTGCAAATTTTGCAACATCCAGTGTTGTGTAAAGAGTCAGCACGTTGTAATAGGACTTCGTCTCTATCTCGCAGACCGCCTCCTCCTTACCTATATATGTATCAGCGTAACCATCTCTAATCATTGTTGTTACGGACTCATTGGTATCACTATCCGTGTAAGTGTAGGTTCCGTTGGGATTTCTGGTTTCTTCTACGTATGCTTTGACATACCCCATGGGGCAATTTACCGAAACTGCTGCTGATAATGACAGCGCGAATGCAGACAGAAGAATAACTCTTCTGGGATTGACGTGTGCTCTCTTCATACCACTCCTCCAAAATTTAAGAATATTTCAATTGAAGGAGGGATTACGTAACAAACGTAATAAACAAGATAGGAAAAAATATTCACAATGAAATAAAAAATGACTGCAAAATCAGCGGACAAATCCGTCGCTTTGCAGTCAAACCATCTTAAATAATTCCCCAAGATTTACAACTTTGCGTCCATACATCACTGTATGTTTGCCCCAAATGATTTCCCCTTAAACATTGAATAATGCTATGTTCCCTCATGCGATTATTCAATAGTCAATAATCATCCTTCAATTGTAAGTCCCCTCACAAAAAAGAATTATACATGAAAATTACAAAATTGCAATAAATATTTTTAATAATTGTAACTTTTTGTAATTTTTTATCATTCAGTTTTTTATTGTTTTTCTGTAAATTTCTCTTTCCATCATATTATCCACATCAGCATCAATTTCACTGTATGTATTCAAAAGGTTCTCCAAAAAGGCGGAAAAATCCCGCCTTCTTCATATTATTTATTTATAAGCTTGTTTATCTTGAATGTTTCACGCTCTGTTGTCTTATTCTTCTTATCATAGTAAGTTACACGAATATATGTTGTAGCATACTGCTTCATTCTTTCAGAGGTTCTGATTCTATAGCCCTCAGGTGCAGCCTTTTTCTTATCTTTGTCGTATGAGCTTCCACCTGCATCAATGGTATTAAGTCTTATCTTTTTACCATTATTAACCTCGCTCCACTCAATAGCCTTTGAAACAATTGCCCAGTCATCAACTGTACTTGTTTCCTTGTATGCTACCGGAACATGACCAACCTCAATCTTTCTCAATTTGAAGCCTTTGTTCATTGTAATCTGGAGCTTTCCTGATTTCTTCTTTGTATAATTTCCATCCTTTACTGAAGAATAGAGATCCTCAGTTGCGCCATTTAGCCTGCTGTTTCCACTGACGTAAAATCTTTTACCTGCAAAGCTGGCTTCCTTAATCGGATCGCCGTCCTCCTTGGCAATTACCTTGATTGTTTTAGTGATTATCACATTGCCATTAGAATCAAGCGCATCATAAGAAAACTTGTACTTTCCGGGTTTCTTAGTATAGAATCTGATACAATACTCGCCATAAGCATGATACTTGTTTGTCTTCTCTGCCTCTGCTACAACCGCATCGCTATATTCCTGCTTATTGCCAAAAACATTCTTGCAATACTTTTTCCCATCAGTACCATTTACATAGATTTTTGATTTTTCGTAATTGCTCTCTTTTTTCTCGATGACCTTTACTTTCAGTTCACCCTTATCAGTTCTAAAGTTACCGTATTTCGCAACATCATAGGTTGTATAGAGATCTATGTTGTTTAATTCATCATAGGATTTTGTCGTGATCGTCTTTGCAGTTATATCCGAGTTAATATAAGCATTTGACAAATGATCCTCTTTGTTTTTAGAAATGCAGGAATCATTTGTATCTGTGTTGGTGATTGTGTAGGTCTCATCCTGATTAGCCGTTGTCTGCACGTATGCCTTTGCATTAAGTGAATATGCAGGTGTAATAGTTGAAATTCCTGCAAGAAGTGCCATGGACAGAAGAATTCCTCTTCTCTGAATCTGTGTTTTCTTCATACCGTTCCTCCATATAATTAAAGATTGTTACAACTGAAGGAATGCGGGGAAAAAAATTAGCTACAAAATCATCGGACAAATCCGTAACTTTGCAGCCATTTCATCTTTAATAATTCCTTAAGATTTAAAACTTTGCAAATATACAAAAAGCATATCTGCTCCCAAATGATTTCCCCTTAAAACATTGAATAATGCTCTAGTCCCCACGCGATTATTCAACAGTCAATTATCATTCTTCAATTGTAAGGTCCCTCACAAGAAGAAATTATACAGTATATTTTTAAAAAATCAACCATTTATTTCAACATTTGTAATTATTTTGTAATTTTTATAAAAAAGAGATATTTTAAAACAATAAGAAAGCTGCCCTTTCAGGCAGCTGTATAAAACGGGAGGAGGCTTTCTGGCTCATCGCCAGAAAGCACATATGCAAAAAAGAAAAAGGTTATTTTTCTCTGGCACACATATTTATTTATGGCGATTCAACCATCGATGTGAATGTTGCTGTGGCACTTTGTGCATTCAACATCATCCTTAAGAACATCTATTGTTATATATTTATGGCAGTGCGGGCACGTGATCTCCATCATCTGTGTCTTAACTTTTCTGGCTGCCTCTGCTGTCATATGTCCATTGAGGCCTGCTCCTGCGATCACTGCAACTGCTGCAAGTACGAATGCTATTCTCTTAACTGCACTTCCTTTTTTCATATCTGTTACCCCTCTGCGATGTTTATCTTTCTTACATTGTCATATTATCAGGATATGTATCACAGTTTTATCACATGATTTCAAGTGGTTATTTGTATCTTATGAAATCATATTAACAGGGTCTGTCCAACAAAAGTCCAACACACTAATTTTATTTCATTCTACACTGATAATTTTTTCAAATTCCTCGGCAACTACAGGTTTTCCATAGAAAGATCCCTGCAATTCATTTACTCCGAGGCCCTGCATATTGGATGACTGCTCCTCGTTTTCGATGCCGACAGCAGTTACTGATATTCCAAGATTTTCAGCAAGAGCAAGGATAGTTTTTACCAGCTGCTTGGCTCTGTTGTCCTTTACGGATGTGGTGACAAGCGATCTTGAAAGCTTGATTCCGTTTATTCCACAATCCTGAACAAATGAGAGATTGATATCATCTCCGCCAAAGTCGTTAAGAGAAAGGCGATAGCCATCCTCATGAAGCTTTATCATAGCAAGCTTTGCAGAATTGGATGCGCCCATTATTACAGCATTTGTCACATCAAGTGTCAGCATAGAAGGCCGGAAATTGTAGGTTTCCATTGTTTCCTGCAGCATATTTTCAAACTGCAGATTTATAAGCTGCAGCGGTGACATGTTGATAGTAAGTGAAATTGATTTTCCGTATTTTTTATTCCACTCAGCAATCTGGCTGACAGAGGATTTAACGATCCACTCTCCCAGTTTTCCCATAAATCCGCTCTTCTCAGCGGCATCAATAATATCTATAGGCGAAACGTCCTCGAGCCCTCTATTGAAGTGCACGAAGACCTCCGCGCCAATTATCTCCTTCTTCCTGACATCTACCTGAGGCTGGTAGAACAGGACGAAATCTCTGTCTGTCTTGGCCGTGCGCAGTCTTCTGTCTATCGCAGCCTGTGTGGATATGATCTTGGTAAGTCCCGAATTAAAGAATCTGTAGCTGTCCTTCTCTCCGCTATGCTTAACAAAGCACATTGCCGTGTCAGCATATCTAAGAAGCTCATCCATAGATGATGAATCCTGCGGATATACTGAGATTCCGATGCTTGCAGACAGATTAAACACATAGGAACTAAACTGGATAGGCTTTATAAACAGCTCTCTTATGTGCTCAGCAATAGGGTCAAGATCTTCGAGCTCAGCGTCAGCCTTCAGAATGATAAGGAATTCATCTCCGCCCATTCTGAAGCTTACATACTCATCAGGGAGCTCTCTCATTCTGTTTCCAAGCTCCTCAAGAACCCTGTCTCCCATCTCATGTCCATAGGTGTCATTGACAGGCTTGAAGTGATTCAGATTTATTACAAAAAACAGATACTTTTTCCCGGATATGTAGGTCTTTTCCTGTAATTCCTTGAGGTAATTGCCTGCATACCAGCGGTTATAAAGTCCTGTAAGAAGATCAGTAGAAGAAAGTAACTCAAGCTTTTTATTAGCCTCTATTAAATTCCTGGTCTGATCGTCGATTTTTTCCTCGAGCATTGCATTCTGCCTTTTTTCATGCTCAAGCAGCTCATCGCCCAGGTTATCGGCCTTCAGGATATAGGTCATTATCATGTAGGCCATCACCACGATAATAATGTAGGATGCCTCTGATCGTGACAAATATCCAATAATAAAAAGTATGGCAACCACAATAACACCTATCACCGATGCTATCAGTCGCACTCTGGTGGCCCTTGTTGCATAAGACCAGCCCGTGAATTCGAAGCTATATTTTCTTGTGGCCTGTATGGTAACTCCTGCTGACATGAATATCAAAAGAGCCATGTAAATGAGATCTGCAAAGTAATCATCCGGGAATCCACCTATTGCCTGTGTGAAAATATACTGGATATCCATTATTTCATAGATGAACATGGCCGCAGTGATGACCAGAGTTCCCCGGCGGACATTGCTGTTACCAACCATGTGGAAGGTCTGCAGACACATCATGATTACATAGAATGCAGAGAATATCAGAAGAAGTAATATGAGCTCCTTCAAATTATGAATAGTCCCTACCTTCTGGCAGAAGAATTTGTATATGAATACAAATCCGATTATGGACACAGTAAAACAATTGGCAAAAAGATGCGATAAATCGCGCCTTCTGCCACACAGCTTATATATCAGGAAGGTTGTCTCATTTAGCATAAAGAAAAAACTGGGCGTAAGATAGACTATTCCGATTACTTCAGAATATGCGCTCAGGTCTATCACATAATGATTCAGAAATCTGAATATATAGTAAATATCTATAGCAAGGAATCCTATTCCCATGAATGCAGTGGAGTACTTATGCGGCCCCAGATCCTTCAAATTGGACATCAAAACAAGGAACACCATAAACGTAGCTATCGGTGCACCTGCCTCGATCCCCAGCTTATTGTCAACCAGGGTAAATACCGCTGTAAGCAGATAGAAGAATCCTGCTATAAATATAAGAGTTTTCTTCGTTTTGCTCAGTTCCATAACCCAAAATGTGCCTGTTTTATTTCATTTATTTTTGTATGCCAGGTGGTTATTCAAGCTTTTTCATTATAACAACAGGCACTCCCTCTACTTATCATGTTAACATATACAAATTCACGAAATGATAATCTTTTTATAAACTTATGATTAATTATTTTGGGGGAATTGTTGAGATTTGGGGAAATCTTGATCATTTGGGGCTTTGGCCTGTTTTTTTGTGTTTCTCTGCGGTGTATGTGGCGGCTGGTGGTGTGGATTGTTCCTCTGCGGGGTGTATGTGGCGGCTGGTGGTGTGGATTGTTTCTTTGCGGGGTGTATGTGGCAGCTGGTGGTGTGGATTGTTTCTCTGCGGGGTGTATGTGGCGGCTGGAGGTACGTCTATCCGCGAACTAGTTATTATTCTGGATGAATTTTTGTTTGTCTTATGGTTTTGACTTGATTTTTGTGTTCCTCTGCGGGTGTGGGTTGCGGCTTGTAGTACGTCTATACGCGAACTAGTTATTATTCTGGATGAATTTTTGTTTGTCTTATGGTTTTGACTTGATTTTTGTGTTCCTCTGCGGGAGATGCGTGGCGGCTGGTGATACGTCTATCCGCGAACTAGTTATTATTCTGGATGAACGAGTGTCGGTGTACTTTTTGGGCGTTCGCCCGGTGGGGTGAATTTCCTGCCTTCAGACGTAACACATCATTCAGTTTTTCTCCTGCCTTTACGCCTGTGATCCAATTTGTTCGCGGATAGACGTAACTCATTACTGCCCTTTTTCTCCGCGAGGTAACCGGCAAGAACTATTCCGGGCTTATTGACTGAACTCATCTTTAATTATTCTTTCCGCAGGGTAACCGATGAGAGCCATCCCTGGCCCACTGACTCAACTCATCTCTACACACTCTTCATTCCGTTCATCCTATCTTGATATTTGTTCACGCATAGACGCAACACCTCCCTGAAGAGCTTTCCCGCGAGGTAACCGATATAAGCCATTACTACCTTACTGACTCAACTCATCTTTGCACACTCTTCATCCCATTCATCCTACTCCTATATTTGTTCGCGAATAGACGTAACGCCCTCACTAAGGCCATTTCCGCGAAGCAACAACTATTAAAAACACTTTAAAGCATAAAAAACCACCGCCCGGATTTATCCGATGAGGTGGCTTCTACTATTTTTATTCAGCAATACTATTATCTATTACTGAGCATCTGTGAAAGATGAGATAACAGCGCCCTTATATGTCTCCTCGATGTAAGCCTTAACCTCATCTGACTGAAGAGCGGCTACGAGAGCCTTGATCTTGTCAGAATCCTGAGAACCGTCCTTAACTACAAGGAAGTTTGTTCTCTTAATAGTTGTCTCATCATCGAACTCCTCGATATCCAGTGCAGGGTGTGACTCAGGAAGGCCAGCTTCAAGAGCATAGTTACCATTGATTGTTGCTGCATCAAGATCAGGAAGTGATAAAGGAAGTGAAGCAGCCTCGAGAGGTGTGATCACATAGCCGTGAGGGTTAGCCTCTGTATCCTTTGAAAGTGTATCTTCTGTATAGTTGTCATCTGTGCCGTAGTCACCCTTTGAAGTAAGAAGACCCTTCTGAACAAGAAGATCGATTCCACGCTCAGCGTTATCGGGATCGTTAGGGATACCGATTGAAGCGCCGTCCGGAAGCTCCTCAAGTGATGTGTACTTCTCTGAGTAGATGCCCATGGGCTCGATGTGAACACCAGCTACTGCTGTAAGGTGAAGACCTGCGTCCTCGTTCTGCTGGTTCATGTAACCAAGTGTCTGGAAATAGTTAGCGTCAAGCTCGCCCTCTTCAAGTGATGTGTTGGGAAGAACGTAGTCGTTAAATACTACAGTCTCAAGCTCCCAGCCGCTCTTTGCAAGAACTTCCTTAACAATGTTGTCAAGGATCTCTGCGTGAGGAACAGGTGTAGCACCAACAGTGATCTTGTTGTCTCCATCTGCAGGAGCAACGATCTCGCCTGCTGCTTCCTCAGTACCTTCAGCATCAGTAGCTTCCTCTGTGCTCTCAGTCTCTGTTGCTTCTTCAGTACTCTCAGCTTCTGTTGCTTCTTCTGTGCTCTCTGCCTCAGCAGCCTCTTCTGTGCTCTCTGCCTCAGCAGCCTCAGTTGAAGCTGCATCGCTTGCAGAATCAGCAGCACCGTTAGAACCGCATCCTGTAAGTGCTCCGAATGTCAGAACTGTTGAAAGAATAATGCTTGTTAAAACTTTCTTTTTCATAAATCATGTCCTCCTCTGATTAAGCCTATTTGTGGAAACCATCTCAACATAACCCAGATGTTTTGCCGTGTCTCCGTAAGGCGTTTTTCAATATGTGTATGATATACCACTTTTATTATATTAGCAATTAAAAAAGACGCTTTTTCGCATAAGAAAAACTTATAGCCTGCGAAATTACGCCTATTTTGGGGTTGTAGGTATAGCTCGCGGGAACACTCTCCCGGTGGGCGCTGCGTCTATCCGCGAACAAATTAGATCACCAGCGTAAAGACTAGAAATAGCTTGCATAGACTTGCCAGAAGGTTGTGTAAGCAACTATTTCTGCATATTTCTGTCGTTTAGTTGTTCCGATTATTTGCTCGGACAACTATTTCAGCTTATTTCCGCCGTTTAGTTGTTC
>NZ_KE384133.1:151621-282303 GCF_000424125.1 Butyrivibrio sp. FC2001
TTTTATTTCCGGACAACTATTTCTGCATATATCCACTATATAGTTGTTCTGACAATTTCTCCAGACAACTATCTCTACAAATATGTACCATTTAGTTGTTCATGTCACCTCGTGGGGATGCTATTCAGGTGGGAGTTACGTCTACCCGCGAACAAATTAGATCACAGGCGTAAAGGCAACTAATAACCTGCACGCTCTGTTACGCCTGTAAGCAAGAAATTCATCCTACCGGGCGAACGCCCAAAAAAGCACAACAACACTCATTCATCCAGGATAATAATTTGTTCGCGGATTGACGTACCACAAACCACCACATGCCTCCCGCAGAGGAGCGTAAAACCAACACATCCCCAAACAAAACAGCCACCGTTCATCCAGAATAATAACTTGTTCGCGAATTGACACACCACCAACCACCACGTGCCTCCCGCAGAGGAGCGTAAAACCAACACATCCCCAAACAAAACCTATTCATATAGTATAAATTAGTGTAAAATACTCTAGTAATTATACTAGTAATATTAATATAAGAAAGTTTTGGGGATTTTTTAATGATAAAAATCGAAAGTGTAAAGAAATCCTTCAAGGACACAGATGTCCTCAAGGGAATATCCATGGAGATCGAGGATCATGAGATCTTCGGTATCATTGGTCAGAGTGGTGCCGGTAAGTCCACTCTTCTCCGTTGCATCAACGGTCTTGAATCATACGACTCAGGTCTCATCACAGTGGATGGACAGGAAGTTAATATCAGAGATAAGAAGGCTCTGCGCCTGCTTCAGAAGCGCATGGGAATGATATTCCAGAGCTTCAACCTTCTGGAGAGACTTGATGTGTATCAGAATGTTGCGCTTCCCATGAAGTTCTGGGGAATGCCTACCAACACACCTGAGGCGAAGGAAAAGATATTAAAGCTCATAAAGCTCGTAGGTTTGGAGGAGAAGGTTCACGCAAAGCCGAGAGAACTCTCCGGTGGTCAGAAGCAGCGTGTAGCTATAGCAAGAGCTCTTGTGCTTGATCCTGAATTCCTGCTCTGCGACGAGGCGACAAGTGCA
Source organism: Butyrivibrio sp. FC2001 (assembly GCF_000424125.1). Taxonomy (NCBI): domain Bacteria; kingdom Bacillati; phylum Bacillota; class Clostridia; order Lachnospirales; family Lachnospiraceae; genus Butyrivibrio; species Butyrivibrio sp. FC2001. The sequence goes on from NZ_KE384133.1 coordinate 152,677, forward strand.
CTGGATCCTGAAATTACAAAGGGAATCCTGGCACTCCTTCAGAAGATCAACAAGGAGATGGGAATCACCATCATCATCGTTACTCACCAGATGGAAGTAGTTAAGCAGATCTGTAAAAAGGTTGCATTCTTAAGTAACGGACAGGTGCTCTCCGTTGGTCAGCCTGAGAAGCTGTTTGTATGGCCTAAGGAAAGAGAAATCAGAGACTTCCTTAGAGAGGAAAGTGATAAGCTTCCTACAACAGGCCTTAATATCAAGCTTTTCTTCTACGGCGAGGGCAATCAGCGTCCCATCGTTACTATGATGTCTCAGGAGCTTCACAGAGATTTCAATATCTGCTGGGCGAAGCTTGAGGATTTCCGCGAGGATGTTTACGGAAGTCTTGTACTCAACATACACGAGGATGATCTCGACAACGTTTGCGCATTCCTCGACAGACATGATGTTACATGGGAGGTTATTAAGTAATGACAGATATTATATTAAAAGCTTTTAACCAGACCCTTTATATGGTTTTCTGGTCCACACTTTTTTCAGTGATTTTAGGATTCATCCCTGCGATAATCCTTACACTTACAGCTCCTGACGGATTAAAGCCCAACAAAATCGTATATGAAGTACTGAGCTTCATCGTAAATGTATTCAGAAGCTTCCCCTTCATTATTTTGCTGGTAATCCTCATTCCTTTCACAAGAATGGTTGTTGGTAAATCCATCGGAACAACAGCTTCAATCGTACCTCTTACAATCTCAGCAATTCCTTATATTGCAAGAGTGTTTGAAACAAGTCTTCGTGAGACCAATCCCGGAGTCATTGAAGCAGCAAGATCCTTTGGAGCATCCAACTTCCAGATTCTCATGAGAGTTTATGTAAAGGAATCCATCCCGAGAATGCTTAACGGAATCATCCTTCTTGTTATCTCACTCATAGGATATTCCGCAATGGCAGGTACCGTCGGCGGCGGTGGTATCGGTGATATCGCAATCCGCTATGGTTATCAGCAATACAAGACCGATTACCTGATCGTGTGCTCAATAATTCTTATCGCTTTCGTTCAGGCGATCCAGATGCTCGGTAACTTCATGTACAAGAAGATGTCATAATAAAAAGGATTTCGCTTGAGAAATCCTGGCGTGCGAACGATATTGCACAGCAATAAAAATCAGGCATCGTGATGTAAAATCACGGTGCCTGTATTATTTTACATTATTTACTTTACTCTAACCTTCTTTGCCTTAGACCAATCTGAGTAATAATAATCTTCTGAGCCTTTCTCAAAGGTTCTTACCTGAACATAGTAGTTCTTGTGGCGCTTTAACTTTTTCAAAGTAAGTTTAAGTGTATTGCCTTTGTTATATGAGCCGGTGTTAATTGATTTTGTCTTTACTTTTCCTGTGAAGTTTTTATTTGTGCAAACACGAACCTCATAACCATCCACGTTGTTAACGCCCTTGACCTTGACCTCTATCTGGCCCTTTTTGTAGGATTTTGCCTTCTTGATCTTGGTAGGAGTGATACCGTCTCTGCTGATGCTGAATCTGTACTTACCCCAGGAACTGGTGCTTGCCTTTATATAGTATGTACCTGCCTTGAAATTTTTGGTGGTTGACTGAGGTTCATTTTTGGTGATAGATGCTAAGAGCGACCAGTACTCTTTCATATCGTTATCATAAATATACAGACCATAAGCTCCTGCTTCAGCACGATAGGTGATCTTGTATTTACCATTTTCAGGAACCTGTAATTTATACCAGTCAGTATTATCCGTATAGGATACAGCACCAACAACCTCAGATCCAGGTGTATAGTTTATCGGATTATCGAAAGAATCCTTAAAAGGATCTTTAGTACCATAGCCTGTAAATTCTATGTTTAACTTAAAACTGTTGGAATAATTACTATGTACATGTAAATAATACCTGCCGGGTGTTGCTGTGAAATGTTTGATAAACGGATAGTTTGTGCGAACACTGTCACAATAATTCAGATTTGTCTCCCCTGCGTTAAAATGTATTACTGTCAAATCGTCAGCAACAATCGTAACCTTCAGGTCACCATCCTGCGGTATGTCAAAAGCATACCAATATTCCTGCCTTTTATTAATATTAAATGTCTGCAGGCCCTTGTTGTATGAAAGCATTATCGGGCTAAGCTCGCTCTCTCCCTGCGCCTTAACGCTTCCAACTGATGCATCTGTCCCATGAAAAGCGGTAACTGTCAGAATGGCAGCCAACATGAGTGATAAAAACCTTGTAACTTTCTTCATACTTTCCCAATCTCCTTATTATTTTGTAGTTCCCCTCTTAGAAAATACTATACTATTTTACGATAATAAAGCGACAAAAACAAGTAAATGAACCTCTAACCCCGTCCCCTAGGTTCATTTATGTGTTCAGCATCTTAAAGTTCTTTTTATTAGAATTGTAAAGCCTCTTGAATACCTTATAATTTTTCTCATATACCCCTTTATTCACAGGATTTGGCTTATAAACATGTTCGACCTTTACAAGCTCTTTTGAAAGCTCCAGAACATCCACTCCCTTAATGCCTGCTGCAACAACAAGCGCAGTGCCTACAGCTCCAACCTGCTGAGAATGACCGACTGTCTCTATCGTCCTGCCTGTAATGTCAGCGAGCATCTGACTGGTAACAGGTGACAGGGCACCGCCGCCAACAAATCTTACGGGATCGGAGGTTTTCACCTTTTTGGCCTCACATTCAAGGAGCCAGCAAAGGTGATAACATATTCCCTCAAGGACAGCACGGAGCATATCTCTTTTTTTCGTATCAACTTTGATGTTAAAGAACATTCCGGCAGCATTAGAATCCTCGAAGGGGCATCTGTTTCCATGAAGCCACGGAGTAAAGATCACCCCGTTTGCTCCGGGAGGCACCTGACTTACAACCTCTGAAAGATAATCATAAAGACTTATATACTTACTCTCCACATCATCCGTGATTTTGGCCTGATCCAGATACACACCGACCTCATCAAGCGCAAGATGATTCATTACCCACTCAAAGCACTTCCCTGCTGTTTCAAGCTCTGCGTAATAATTAAAATATCCTTTCTTTGCCGAAAGAACTCCTGTTATCATAGCGTCTATGTCCACGGTCTGATGAGCGAGATACGTTGATACCCATCCTGATGTTCCAACGTATATATGGGTATCTCCGGGTCTCGTGCATCCAGCGCCGATATTGACAAATGTCGTGTCACCACCGCCGCCAAAGACAGGAGTTCTGGGTACAAGTCCAAGATCCTTTGCTGCTTTTTCAGTCAGTCCACCAGCCTTATCTGTACAATCAATGATTTCCGGCATATGATCTGGATTTACCTTATACATTTTAAGGAGTCCGCTATTCCATCCTTCCTTTCCCTTTCGTGTATCATATAAAAATGTAGCAAATGCGGAATCAGCAGTTCTCACAATCCTTCCCGTGCATCTTGCAACAAGATAGTCCGGAATATCAAGCCATTTATAAATCCTTTTAAAATTATCCGGCTCATTGTTTTCTACCCACTTATATTTCCAAACGGGGTCTTTGACGCTTACTGAACCTGCATAATTGACAATCAGATTCCTTGCAAGCTTATACAGGCTGCATCCGGATACTTTTATGATTCCACTTCCCATGCAATCCTTATACTCTTTGGTTCCCCTATAGTCCAGATAGTTCATCGGTGGTCTGACTGCATTCGCATTTTCATCCACCAGTACAGTCCCCTGCATCTGCGCGCAAAATGCAAGCCCACTAATTTCTTCAGGCCTGACATCTGTTTTTTCAAATAACTCCTTTGTTGTCTTGCAAATCGCTGCCCACCATTCTTCCGTATCCTGATCTGCGCCTCCATTTTCGGAGAAGTACAGACCATAGGAGTCAGATGAACCAGCCACAATCCGTATCTCGGAATCGATCTCAAAAAGACAGGTTTTTACAGTACTGGTACCAAAATCATAAATTATGATATACATTTACTCATCTTCTTTCAGGTGTATATTCCAACCAGTATCTATTTTATTTTTAACCTTATTCATGGTCTCATCATCAAGCTCCGGCCAATCCACCACTGTAGTCGCATGATCCTTTACTAAATGGGCCTTTTCTGCGCATAGAGCAAGAGGCGTATCCGCAAGAGAATCAGAATAAAAATTATCAATTACAGGAAATCCATGATCAATCATGTACTTCGCCTTTTCCTTTGCATACATAAGGTTGTTCAGGAAAATCCCATACTCACGATCATATTCCGTTGCCATATAATTTACTCCAAGCCTTTTAGCGATTGGTCCTATAATACAGTCAGGAGATGCACTGATAATAAGGTCATCAGGTTTTTTCTGCGCCAGATACCATTCGGAAATCCTGCTCTCATATTTGTCCCAATAGCGTTCTATCTGTTCATCAAAATCATCTATCATAGTAAGAAAACTGAACATCTTACGCTGTAGCTCATAATTTTGAACCTTTCCTCTTTTATGTTGTATCAGGCAATGAATCATGCCCGGAAACCATGTAAACCACAGCTTCGGGTGACGATTCATGCACCAGAATGCAAAGCCTATCGAACAGTCCGAATAAAAAATGGTGCCGTCAAAGTCATATACGTTCATCTTCTATCCTCCTGGCTCACTGTGCGCCTTGCTCAAAGCGGATCATGTTTCTATTGTAGCCGGTGGTCATAAGGTAAGCCTTTTCCTTATGTGCTTCCATCAGCCCACTGAGTATAAAGCCACTAAGTCCCTTGATCTGAAGATCAGGATCCGTCAAATCAAACAGTTCTCCTGAATCTCGTTCTATAATGAGGACGGAGCCCTTTTCAAAGAGAAGAGATATTTCAACAAGTATAGGTTTCTTTACCTGCTTATTCCTTTCTTTGATCGTCAGCGCAATCTCCTCAATAAAAAGAGCTGCACGATTTGCCACTTCCTTAGGATATTCATGCGTCAGCAGACTGTTGCCGACATTTTCCGAAAGTGAAGATACAGTTTCATTCATAATAGTATCGTCTATCACTATTATTTCAGATTCCATATGCTTCAAAATGAAAGGGAAATTATCTTTTCCGAATTTCAGGTATACAAAGATCATAGCTGTAGACAGAGCTAATATCGGGGCTACCACAAAACCGGCCCACATACCATTGAAGCCCATAATGAATGATCCCAGTATGGGAAGCAGGATATAAAGAAGACCGTTCTGAAGACATGCAAAGCAGGTTGCCATACCAATCCTGTCAATCAGCATGTAATAGGAAGTCGTAAGCGACACCAAACTACAGAACACAAATCCTAGCGATACAATTCTAAGAGCTGTTATCGACGGGGCAAGCGCATCTCCGCCGTGAATTCCAAACAGAGCGCAAAACTGCTTTGCGAAGATCCAGATAAGAATCGTTGCAACCAGTCCTTCCACAATAGCCGCCTTAATTCCGGATTTCATGACTCTTCTTATGAGCTGATGATTCTTTTCTCCAAAATATGTGCCAAGCAGAGGCTGCATAGCCATACCCACGCCATCCATCACGACGCCGAACTCGATCAGGCTGACAACCACAGCAAGAGTGATAAGGCCCGATTCACCATAGCGGCCTGAAACGAAGCCTATCATCACATAGTCCATAAGTCCCCAGCAGATATATACAGAAGAATCAACGATGCTAAAGCGCGAGGTCATAATGAAGTCCTTAAATGACAGATGCCATACAAAGTGCAGAGTATTTTCTTTTCGGAAGTAGTGCCACAGACATGTAAGGATACCAAGGCTGTTTCCGATTATTGATCCCAGGATTATACCGGTCATTCCCATAAACCTGGCCAGGATGATAGAACAGATAACATTTCCGCCAATCTGGAAACCATAGCAGATATTGTTGCAAAGTTCATCACCATCGCTATAGACCATCTGCTCCAGATAGAAGATAACGATAGTCAGGAATGCGTTGATTGGAATAAAACGATAATACTGAAGTGCCTTTTCAAGAATATCTCCTGTGACGCCGCTAATGCCAAAGTAAGCATTTTGAAAAATAAAAATCAAAGCAGCAGAAAAAAGTCCTATGCCTATGCTGATGATCAGACCCTGTCCATAAATCTCATCGGCCCGGCGTTTTCTCATCGCACCGATTTCACGTGTGAAAGCTATGCCAACGCCTGTCGATACAAGGTCTCCAAAGAAAGTGACAATAGCTGTGACCGGTGTAATCGCATTGATACCTGCAACTCCCGCTTCACCTATAAAATATCCGGCAATGATACTGTCACTAAGCAGCATCAAATACATAACCGCCTTGGTAAAGGTACCGGATATCAGCATTGAACTAAATTTCTTTTCACAAAAGCCCTTCATATATTCTCCTCATATACGATGGTTTCAATTCAGAGGATTAAAACCTAATCATATTTTAACCCCATTAATAATCAATATGCCGTTAATGCCCGCAATTTAATAATAGTTTTATATTGTTTAAAAGATTCTTATAAATGACATAAAAAACCAGGGTTAATCAGTTATTCATACTGATTAATCCTGGTTTTATAAAGGCTATATTGTTTTATTTTATACTAATGACCACTTAACGCCTTCGCGTGTATCCTTGATCTCTACGCCCTTTGCAAGGAGCTCATCGCGAATAGCATCAGCTGTAGTAAAATCCTTTGCCTTCTTAGCTGCTGCTCTTCTCTCGATCGCATCCTTGATGAAAGCTTCAAGCTCAGGATCGATGTCTGCAGAATCATCTGCAAGAGCATGTCCGATAAGATCAAGTGAAAGAACCTTATCAAAGCTGTCTACAACTGCAAGCTTGGTAGCTGCATTTGTGTCTGCCTTGAGAATATCATACAGAAGTGTTACTGCCATTGAGGTGTTGAGGTCATTTGAAATTGCATCTGCAAACTTGTCCTCAAATTCCTTCTTAACATTCTCGTCAGAGTCTTGGCTGTTTCTGATAACCTCAAGAACTGCTGCAGCATTTTCCTTATTCTGATCAGCTGCTGCCTTGATCTTTTCATCAGCAGCGATAAGTGCCTCCACCTTCTTCACAAGGTTGTTGTAGGCTGTCACTGTGTTATCAAGCACCTCAAATGAGAACTCAAGGGGCTTTCTGTAATGTGACTGCAGGCAGAAGAATCTGTAAACAAGCGGATCGTAGCCCTTCTCCTGAAGAACGGAAACAGTGAGAACTGCTCCCTTGGACTTACTCATTTTACCTGCTCTGTCATTTAAGTGATTGGAGTGGAACCAGTATTTGCACCATCTGTGGCCAAGGTAGCTCTCGGACTGTGCAATCTCATTGGTGTGGTGAGGAAAAATGTTATCAACACCACCGCAGTGAATGTCGATGTACTCACCGAGGTGTTTCATGGAAATGCATGAGCACTCAATGTGCCATCCGGGATAACCAACACCCCAGGGGCTGTCCCACTTAAGAGCCTGATCCTCAAACTTTGATTTTGTGAACCACAGAACGAAGTCTGTCTTATTCTTCTTAGCGGTGTCCTCTTCAACATCATCACGAACACCTACTGCAAGCTGCTCCTTTTCAATAGCAGATGAGAATACATAGTAATCCTGGAGCTTACTGGTATCGAAGTACACGTTACCGCCGGCAACATATGCATAGCCCTTTTCAAGAAGAACCTCTACCATGTGAATGAACTCAGGTATGCAGTTGGTTGCAGGCTCGATAACCTCGGGACGCTTATTGCCAACAGCATCGAAATCCTTGAAAAATGCCTTTGTATAGAAATCAGCGATCTCCATAACTGTCTTATGCTCGCGCTTAGCACCTGCAAGCATCTTATCTTCACCTGTGTCAGCATCGGATGAAAGGTGGCCGACATCAGTGATGTTCATTACACGCTTTACATCATAGCCGCAATATTCAAGCGCCTTGATAAGCGCATCCTGCATGATGTATGTTCTGATATTACCTATATGTGCGAAGTGGTAAACGGTAGGTCCGCAGGTGTACATTGACACCTTACCCTCTTCGTTTGGAATAAACTCTTCAATTGTTCTTGAAAGAGTGTTGTAAAAACTAAACTTATGTGCCATTTTTAGAACTCCTTGAATCATGATAATCGCTCCGCACCGGGAACAGTACCAAATAGTCTCTATTCATTAAAACATCAAATGAAATTATAGCAGAAAAAATCTGCTTTTTACAGTAAAAAAGCAACCCCGAAGCGATTTTCTTAAACGCTCCGGGGCTATTAGACCAATTCTATTTACTTTATTACTTAACTCTTACTTTCTTTGACTTGGACCAGTCTGAATAGTAGTAGTTTCCTGAACTGCTCTTCTCAAAGGTTCTTACCTGAACGTAGTAGTTCTTGTGGCGCTTTAACTTCTTCAAGGTTGCAGTCATGTTCTTGGGCTGACTGGAAGAAGAATAGGTGATGGTCTTAGTCTTAACCTTACCTGTGAAATCCTTCTTGGTTGAATAGCGAAGCTGATAGCCGTTCACATTGTTCACACACTTGAACTTAACTTCTGCCTGTCCCTTTTTCTTTGACTTGATCTTCTTGATAGTTGTAGGATTGATACCCTGTCGTTCAATATTGAAATCATACTTTGAAAAAGCCCAGCCCTTTATTCTGATGTAGTATGTTCCCTGAGCGAAATACTGATAGGTTGTATGGAGCTGATTTTCATTAACGCATGAGTCATTCCAATAATTTTTCAAATCAGCATTAAGAATATCAAATACAAAGCAACCGGTATGATCCGTATAACTTATCTTGTATTTACCATTCTCAGGAACCTCAAATTTGTACCAGTCATAAGTATCTGTGTAAGAAACAACATCTGTTACAGCTGTTCCCGGAACATAGGTCTTGGGATTTGCATAAGAATCTGCAAACTGGTCCTTTATACCATAGCTTGAAAATTCAAGGTTGATCTTGTAATTATCACTGTTGCCATTTGTCACATACATGAAATATCTGCCGGCTGAGGCAGTGAAATGCGCAACATACGGACTGCTCGCAGATACATTTTCATAAGCGCTTATCCATGTAAATGTATTAACATTTTCAATTCCGCCATACAGCTTTTCAATCTGCAGGCCATTACCCAGAACAGTAATCTTAAGATCTCCGTCCTGAGGTAAATCGAATTCATACCAAACGTTTCTACCATTTGAATTATCGAAGGTCTGATAACCTACATTGTATGAAAGCTTAACCGGATCAAGGTAATTCTCTCCCTGGGCCTTGGCACTTCCAACAGAATAATCTGATGCGTGAAAAGATGTGGCCGTCAGAACAACAGCCGCCATTAGTGAAACTATTTTTGTTACTTTCTTCATACTTCCCCTATTCTCCTTGCTTATAGTTCCCCTCAAGAAAAATCCCCATGCAGATTTCTTAAAAAATCCACTTAATTATTTTATAACATTACTTAAGCTTTTTCCATCTGTACTGGTATCTGTACTTAAATTTTTTTCGCTCCACCTTTTTTACTTTCTTCTTTCACGCATATAGATTCCTCCTTTAATCAAAACTTATCTAAGCATAATATATGCCCGAAAAAGCCTCAACAATTTCCCCGATTAAAGAATATCAATATGCTCCCCAGCAAGGGCCTTATTCATGCTACGAACAGCGCAGAATTTACCACACATTGAACAGGTGTCGTCAAATTCAGGTGCTCTGTCAGCGCGAATGGACTTTGCAGTTTCAGGGTCGATCGCGCACTCCCACTGCTTCTCCCAGTCGAACTCCTTTCGTGCGTCAGCCATCTCATTGTCAATGTCCATAGCGTGAGGAATCTTCTTGGCTATGTCTGCTGCGTGGGCTGCAATTCTTGAAGCGATGATTCCCTGCTTAACATCATCAACGTTAGGAAGAGCAAGGTGCTCAGCGGGAGTTACGTAGCACAGGAAAGCTGCTCCTGCTGCTCCTGCGATAGCGCCGCCGATGGCAGAGGTGATGTGGTCATAGCCGGGAGCGATGTCTGTTACAAGAGGACCAAGTACATAAAAAGGTGCTCCCATACAGATGGTCTGCTGGATCTTCATGTTGGCCTCGATCTGATCCATGGGCATGTGTCCGGGGCCTTCAACCATAACCTGAACATCCTTTGCCCATGCTCTCTTTGTGAGCTCGCCAAGTCTTACAAGCTCCTCTATCTGGCACACGTCACTGGCATCCGCAAGACATCCCGGTCTGCAGGCATCACCAAGAGATATTGTCACGTCGTATTCACGGCAGATGTCCAATATTTCATCATAGTATTCATAGAAAGGATTCTCCTCTCCAGTCATGCTCATCCATGCAAAAACAAGGGAGCCGCCGCGGGATACGATGTTCATCTTTCTCTTGTGCTTTTTGATCTGATCGATGGTCTTCCTTGTGATTCCGCAGTGAAGTGTCACGAAGTCAACGCCATCCTCTGCGTGAAGTCTTATAACATCAATGAAGTCCTTGGCAGTGAGCTCTGAAAGGTCTCTCTGATAGTGGATAACACTGTCATAAACAGGTACTGTTCCAAGCATTACGGGGCACTCCTCCACCAGCTTTTTTCTGAAGGGCTGAGTGTTTCCGTGGGAGGACAGATCCATGATCGCATCAGCTCCCATGTTTACGGCTGCCATAACCTTCTCCATCTCTATGTTGTAATCCTTGCAGTCCCTTGATACGCCAAGGTTAACGTTTATCTTGGTCTTAAGCATGGAGCCAACGCCCTTGGGCTCAAGGCATTTATGATTTTTGTTGGCACAGATAGCGACCTGCCCTTTTGCAACAAGAGCTCTTATCTCCTCCGGGGTTCTGTACTCGTCCTTTGCAACCTTCTCCATCTCGGGAGTGATGATTCCCTGTCTTGCTGCATCCATCTGTGTTGTGTAGTTCTTCATTTTATTTCCCCTTTTCTTTTTCATTATTTGTGATTTATTACGTGACAAAGCGGCCCTCTTCCATGACCAAGGTCAAGTCCTGCCGCAATGCATTTGCCTATATATGTCTTTGCTTCAATAACCGCTTCCTTAAGCTCCATCCCCTTCGCAAGGTTAGCCGCGATTGCGCTTGAAAGTGTGCATCCCGTGCCGTGGGTATTTGGGTTATCTATGCGTTCTCCGGCAAGCCAGAGGAAGTCTTCATCCATTTCCCCGCCGCTACAATACAAAAGGTCAGCCGCCGCATCGGCATTATCGAAGGTGCAGTGTCCTCCCTTTACAAGAACGCTGCAGCCGTATTTCTTATGCAGAAGCCTTGCGGCCTTTATCATGTCATCCCTTGATGCAATCGTCATACCGCTTAGAATCTCAGCCTCCGGAATGTTCGGCGTTATAATAGTGCTCCGTGAAAAGAGGTTACCCTTCATGTATTCCACAGCCTCTTTTCCTGAAAAATCGGTTCCCGAGGTGGATCCAAGAACAGGATCGAGCACCACATTTTTAAGCTCGTATTTATCTACCACCTCTGCCACAGCCCGCATGGCGCCTGTGTCAGAGAGCATTCCAATCTTTACGGCATCGGGCCTGATATCAGAGCACACCGCATCCAGCTCCTTAGTAATGAACTCCTCTTCTATAGGAAGTATTCCTGTTACGCCCAGGGTATTCTGGGCTGTAAGAGCCGTGATAACACTCATGCCATAAGCGCCGTTGGCTTCTATGGTCTTGATATCAGCCTGAATACCTGCGCCACCTGAAGGGTCGCTGCCGGCAATCGAAAGAACCGTTTTTTGAACGGCACAATTTGATGTGCTTTCTTTTTTCTGTATAAATCTCTCCGGGGGATTTTGTGTAGCTCCGGCATCTATCCCCAGACATGCAAAAGCGCAGCGAAGCTTCTCCGCTGCCTTCCTGGTATTCTCAGCCTTCATGATTGCTGACACCACGCATATTCCTGCTATGGGTACTCCGCTGAGTATCTGTATATTATCTGCGTTCAGACCACCTATCGCATTGGCTGGAATGGGTACCGCCTCGCATATATCCCTTAAGGTGTCAACTGATGTCAGCACTGTCTTCACCTTTGTGGTGGTAGGATATATTGCTCCGACTCCCAGATAGTCCGCTCCGCTCTCGTAGGCCTCCTTCGCCTGTTCCACGGTCTTGGTGGTCGCGCCGATTATGAAGTCATCTCCAAGCATCTTTCTTGCCATTTTCACAGGCATATCGCTCTGCCCCAGATGTACGCCCTCAGCGCCTATCGCCATTGCCACATCGATTCTGTCATCCACGATGAGAGGCACATCATACTTCTTTGTAACTTCATGGACCTTCTCGGCGAGCTCTATGTACTCCCTTGTGCTCTTGTCCTTTTCACGGATCTGAACTATGGTGACGCCTCCCTTTATGGCCTCCTCGATCCTGTATAAAAAATCCTCCTCCGTCATGCCATCACTGTTTGTAACCAGGTATAGCTTCAGTTTTTCTCTATCCACTTTTCCTCCTTGTCATCCATGAGATATATTGCATTTAAGAGCTCCATCAGAAAGCTTCCGCCTCCAACCTTTCCTTCCCTGTCCTGCACCTTCTCAAAGGCCACCTCTCCTGCTCTTCCAAAGAATCCGCAGGCCTTAATCACAGACTCTGTCATGGGCTTTCTTGAAAGGAAAGTGGCACAGACCACACCGAGCATGCAGCCCGTTCCCGTGATCTGTCCCAACATGGGATTGCCATCACTTACATAAAATGTCTGCTCACCGTCGGCGATTATGTCCTTTGCGCCTGTTGCAAGAATTACCGCATTGAAAGTGATGGATAGCTCCTTTGAGATATCCCTTATCTCATTGGGAGGCAGGCTATCGTCAGCATCGACGCCCTTCCCTCTGTAGGTCTCCTCTGCAAAGGCCTTAATCTCTGAGTAGTTGCCCTTTATGAGAAGGAAGGTCCCCTGCTTTTTGCTGATCAGCTCTAATACGAATTTCCTTCTAAGCTTCGAGCACGCAACTCCCACAGCATCAACCACTATGGGTATCTCCTTTTCAAGTGCTGTATCAAAAGAGATTTTCATGGCCTCCATCCTGCTGTCAGAGATATTTCCGGTGTTAATAAGAAGTGCTGCTGCCACCTCAGTTATCTCCCTTACCTCCATCGGATGCTCTGCCATGATGGGCTTTGCCCCAAGGCCCAGTACGGTGTTTGCGCACTGGGTCATGGATATAGGATTTGTAATGCAATGAATCAGCTCTGCCATTTATGCTGTCTGCTCCTTGTCAGTTTTTGAAGAATCAATGTCCCTTAAACTGGACTGTATTTTCACAAGCGCCCCTGATGCCTGAAGCTTTAATAAAAGCAAAAATGCTATGCTTCCACCTATAAGTGTTCCCATGAGGAATGAGGGCACATAGAAGAACCAGGTCAGTCCCTCCTTTCCCCAGAGATATGTCATTACCGGGTAGGACACTATGGAACCTATGAGTCCTGTTCCAATGATCTCGCCAAGTACAGCCGCTATTATTTTTCCTTTGGATAATTTGTAGAAAACTCCTGAAAGAGTTGCTCCGAAAACCGCTCCCGTAAGAGCAAGGGGCGGAATCCCCATGATCATCATTCTGATGATTCCTATAAGAAGTGCGCACAGAAGCGCGTATGCAGGTCCCATGAAGACCGCACAGGTAATGTTGATAAGATGTGCCATTGGACACATACCCTCAACGCGCAGTATAGGCGATATCACAACGCCCAGAGCCACGAACATGGCCAGAGTCACCAGCCTTAGCAGATAGTTACTTTTTTTCATCCTTTTTTCTCCTGTCTCAGACGGGGGCGTATAATTTCTTGCGTGAAAGGTAGTCACAAATTCGAAAATGCAAGCATTTTCACAAATTGCACTGCATGGCTCTACCTTTCACGCAAAAAGCGGAAGCAACCTGTTTTGTTGCTTCCGCGAAATTCATCCTCGTATAAACTATCTAACTCAGGCATCCCTACGTTGGCATTATCCAAATCAGGTTATCGGTCGAAGGTCGCACCTTCCTCTCAGCCTGTTATACAAGCTCCCGTCTGTTGATATATTTAATTTACTTGCATTTTATACATCAATTATCAGTTTTGCGCAATATCTTTTCTTACAACTTTTAAAAATTTTTACCAAACAGATAATTAACGTCAGTCAAAGCTTTCCTGAACTATTGCAGGAATCTCGAAGCTTTCACCACGCGCCTTGGCCAAAACACCTGCGAGATAGTAAACGCGCTGTCTTGTGTAGTCATAGGCCACTTCGTTTTCAATCATAGGTCTTATGCTGCCACCATCAGCTGCATCACCGGCTTTTTTAATTGCTGCTTCCTTCTCCTTTATCCAGGAGCGTTGGTCTGCAAGAAGCTCTTCCTTCTTCTCGGGAGATACGGTCTTGGTGAGTCTGCTCCACAGAGAGTTAAGCTCTGTATCCCAGAGATTAAATATCTCCTCAGCGGTGATGCTCATCTCTGACTGGGTCATGATGCTCCAATCCATGTTTACATATTCCTGATAGCTCTGCTCAACCATAGCAAGCTCGCTCTGGATTGTTCCATCGTCTTTGATCGTATCATAATCTATAACATCATTATTCTCTGATGAAGCACTATCTGCTGAATTACCATCACCACCATAGATGGCAGGATCTATCTCAGTATACTCAAGGGCTTTGCCTGCACGTATTTCATCAGTAGCACCGATGGAGGTAAGCTTTTCCTCCTCTGCCTTCTTCAGCTCATCAAGAGGTACTATCTTAAGGTCGTGGAAGCAGTCCATGATCTTTTTGTACTCACTGTCTGTGTAAAGGTTCGGAACATCTATAGTCTGATAGGTCTCGCTATCAACAACCTCATAGGAGTATATCTCGTTACCGTTGTAATCATCGTAATACTGCTGCAGTCTTAAGGTATAAACACAGATATCTCCCTCAAGTCCTGAAGTATCGAACTTATCGTGCTCCTTGAATTCAGCAAAGCCGTCAAAGTACAGCTCCTGTTCCTCGTAATATCCGTAGTTGTATTTGCCGTCAGCATCAATATATGCTTGCTCAAAGCCATGGTTAGCTGCGCTGTTGCTGCCGCTTCCGGAGATAAATCCGTACTCGTTTATACTGGTATCACTTCTTGACCAGCTCGCAAACACATATACTACCTGAACCTTGCCATCGATTTCTTTTAATATAAAATTCCCGGTGCTCTCTGCTTCCACAAAGGGCTTCTTTATCTGAAGTGACAGCTCCGGCACACCATCAGCGCCGCAGTCGAGGTATGCATACTCCATAAGGCTTACATCGTTATCATCATTTAAGCTGCTGGGATCCACATCATTTAGTGCCATAAGCTCATCCCTCAGCTCAGATAATGTGAACTCCTTATCAGCAGGAATATTTGTCAAAAAGTCCTCAATATAGCTTGTTTCCCTGGCCTTACCAAGGATGTTTTCCTTATAGTAGCTAAAGCTGATCTTGCCCTCTCCCTCAATAACCTTCTGAAGGGCTTCGCTTCCTGTGGCAGCTTCTGATGACTGCGCCTCTTCTTTTCCTGCATCAGATGCCTCTCCTGTAGATTCATCCTGCGAAGCATCTGCGCCCCAGTCTGCCTCTTCGCTGTTAGCTGTATCCTGCTCTATATTATCAGCGAAGTTATCTCCCTCAGCTGATGTATCCTTACGATTGCTAAAAAGATCTTCTGAACCATTCTGAACTGTAGGAGTGCATCCTGCGATGAGAGTGCAAAGTCCAAGGCTCATTAGTAATGCATTAACTTTTTTCACCTTCCGTATCCTCCATTTCATAGCATGGAAGATATTATACCGCATCTTCCTTGATAGCTTCAATGATGTTGTCGTCCTTAATCTTGCTGATGCTAAGGAACATGCTAAGTCCGATCACCACGAAAACTGCGGCGATAACAGCTGCGTACATAACAAGGTCCGGATCAAAGCTGTAGAGCTTATCGGTGAATGACTTAAACATCAGGTAGCTCAGTAAAAGTGAAACCGGAATGCCGTACATAAGCGCTTTTATTCCATAGAGAAGAGTCTCAAGTCTGATCATCTTCTTAAAGCCGCCGCTTGCCATACCGATGGATTTGTACATAGCGAACTCTTTTCGTCTAAGGAGAACTCCCGTGGAAATAGTGTTGACCATGTTAGCAATGGCTATAAGTGTGAGCAGGATCGTAAAGCCATACATCGCTGTCTGAAGCATGATGGAAACCGTATCATATACCACCAGTGAATCTGCCATGTCTTTGCAGGAATAGTAATGATATCCTTCTGTCTCCATGAGTGCGTATATCTTGTCGTGAACCGCCTCATGATACTCTGTTTCCACACCAAATTCGCAGGTTAATCTATCCTCGGGAAGCACCTCCTTTGCATGCTCATAGTACATGGAGAAGGGCACAAACACTGTAAGTGTTCCCTTGGGAGTAAGGTCTAACATTTTGTTTTCATCATCGTATTTTACAAAGTCTGAAACCTCTATTGCAGGAGGGTTATTCTGGACCTCATCGTAGCAGAGCTTCTGTCCAAGGATCCTTGAATTAAACACCTCGGAGCTTGTCTTTTCACGGAAATAGTCATTAAGCAGAACTCCTCTTAAGGTATCTGAAAAGTACTTATCCTTCTCTAAGCCATTGTCAGAGAGCAGCTTTTCAAATTCGGAATCATCGAGTATTACAACCGCCATGTCATCAACTGTCATGCCTGAAAAATCCGGTGTCAAAAATGCGGGGTTCGCAATCTCTGTGTTAGCGAGCTCTACATCCATTTCAGGTGTTTTGCTAAACAGGAACTGTATCATACCGCTGCTGTAAACACTGTCCACCTCGTCCATGCTGCTGATGGCACTTCTGAGCTTATCTCCCTCTGAAAGTGAACAGGATGCCATCACCTGATAAGGTATATCAAAGTCAAACTGATTAAGTCTGTTCACAGACTTGCAGAAGAAGTTCACTGTAAGGAAAAGAATAACTGACACTGCGATTGTCACTGTTATGACTGTTCCCTTTAAACCGTTTCTCTTAATATTCTTGTAGGCAAGCTCTCCTTCATAACCAAAAATCTTGCGGACAAAAGGATTAACGCGAAGGCTTCTGGCCTTCATTTTTATAGTACTGCTCTGCCTTAAGGCATCGATAGGCATGATCCTTGATGCCTTGATAGCAGGTACAAAGGTTGATATCAGAATCGTAAGTGTTGCAAAGAACACGACTGCAAAAATGACGATGGGCTCGCACGCTATCGGAATGCCGCCTCTCATTCCCTCAGCTCCTGCAAGGATATCCGCTGCAAGGATCTTACTTCCAAGGTACTGCAGAGTCACCCAGGTTCCGATGTATCCCATGATAAGTCCAAGAGGGATTCCGATGATTCCAAGGATCATTCCCTCGTAATAGATTGAAAAGCGCTTCTGCTTTGCGGTTGCGCCTACGCTTGCCAGCATTCCAAGGTATCTCATTCTCTCTGTAAGAGACATTCCTATGGAGTTGAAAATGAGTATTACCGAGGTTGCGATTACTATTGCCAGAGCAACTGCCATCATCACGAAGAAGCTCTTATAGCTTCCGACACTTCCTTCAATTGCGAACTTACTGAGCAGATATTCTGTGTTGTATTTATACTTCTCAAATCCGTATTTTTGTACGATAACGTTAAGCTGTTTGATTGCTGTGTGGTCGCAATTTTTCAAAGCGATAAGTGTCTCTACATCCCCATTATCAGCAGGATAATATCCATCATCCAGGCACCTCAGTATGTCCCAGTCCCTGGTTGCTCTGTTGCCGTGAAGAATCGCGGTAACTATGCAGGTATCTGTGGATAAGGGCTTAAACTGTTCTTCAGAGCGATAGGCTCCTCCAAGATACATAAAGCCTTCAAGCTCATCATCTATATATCTGTAGCCCTGCTCGAAGGTGAGTGTGTCACCTACCTGGAGTGATAAGCCGTTATCTATAAGGAACTGCTCCTCTACTGCTATCTCAGATGAGTTAGTAGGAAGTGTTCCGTCATAATCTGACACAACCCTCATTGAAATATAGTTTGCATCGCCGTGGTCAACATTACCTATCTTAAAGCGGTTTTCCTTATCATTAAGAAGTCGAACTCCCGACCGCTTTTCATCAAGCTCCCGCAGTCCCACTTTTTCGATGCTCGCATCTTCACAAAGTGCGTTAAACTGCTCACTGGTTACCTCTTCAAAGGCAGCGTGGGCATTTCCCGTGGTCTGGATCGCTATGTATCCGAAGAACTTGAAGAATGAAAATACGCCCAGCAAAATCGCACTTATAAGCGCTGTTGATATTGCTATTCCCAAAATCGTAACTATGGACCTTTTCTTGTTTCCGAGAAGGTGCCTTAGCGTAAGCCTCGATATGATATTCATGATGCCATCACTCCTTCCTTCCTGGAGTCTCTGGTGATCCTGCCATCCTCGATTGTTATGACTCTGTCTGCTGAAAGTGCGATTCTCTCATCATGGGTGATGATGATGACTGTCTGATTATTTTCCTTATTGAACTTCCTTAAAAGAGAAATAATTTCCTTGCTGTTTTCAGAGTCAAGGTTACCTGTGGGCTCGTCCGCAAGAAGTAGCGCAGGATGGTTCATCAGGGCTCTTCCGATTGATACTCTCTGCTGCTGTCCGCCTGAAAGCTGGTTGGGAAGATGCTTTAATCTCTTAGTCAGGCCAAGCTTTTCAACAAGGTCTTTAAGAAGCTTCTTATCCGGCTTTTTCCCATCAAGGAGAATCGGTAGTGTGAGATTCTCCTCAACATTCAGGATCGGAATCAGATTGTAAAACTGATAGATGAGACCGATGTTTCTTCTTCTGAAAATTGCAAGTCTTGTCTCATCAAGCTTCCCGATGTCGGTGCCTGCGATATTCACAATGCCAGATGTGGGAACATCTACTCCGCCAAGAATGTGAAGGAGTGTAGATTTACCTGAGCCGGAGGGTCCGACTATCGCAACGAACTCGCCCTGCTCCACTTCAAAATTCACATCCTTTAAAGCGTCGACTCTTGTCTCGCCTTTTCCATATACTTTACAAAGATTTTTTATTTCCAATATTTTCATTTCGTTTACTCCCTTCTTATCTCATTTGCTCTTGAGACTAGGGTATTATTTCAGGATTACAATACGGTGACTTTTTTATTACAGTTTTGTCACTTTAGATAATTGTCTTATAAAACCTCACAGAGAAGGTTGTTCCGACGCCCTCTGTGCTCTCTACTATTATGTCGCCGTGCTGCCCGGTGATGATCGTCTTTGCAAGAGCCAGTCCTATTCCCACGCTGTCCTTCCCTGCATTTCTTCCTTTATAGAAACGCTCGAAGATGTGAGGAATATCCTCCTTATCAATTCCGCAGCCTGTGTCCTTAATTTCTATTGCAGTATAAATGTTGGTCTCATCGACATTCACTGTGAGCTCACCGCCCTTTGTCATGTGCTCGATACAGTTCTTGACGATATTCTGCGCAGCTTCTATTGTCCAATTTATATCACACCTGATCATCGCATCCGCCGGAGCATACGTGTAGTTTATCTCCTGGACCTCCATCTGAACCACAAAGGGTTTCATGACTTCTTTGATCAGAGTCTCTGCAGAAATCTCCTCAGGCTTCATTGTTATTGTTCCCGCATCGATCTTTGACAGCTTAAGAAGTGTCTGAATAAGCCAGCTCATTCGGTCAAGCTGATTGGACTGGGTCTGCAAAAATTCAAGGGCCTTTTCCCTGTCATCCTCTGTCTTTAAAAGATCATTCATCACCATCATTGAGGTGAGGGGAGTTTTCAGCTGATGACTTATGTCAGCGATGGCATTTGCCAGAGCAACCTTGTCCTTTGTGAGAAGCTCCTTTTGATAGTTAAGGGTTGTGGTCGCCTTATAGATGTTGGTCTTTAAGAGCGACAGCTCCCCCTCCTCCTGATCCAGGATATTCGGTGCTTCACCTCCTGCAAGAACCCTCACAAGATATGAGTTAAGCTCATCTATGTCATCATATCTTCTTTTTGTAAATACTATGAAAATCGTGATGATTGTCACTCCAAGAATGAGCGTTACGATAAATACGGTAATTCCGCTTAGTATGAGAGAGCATACAGAAGCAGCAGCTGTAAGAACAGCTGCTGCCATTACCATAGATTTAAAGTCTTTGTTTTTTAACATATTTATTCCCCAAATGCGTGGTACTTATCCACATTTTTTCTCTACGAGATCACTTTTCTACTATGTATCCCAGGCCACGAACGGTCTTGATGATTTTGGGATCCGTGGGATCCTTCTCGATCTTATCCCTCAGCCTTTTTATATAAACAGTGAGGGTGTTGTCGTTAACGAAGTCGCCGCTTACATCCCACATATCCTCTAAGAGCTGGCTGCGTGAAAGTACATTTCCTCTGTTGCCGCAAAAGGTAAGTAGCAGTCTGTATTCAAGCGCTGTGAGTTCAACCGGATTCTCTTTTCCAGCATCATCCACGATCGCCACTCTGGCCACATTGGTATTGATTCGGAGATCCTGAATCTCGATTACTCCCTCATCCCTGGCTGACCCATCCTTGCCTTTTCCGCTTCGCCTGAGGACAGTCTTGATCCTGGCCAGGAGTTCACCGATCCTGAAGGGCTTACAGATATAATCATCCGCACCCATCTCAAGCCCCATTATCACGTTCACCTCTGCGTCGCTGGCTGTGAGGAATATCACGGGTGTATCGTCCTTTTCCTTAACGGTCTTGCAGACATCATAGCCGTTGCCGTCAGGAAGGTTTATATCAAGAATGCACAGGTCAAAGGCATCACTCTTCAAAATAGTCATGGCCTCAGCCTTGGATTTCCCATGGTTTACTTCATAGCCCTCTTTCTCAAGAGAATACTTAAGGCCCATCCCTATTGCATCATCATCTTCAAGTAAAAATAATTTCATTTTGTCCCCTTATACCGTTACCCTCTGTAATGTTATTTCGTTTTTCATCATGCCATATTACAATATTTATTTACCGTGTTGCACTTATTATGTATCATTTTTCACTTCTTCATATATAACGAGTCTCTTCGCCATAAGCCTTCAAATTTATGCTTTTATTATTTTAATATCATACTTATTTCCCAATTTATTCATTCCAGATATGCAAAAATATATATGGTTACTGTAAAAATGCATTTTTTATGAGGTGAACTTATGGGAAATAGAGCAAGCAGATTTATCGCACTGGGTCTTGCGACCCTGATAGCCTTAACCGGCTGTGTTTCTAATTCATCAGATTTTATTATTACAGGACAGGCTGCCGCTTCTACAAGTACAGCAAAAAAAGAAGGCAAATATCCTACAACATGGGATCTGACAATTCTTTACAAGAGTGAAAAAGAGTTTAATGAAGACTATGAGAAAGCTAAGAGTCTTCTTGCACAGATAGAGGATTTCAAAGGCACACTAAATACTGCCGAAAATATCAATGAGTATTTTCAATTTGTAGAATTTTCAGAGTTCAAAGAGTTGACCTCAAAAATGGAAGTATATGCGGATATGGGTACGTATCTCAATCCATCTGACAGCAAGTTCCAGGAAATAAGCGCAAAGGTGATCACGTTGGACTCTGAAAAGGAGAAGGCTACTGCATTTGCAGATCCGGAAATTTGTTCAATGTCCCTTTCAGACAGAAAGAAAATCTTCTCTGATCCCATTTTCAAAGGCAAGGAATACCGGTACAGAAAATACACCGATCCTAATTTCAAATGCCTTACAGAAGATGAAAAAAAGGTTATAGCCACCCTTTCCATCGGGCAGGATTACGCAGAAAAAGTCTACAACATTTTTTATAATATAGAGAATCCCAATCCTATGATAACTATGCCGGATGGAACTGAGCAGGAACTTACAGAACAGTTATATGAAGATATTGTCCATAGCAAGGATTATGATGATTCCTTAAAGGAGCAGGCAAACAAAATCTTACTGACCAGGGAAAAAGGATATATTAATACTTATGCTGCTCTTCAGGAGGAAAAATGCAAGCAGGCCTATGCAAATGCCCAGCTTGAAGGATTTAACACCACTTTAGATAAGGCGTTTTATGATATAGATTGCAGTACCGATATCTTCTATATGCTTATCGATGCTGCTCATGATGGCTGCAGCGATCTTCAGAGATTTTATAATATTCACAAGAAGGGGCTTGGTCTTGAAAAGCAATACACTTACAACACATCCACTAGTGTTTCGGATTTTAACCCTGACGCAAAAGAATACGATGACGCAGTGGATGAAGTCATAGATTCCCTGGCTGTGCTGGGTACAGATTATACGGATCTTTTCAAAAAAATTATTACAACCAATCAGGTGGACGTGTATCCCTCATCTACCAAGTCTTCCATCCAATTTATGATGCCATACTACAAAAAAGAGCTTCCCTGGGTATTCCTTAACTACACTGGCTACTCACACAGTATAAGCACCATCGCTCATGAAATGGGCCATGCATGCTACAGTGAATTATCAAACGAAAATCAACCTGCTGAATTCAATGAGCCCACGCTGTTTACCCAGGAGGTAGCCTCGATAACCAACGAGCTCATTTATTATAATTACATGATCGATCATTCTAAGGATGACGATGAAAAGCTTTACTATCTTGAGGAACTAATAAATTTGTATGTCGCGACATTCTTTTATCAAATGATGTACTCCGAATTCGAGGACTATCTGTATAAGACAGTGGAATCCGGCTCATCTATCGATGCTGAAGCTGCTTCAGACAAATGGAAAGAGATTTTCCAAACCTATAGGGGCGATTCCGTGATTTCTTTCCCGGATAGTAAATATCGGTGGGTAACTATTCCGCACTTCTACTATGTTTACTATGTATATCAGTATGCTGCCGATATTACCTATGCAAACTATATTGCCGGAAGAATCAATTCAGGTGAGAAGGGTGCCGTAGATGAGTACATGGAATTCCTTAAGAGTGGCTCAAGTGCATCCCCGGCAGATCTTCTAAAAAAGACAGGCGTTGATCTTCTCTCCAAATCAACCTACGATGAAATGCTTAAGACCTATAAGAGTCTGGTGGATGAATATGAAGAACTGGTAAATGCGAAGATAAAGAAATGATCTATAAATAAGTAAGCCGGAAAGGAGATGATCCTTTCCGGCTATTTTCATTAAAATCCACTTTAGAACAGTCTTGGTACAAGATAAAACAGCATCACTATCAAAACCCCGATAAGAGCATATTTAAGCCTGCTCCTGTCTACTTTGCTCGGATTATTCAGTTTCTCGATATTCAGTATATATCCCGGGTAGTTATCAGGCTTTCTTTGCGGCACGAAATCCTCTCTTAAAGCATTTCCATACCATGTAGTTCCTGCATTCTCCATTACATATCTTCTGAATTTCTCAGCGTTTTCATAATCACTTTGCGCTTTTGCTGCCAGGTACAGATAGTACTGCCTTGCAACTTCATCCAAAGGTCTTTCCTGCGGAGTCGCAAGGACCGAATACGCCTGAAAATATTCGTTATTTTTGCAGCTTCCGGCATAAGCACCATACATCTGCAGGTCATAGTTTATTTTGTTATTCCATGGTGTGTGACTCGCCTTGGAATAGAGCATTGCTCCTTCGTTTGCACAGTTTATTACAGTATCAAAATCGTGATAATACAGAGCAATGAGTAGTTTTAAATGCTCAGCCATCAGCATATTGTTGGCTGTTTCAGAAGAATCCTGCATAAGCTTAAGGCACTCAGTAGCCTTATCAATCTTACCAAGTCTAAATAAAATGTAGCCAAAATTGTACTGCGTTATGCTCCAGATCATCTGCTTCTTTATAGCGGTTGGAACAAAACTCATGTATCTGGAAAGCCCTTTATCAGGATAACATTCTCTGAATGCATATCTGTTAAGCTCCCTATGAAGCTTCGCTTTTTGCTTCATATAAACAAAAATACTCAGCGGCATTGCAACCAAAATCGCCAGATACACCAGCTGGTTCTTAGGAATAATCCTTCCCTCCTGTATTAAATAAAATGCTCCGAAAAGTATGACAATGTAAAAGAGTGTTCTCGTAGTATTGAATCCTTTTACACAGTGTTTTTCAAAATCTGTATCTGCAGCGTATTCTTCAGTCCCTACTATCTGCAGAATTCTGTTCCATTCTTCTTTATTACTCATCCCAATTCTCCTCTTTTCATATATTCCCTCCTGCATCACCGGACGTCAGATGCAGAAAAACAATATTCATTATACAGCAAATGATTTAGATTCTTCCAATAAATACAAATATTTCTCCAATATCTTTGAGCACATTGAATATTGATAACGATTTCCCATGAAGCTACAATGAAGCCGTTATGGAGAATTTAATCTTTAGTTTAAATGCAACTCTTCCGATTTTCCTGCTGATGGTCCTTGGATATATCTTTAATAAAATCGGAATCATAGACAATAAGGCCGCGGGCTTCATGAACAAATTCGTGTTCAAGATAGGGCTTCCGACGCTGCTGTTTGGAGATCTGGCGCAGCAGGACTTTGTGGGAACATGGAATCCAAAATTTGTGGTCTTCTGCTTTGTAGCCACCTTTACCAGCATATTCCTTATCTGGATACTTGCTACGATCTGTGTGAAGACGAAGTCGAGGCGCGGAGAATTCCTGCAGGGGTCCTACAGAAGCAGCGCAGCACTTCTTGGAATAGCCTTTATTCACAGTATCTACGGCGAGTCCAGCAGTGGAATGGCGTCGCTGATGATCCTTGGAAGCGTACCGTTTTATAACATTTTCGCAGTTATAATCCTTACGCTCACTGCTCCTAAAAGTGAAGATGATGAAGACGATGATTCAAGTGACAGCTCTGAGAACAGGGAGCTCCTTTTAAAGACAATAAAGGGCATCGCCAAGAATCCTATCATCCTCGGAATTTTCGCAGGACTCCTCTGGTCATTACTTAAGCTCCCTATGCCGAAGATAATGAACACCGTTGTTGATGATGTAGGAAGCCTCTCAACTCCCCTTGGTCTTATGTCCATGGGTGCAACCTTCGACTACAAAAAGGCGCTGGCAAATGTAAAGCCTGCCCTGGTTGCAAGCTTCATCAAACTGTTTTTGCTGGTTGCAATATTCATGCCCTTTGCTATAAAGCTTGGGTTTGCAGGTGAACAGATAGTAGCGATTCTCGTTATGCTGGGCTCCGCTTCAACAGTCAGCTGCTACATCATGGCTAAGAATATGGGACATGAAGGAACGCTGAGCAGCAGTATTGTAATGGTCACGACCTTTGGGTGTTCCTTCACACTGACCTTCTGGTTATTTATATTAAAAACATTAGGCGTTATCTAAAAAAGGCTGCCGCATTTGATTGCGACAGCCTTTTGTACATCTATTTATTTCTTGTTTTTAGATCCGCTTGACTGCTTCTTGATCTCTTTAAGAAGAGCTTTCTTTGCTTTACCCTTTACTCCGCTAACCTTGATGGTTGCTTTTTTGTTGATCTTCTTGAAAGCAGAATCGCCAATTGTAAGGGACTTGTTAGCCTTGATCTTGATATCCTTAAGCTTCTTACAATTGTAAAATGCCTTGGCATCGATATTCTCAACGCTTGATGCGATTGAAAGAGTCTTGATCTTTCTGTTGCCTTCGCAAGCACTGGGTGCGATTGAAGTTACGCGGTATGTTACGCCATCAAGAGTGATCTGATCGATTGTAGCGCTCTTAATGCCTGTGATAGCTGTTACAGAAGCTGTGTTGTCAGCGCCAAGCTTGTATGTGATACCGTTAACAGTGATTGTCTCAGGAAGCTTTGTCTCTGTAACCTTCTTCTCAACTTCAACAGTCTCAGTTTTCTTGTCATTGTTTACAGCAGTTAAGGTTGTTGCTACTGAGTTAGCGTGAACTGAGTGGTCATCAGTGATTGTCTTTACTTTGATAGTACATGTTCCATCAGGAGCAATAATATCAACACTTGCTGCTGCAGGAAGATAAATGTTTTTAGGTAATGTTGAAGCTTCAACTCCATGGCAATAGCCATCCTTGTCCCAGCTTACTCTGTAGTACTTTCTGTCATTCTTCATGATTGTCTTAACCTGAACATTCTTAGGTGCAGGCATTCTGCTCTTAACATCTACAGATGCTGAAGCGATATGACAGGATGAATCCTTCTCAAAAGCTGCCACAGTTTTGTAACTGTCATTTATCTTTTTCTCTGAACCGATTACATAAAGTGTGTACTTTCCAAGGTAATCGTAGTTGTAGGTAATGGTATTATCTGTACGAGAGTAGCTTGTATTTGCCTTATAGGTCATGTTCTCTGTAGTTCCAAGAGCCCTGGTCTTGCCATTTTCAGTACAGCTTGCATGCAGCTTGTAATATCCCTGGGAGCCTGTTGTATATCTAAATGATGCATACTCAAACTCTCCCTTGAATCCAATACTGGTTGCAACCTGGAATCCCTCAGCTGCTTTTGCTACGATGGACGAAGGTCCGGATGTTACAAGAATGCTAAGCACTAATGCAACAGTCATTGCTGACTTTTGTAAAACTTTTTTCATATTCATTTCCCCTTTAAATTTATTTTTGCCTGCGTTACATTGACATAACACAGACAGTGTCCCCACGAGGCTATATTATAACAGAGAAATCCTTATTAAAAAAGTAAAACACGCATCTTGATTATTACAAAATGCGTGTTCAGGAATATTATATTAAGTTAAAACCGGTTTTCAATTGCCGTAACACTTTTCAATTGCCGTAACACAATTCCAGTTTTGCTATCAGATCCTCTAAAATATATCTGGAATCAACATCCGTATAGATTCTGATGTCGGGGTTATCCTCTTTTACTGCAGAGGACGTATCCTCAAGCACAAGCGGTGCCTTCGCGGTGTGATAGTGACCGCAGCCGGGATTTATCGCAATGGCTATGGCCGGTGAATCGCCAAGAGACCAGCTCTCACCCTGGGTCCAGCCTGCGCCCTCAGACATGTTGTAGTCTACGAGGTTCTTAAAAAGATGCTCGCCGATTTTCCCACAAGGTCTGATCCTGCGCTGAATCTCTGCAATTCCTATGTTGATCGTGATATAAACGTGTGACGGAACGAGCCACAGATCGACTCCGCTCTGCAGAACCAGGTTAGCAGCCGGAATGTCGTTAACAGCATTGAACTCCGTGAAAGGTGCTTTACATGGTGCTTCTCCGTGAGTTCCGATCCAGATAACAGTAATCTTGTACCTGATCTCCGGGCAGAACTCCAAGGCCTTTGCCACATTGGTTATTGCTCCCTGACACAGTATGAAAAGCGGTCTTTCGTCGTCCTTAAGTGCCTCATCGATTATGAATTTGGCAGCCTCAGAAATGCTCTCATCTTCGCTTAATGGTCCATTCTGTCCATGGAAAACAGGAACCGACATTCCCATGGCATCAAGGATAGTCTTAATCTCGTCATAGCTTCTCTGCATGGAGTCCTCTACCTTGAAGTGCTCAGCCAGAATACCCATCACACAAAGCTTGGGACTAAGAAGCGCATGCACGATAGCAAACGGATCATCAGCCTCACAGGCAGCATCAGTGTCAACAATAACTCTGAGTCTCTTGTACTCAGGTGTGGTAAAATCTAAGCCCATATTCAGTCACCCTCCGGTATGATATTTTCATTAATAATATCATCTGGTCAGGGTTACGTCATCCGCAATGTGGTCCTGATCATCAGTCCAGATAATGTGCTGTCATCAACGATCTTCTGTGGGCTCTCCTGTATTGGGTTCGTTCTCAGAATCGTGTCCGATTACCGCTTTCCGGTTACCC
This sequence comes from Butyrivibrio sp. FC2001, assembly GCF_000424125.1. NCBI lineage: Bacteria > Bacillati > Bacillota > Clostridia > Lachnospirales > Lachnospiraceae > Butyrivibrio > Butyrivibrio sp. FC2001. The sequence goes on from NZ_KE384133.1 coordinate 180,384, forward strand.
TGCGGGAGTGACTTTTCGGAAGCCATTACGTCTATCCGCGAACAAGTTCTTCTGCCGGTTGCATGACTGAGCCCCCATCGCAAAAGCCATTCCGTCTATAGGGGCTGAATCCTTTATTCTGGTCCATCTGTGGGAGTGACCTTACGGAAGTCGTTAAGTCTATTGTGTCCGATTACCGCTTTTCGGTTACCCTGCGGGAGCAACCTCTTGGCCTCCGTTACGTCTATCCGCGAACAAATTAATTCACTGGTTGCACGGCACCAAAAAACATGGCGTTCGCGTTACGCCTATGACAGAGATAATCGTCTCACTGGGCTAACGTCCCAGTAAAAAGAAGAAGTTCCGTTACGCCTATCCACAAGAAATCACTCCTCCCGGTCGAACGCTTCCCGAAAGGGACAGATATCCCAGCAACCAGTATCTAAATTTGTTCGCGGATAGACGTAACCACCCCCGTAAAACATCCCCCGCAAGCCATACACTCCACATAGCCTCCCAAAAGAACAGCACTCCATGCAACCAACACCAAAATTTCTTCGCGGATAGACGTAATCACCCCCGTAAAACGCCTCCCGCAAGCCATACACTCCACATAACCTCTCACAAAGGACAGGTATCCAATCAACCAACATCCAAACTTCTTCGCGGATAGACGTAACCACCCCCGTAAAACATCCCCCGCAAGCCATACACTCCACATAACCTCTCACAAAGGACAGGTATCCAATCAACCAACACCAAATTTCTTCGCGGATAGACGTAACCACCCCCACCAAGCACCTCCCGCAGGCCAACAAAAACGCGCCAGATCAATCTGGCGCGCCACAATCCCCACTCTATTCAACTCTTAACTCTTATCTCTCATCCTCGTACTCGTCGTACTCATCATACTCTTCCTCCTCCACGGGCTCAGGGAGCTTCTGCTCCTTAACAAGAAGCTTCATGATTCTGCTGTGGTGAACCACAAACACTGCGATCAGCAGGAAGATATGGGTGTAGAAGATTCCGACAATGTAGTAGTTCCTCTCAAGAAGATACTTCATTGCAAAGCCAAAGAAGCACATGCCGCCGCAGAGGGCAACGCAGAGGAGAAGCATGGGAAGCTTCATAAATGCATTCTTGATTGCTACTAGGAAGTCCATGAAGGATGCGTCGAAGTACACGAATCGACCAACCATAAGGCCAAGGTAATACATCATAACCGGGCTGTACTCACTCTCATCACCTATAAGGTTCAGGAATACCAGAATGATGATCGCGTAGAACATTCCAAGCATTCTAACAGAAGCCTTCTCCTCCTTGGCGAGCCTGCCAAGAGGAATGATCACTGTATCAAGAAGTGTGTTGAGAACACAGGACAAACAGATAAGAAGAAGCAGGGCGAAGTCCTTACCCTCACTCCAGATGTAGAAAAAAGTTCCGGATATGGGACCGGAATGGCCTGCACCGCTCTGCATAAGTGAGTACACATGGTTAAGCACAACGTAAGAGCAGGCAAAGGACATAACCGAGGTTCCGGAAATTATCATCTCGTAGAAAAGGTGAATGTATTTGTGGAACTTAACGGGAACCGCATATTTCCTCTCACTTCTGGGAAGTACGGAGCACGAAATCTCGGCTCCCCCAAGCATTAAAAAGTCACAAGCAAGCAGCCCTAAAAAGCCTACAGCAAAAAACAAAAGCTTCTGCATCCAGGTAAAATCAGGATTCAAGTATGCATCGATAGTCATTTAAACAACATCTCCTTACTCACAAAAATTCTTTTTTATTTTCATTACCCCAAAATTTTTTAAATATTATCACTTATTCCTAAACCTATACACCCTCGCCTCGTAGGGTCTGTACATGCCGTGCTGAACCGCGATGGTGCAAAGCTCCTGTCTCACGAGCTCCTCACTGGCTTCGACAGGGCCATCCGATAACACATTCTTTGACACGTTCTTTAAGTAAGTGCCGATCTTAGGGCGCTTCGCCATCTGCTTCCTGTCAGGATAATTGCACAGCATGAGCTGTCCTCTTTTTCCAATGAACTTGTCCGGAATGATAACCTTCACCGGCAGCTTTGAAAAAGAGCAGATTATCAGATAAGTGGTCTTACCAAGTGTCCTCTCATACATATAGACATTGGCATCCTTTGCATTATACTCCTTGTACTCGCCATACAAAAGTGCCAGCGAACTCTTCCTTAATGCCAGGCACTTTCTGTAGAAATTAAGGATACTAAACTCATCCTTCTCCTGGGCCTTCACGTTGATCTTAGTGTAATTCGGATTCACATAGAACCAGGGCTTAGCCTTTGAAAAGCCTGCATTCTCGGAATCATCCCACTGCACGGGAGTCCTTGCGGAATCTCGGCTGGATAAGTGAATACGCTCAAGTCTTCGCTCCTTGCTGTCCTTCAGATGATAGGTGTGGTAGTTGGTCTTACTGGACACATCCACGTACTTATCAATGGAGTTCAGCCTGATATTAGTCATGCCGATCTCCTGCCCCTGATAGATAAAAGGCGTCCCCTGAAGGAAAAGATAGCAGGCCGCAAGCATCGTTCCGCTCTCTCTGTGATAGTACTCACTTCCATAGCGGCTGATAATTCTGGGATGATCGTGATTTTCAAGATACAGACTGTTCCACGCTTTTCCTGCAAGAGTCAGCTGCCACTTGGTCAGCGCCTTCTTGAATTTCCTAAGTGAAAATGGCCTGTGAATGTACTCGGTATAAATGCAGTCCGCCATCATGTGATCAAAGGAAATCATCATATCCAGAGACTTATTCTCTCCGGTCAGATATTGAAGGGCAGTCTTCACCGTAGTCATAGGGCCCTCACCTATCTGAAAACAGTCGTATTCCTTACACACCCTTCTGAACTCAGCCAGATACTCATGGATGTGCGGGCCGTCCTTGTAATAGGGCATTCCGTTTACAGCCGGCAAAAACGGCAGGCCGTCAGGAAGCCCCTCCTTCTTGGAAATAAAATTGATAACATCCTCTCTGAATCCATCAACTCCCATATCAAGCCAGAAGCGCATGATGGACTTAACCTCCTCACGGACCTTTGGATTGTCCATGTTGAGGTCAGGCTGTTTTTTCGCGAAAATATGAAGATAATACTGGCCTCTCATTTCGTCATATTCCCAGGCCTTACCTTCAAAAAGAGAGTCCCAGTTGTTTGGCTTATCACGCCAGATATAGTAGTCGCTGTAGGGGTTATCCTTCCCCTTCCTGCTCTCCTGAAACCAGCGATGCTCATCAGAGGTGTGGTTCACCACAAGGTCCATGATGATCTTCAGACCCAGCTTATGGGCTTTATCCAGCACCTTCTTAAACTGATCCAGGGTTCCATACTCAGGATGAATATCCTTATAATCTGAAATATCGTAGCCAAAGTCAGCGTTAGGTGACGGGTAAAGCGGTGAGAACCAGATTCCGTCAACGCCAAGAGACTTCACATACTCAAGCTTGTCATAGACGCCGTAGAGATCACCTATGCCGTCGCCATTTCCATCTGCGAAGCTCCTCACCCATATCTGATAAAAGGCCATTCTCCTATACCAGTCATGTTCAACTTCCCAATTACTCATAAGAAATCACTTCCTTTTTGGCAGATACTGCACTGCTATCCTGTTCTCAGGATTGGCATCCACAGTATACAGCACCAGTAAAAACAGCCACTCAAGGGGCTTCATCACAAAATATGTTATGTCGCAGGCAGCCTTGTGAGGTCTGATGTAGTCCGCAACAGGGAATCCATATTTGTCATAAAAATTCCTGACTGCCCTGTGGAACCTGGGAGTCTTCTCCTCAAGTACATTTTCGAAGGCGTTGGCGATCATGAGCTGCCTGTTCACCACAACCCTGTGTCCGTGTCTTTCTCCCATTCTTACAGGCTTTACAACCTCAGGATGTCCTCCTGCTGCAACTGTGCAGAGATAGTGCTCATCCATTGTTAAATTCTGCGGCGGGATCTTGGTAGAGAAGGTCCAGTCCGCAGTCTCTGTCCATGTCCTTATGACCTTGTCAGGAGTCTGCCCAAACAGACTCATAACACCAAGTAAAATCCCCAGAAGAGGAATCATGAAAACAAGTGCAAATACTGGCCAGGTCTCTGCCTTGATCAGAAGCCTGTTTATTTCTCCAAGGGCTCCTTCCTTGTTATAGACCTCACTCTGATGCTCGGGATTTTCATTCCACTCCATTATCTTCTCGCGGATTATGGTCATAACTATAATCAAGTAGTTAGCAGGAGCCAGCATAAGCGGAAGGCATATAGGCTCCTTCGCAAGCTGAATGCAGTACACTATCAGCTCAATCGCTGTTATGTACATCGCTGAAATGCACAGCACGATTACTATCGGAGATAGCTGACTGGTCTTTCGAATACATAAAATGAACAGTCCAATAATTCCGACACAAACCAGAACAATGAACGAAGGCACACCGCCCTCCCACAGTGCCTGATGCAGATCATCGTTATAGAGCTGGTCACTCCATAGGGCATCCATGTTAAGCATCGCATTTATATACATGTGGCTGTACACAGATCCCAAAACTATGGTCACAAACCAGACCACTCTTTTAAATATCTTTTTTACCCGCTTATAACTGAAAAATCCAACAATGTTATAAATCGTTAATAAACCAGGTAACACAAACAAAGCTGCCGCTAACAGTATAATTGGCATCCACCCCAAAATATCAGTAATAAACTCCATTTTTCACACGTTCCCTCTATTATATATTTTTAATCCATCTTCATGCCATTGATGCTGATGTCAATTCCCTCACGGACACTCTTCTCTGCAAACTCCATGCCCTTTTTGACATTATCCTTCACGTTCTTCTTGGCATTCTCGGTGAACTCCTTGGCATTCTCTGAAAACTCCTTAACCCCATCGGGCAGGCTATCCTTGAAGCCCTCGATCTCCTCCTTCACGTTCTCAACGAAGTCCTCATAGTTCTCCTTCATTCCGCCGTAGATATTGCGGGAAATATCGAAGATATGCTCAGTACCTTTAAGTATCATTGAAGCTGACTCAAGCAGATAGTCTGAGCTCTGCTTCTTTTTGTGAACAAGCGATCCATCCTTAACCTTCTCTCTTATTACAGCGTATCTGTCATAAGCTGCGCGGACTGCATCCTCCCAAGAGATGTAGATTTCATCCATCGCATGCTGTCCCACATCCTTCATGGTGTCATGTTTATCGGACAACTCCTTCAAAAGAGCAGCCATTGATTCCGGTGTCTCATCCACAAGATATCCATTTCTTCCATGAGTTATTCCCTCAGCTGCGCAGGAGCCCTTTATCAGGACGCTGGCAAGACCACAGGCTGCTGCCTCACGGACAACGATTCCGTTTGTGTCATAAACTGAAGGGAACAGGAACAGATCAGCTCTGGTGTTCCATGCTCTGAGAACCTCTCTGTCATGTATCGGTCCAAGGAACAGCACCTTATCATCGATACCGTATTCCTTAACCTTTGCCTGCATCTCCTCACTGTCTTTACCACCGCCTATGAAAAGCATGCGGTAATTAACGCCCTGCTCGGACAAAATCTTCATTGCTTCGATTATGATTGGAAGTCCCTTATACTTCATCATTCTTCCCACGAAAAGGAATACCGGAACGCCCTCGGGAAGGTCCACGTCCCTGGTAACCTCTGCAACCTTATCAGCAGGAATCCTGCCCTTGGGGAAATCCACGCCGTTATTCATAACGAGGTACTCACCCTCGTAGCCAAGGGAGCGAAGGTTATCGCCAGCGCCTTCGGATACTACCCAGACTTCATCCATGGCAGATATATTTTTGACCATCTGCTTAATGGTCTCTTTTTTCAAAAAGCCGTCGCCTACGGCCCTTGCTATGTCAACGTCAAACTTGGTGTGATATGTGAAAACGATAGGTGCGCCGGTCTCATTCTGCAGGACTCTCGCCATAATGGCTGAGGATGCCGGGCAGTGTGTGTGGATAATGTCAGGGCCAAACTCAGCCATCTGCATGATCTCACGCATTGCCAACGGATTACCTGCGCGGTAACCGTGCACCAGCTCCGTTGTATCAAGACTCGGATATGCAAAAACCTTGTAAGGATAACCCTCATAATCAGCATCAGGGTATCTCGGTGTTCCCACTACAACTTTTGAATCAAGTCGTTCCGAGAGAATTTTTCCATAGTTAAGTACTACATTAGCGACTCCGTCTATAACCGGCGGAAACGAATCATTTAGCAAGCAAATATTCATGTTTTACATCTCCTCTTTTCCTTTATAAAAACCCGTTATATGGTGATATTAGGGTATTTCAATCACCAAAATATGGTATAATGTACTACGTGTGCTGAGACTGAAAAATCTGTCATCAGTAATATTATCATATAACTTTTGTGGAGGAATGAATAGTGAGTTTTACCGTGTTCGCAGACGGCTGTGCCAACCTGCCTAAGAAGCTTTTGGATGGCATCAGTCTCTTACCCTGTGACTATCTTGTAAACGATGAATCCGTGACCTACACCGGAGATATCGATGACTTTGATGGACACGCATATTACGAAGGCCTGAAAAACGGGGATAAGGTTAAGACCAGTCTTCTTAACACAGCTTTGTTTTTAGAGTATTTCACCCCCATCGCCAAAAAGGGTGGTGACATCATATATATCGCCATGAGTTCCGGTATCAGCGGAACCTACAATGCAGCAATCGCTGCAGCTAATGAGCTTATGGAGGAATATCCTGACAGCTTCATTCATATCGTTGATTCCCACGGCTGCGGCTTTGGTAACGGTATCCTGGCACTTAGAGCTGCTAAGCTCAATAAGGACGGCGTTGATACAAAAGAAGCTGCTAAGCTTCTCGATGAAGCAGTTCCTCATGCCTGCCAGTACTTCACTGTTGATGACCTTAACTTCCTTAAGAATACAGGCCGTGTAAGCGGCGTTACAGCCCAGATTGGAACCATTCTTAATATCAAGCCTATCCTTTTTGGTGACAACACAGGTCATATCATCTCATGCGGAAAAGTGAGAGGCCGCAAGAACGCCATTAACGCCATCATTCAGAAGTATTCCGAGAAGAGAATGGAGGGCGATGATACAGTCTGCATCTCCCACGGAGACTGCATAAATGATGCCAATAAGATGGCTGAGCTTGTAAAAGAGATCAACCCCAATGCCGACATCACAATAAGTCAGCACGAGCCCTTCTCCGGAGCCCACGTAGGTCCCGGAATGTTAGGACTATTCTTCTGGGGCAAAGAAAGATAATATTCCTAAAACCATTTTTATATAACACTAAATAAGAAAGAATGTCGCTTGCGACATTCTCGCGCCGAGCGCGGTTGCTGAAGGCAACATATTCCTATCGCGCGAGTGCGCATCCATAGCGGAGCGCTTCTTATGATATAGGAATTTCGGAGAAATTTCTATATCATAAGAAAGCTGTGAAATCAGAGAACATCACGATTTCACAGCTTTAATAATTATCTACATTTTCAAAGCCATAACAACTTTTCATTATGACTTTCTCCGTCTTCTTCGACGGGCAAGAATCTTAAGTCCTATATTTCTCAATATCAAAAATCCACTCACTATCATGGCGAATGAAAATCCAACAGCACCAAGCACGGGAATTCCGAATATTCTCGGCTCCATTGACGTGGTACACATGACACTGGAGGCGATAAGAAGCGCTGCCACGCCAAGACCGATGACCATGTTTCTTATGGAAGAATAGATGAGCTCGTCGAATTCCTTGGAGGGATTGAGGTTTATCGTAACCTTACTCTGACCTGCAAGGTACTCCTTCATAACCTGTGAGGTGAGAGCAGGAATCTCTATTCCTCTGTCCATGGCACGGTAAAATGCCCTTCCGTACTTATTAAACTCCTCTCTTATATCCAGGTTCTGAATGAAGTCATCCGTAATTCTGTTGGTGGCGATCTGCATCATGTTGATATCAGGGCTGATGATAGCAAGAACGCCCTGAACATGTGCAAGACCTCTGCAAAGCATTGTCATACCGTGAGGAAGCGCTATGCCGTTTTCCTTCATGATGTCCATGAGACACTGAAGAGCTGCGGCGATATCAAGACTTCCGAAGGCTATTGAGCCGTACTGGTCCAAAAAGTTTTTGATCTCAACATACAGCTTGTCCCTGTCAGGTGTTCCCTGAATATCTCCAAGATCAAGGACTGCATTGACTGTGGCCTGAATATCATGCATGGCGATACTTCTGACGCCGCGCACCATAAGCCTTCTGTCTCTGTCCGATAATCTTCCCATCATGCCCATGTCGATCCAGACAATCTTGCCTTCACAGATCTTTACATTGCCGGGATGGGGATCAGCATGGAAAAAGCCGTCATCCATAACCTGCTTGATAAAGCTGTTAACAAACTTTTCGCCTATCTCATTAAGATCATAGCCATTAGCGGTGAGGTACTCCACATCATCAATGGAGCAGCCGCCCACATATTCCATCACGAGAACCTTGTCCGTTGAGTACTCGATGTACATGTCCGGGCAATCCACATATTTTATGTCCTTGTTGATTCTCTTAAACTCTGCAATGTTGTGAGCTTCGTTTAAGAAGTCCATCTCCTCTCTGGCAACATCCCACATCTCATCAAGGACCATGTCCAAATCTACGATGTTCTTGATATCACCAACCGGAGGCATAAGCTTAACAAGACGATGTAAGAGGCTTATGTCCCTGGACATTATCTCGTATACGCCCCTTCGCTGGACTTTGATGATAACCTCCAGGTAATTCCCGTCCTCGTCCTTCTTCTTTAGCTTTGCCCTGTGTACCTGAGCAATTGATGCTGAGCCAAGAGTCTTTTCATCGATCCACTCAAACACCTCGGAGGCGGGGCATCCATAGGATTCCTCGATAATCTCCTTCACCTCTGAAAAGGGCATGGGCGGAGCATCATAATTAAGCTTGGCCAATTCATCACAATAACGCTTCGGCAGTATATCCGAATGCATAGACATTAACTGCCCAAGCTTGATGTAGGTTGGTCCAAGCTCCTCTAAAATAATTCTGAGTTTCTCAGGGGAAATACCTCTGGTGATATTGTTCTTTGCAAGAACGGCTCGTATCTCCTTGAACCTGGCATTATCCTCAGAATTCCTTATTTTGCCATCAAAAACAGGCTGTCCCTCGGCTGCCGCCTTCTCAGCTTCAGCCTTATCAGCCTGCGCGTCGGCTATTTTTCTCATTTTACCGACAAGGTTAGATAAATCCGTCATTCTTTGTTCTCAGCAGCCGCAATGAGTTCCTTGAGCTTTGCCAGCTCCTCGGATGAAAGACCATCAACAACCTTAGACAGATCCTTTTCTCCGTCGTCCTTCTTGCCTGCATTCTCCTTAACAGTGCGCTTTAATTCCTGATTAAGAGCCTTGCCCTGCTCAACCGTGATCTCACCCTTTTCAACCATCTCTTCAAGGATTTCTCCAGCCTTCTCAGCTGTCAGTGCCACAGCACCTACGCCTGCAAGCAGAATCTTTTTGAGTCCGTCTGTAAGATTGATATTATCCATGATATTGCCCTCCTAAAAAACCTTTTTATACCTTCAGAGCCGCCTTATAACAGGAACCGGCTCTGCCTGATATCAGAATAAAAATGCCCACAATTTGGGGAAGAAAATGATACCACCCATGATTGCAGCAAAAATAGCACTGATAAGCACTGCTCCTGCTGCCGCATCCTTTGCCTTTTTCGCAAGGGGCTTTTTCTCCTCAGTGACGAGATCCACCACCGCCTCAATAGCTGTATTCACAAGCTCAAGGCTTAAAACAATTGCAAAAAGCAGCATGCAGATAAACCACTCAATCAGGGATATCTTAAGGATGATTCCGAATATCACAACGAGCACAGTGACCAGCGAATGAATCTGCATGTTGCGCTCATAGAATATGGTATTGAAAATACCTTCAAAAGCATATCCGAAGCTCTTATAAAGTTTGTTTTTTCTGGGTGTTTTATTATCCATATACTAATAGTATATAGCCAAATTACCGATTATTCTATACTTTTGACCTCTAAAAAAAATCTAAACAAATTGCAGCAAGTGTACAAAAAAAACTTCCCACACCTGACGGGGCATGGGAAGCTCTAAGTTCAGCATATACTGTTTTCAAATATTACATCTGCTCACTGAGGTAAATTGAAACCCTGCTCTGGATTATATCTGCAACCTCCTCGGCAGTCTTCTGACCCTCGTAGAAGGCCGCTGCCTCCTCAGCAATGATATTGATAACATTATCATCGGTACTCTCAGTGTCTGTTACTGATTCGATGAAATCTACCACAGTCTGGGTCTCTTCCTTTGAAAGCTCGGCGATTTCAACGTCGGTTCCGCCGATTGACCATATAGATGAGTGCTCCACCTTTTTGCCATTAGCATCAAGGTAGTAGGGCTTTTCCTGAGCCTTGGCAGCAAGAGCATCCAAGGCCTTCTTCTCGATGGGGAAGTTCCAGGAAATGTTACTCTGATACTCATCCGTAAGGAATGACTTCATGAATTCCCATACAGCCTGCTTGTTCTTGCAGTCACTGCTCATTCCGATCTGAACACTGGGGTAGATGTAGGATTTACCATCCTTGGTTGTGGGATATCCGTTGAACTCGATATCCTTACCAAAATAGCCCTTTTTCAGAACCTGATAATCCTCAAAGGAGCCAAGCCAGTAGCCCTTAAGAAGGGATTTGTTCTCGCGATAGTAGGACTCATATTCTTCATAGTCCATATCCTCGCTGTACTCAGGAAGCTCCTTTATAAACTCAAGGAATTTCACGAAGCTCTCTGAATCGAAGCTACAGGTGCCTTCCTCATAATTGACATAGGCGCTGCCGATTGTCTGATAGAGCTCGCGGGCATCGTCTCTTGTAACCATACCCATTCCGATCTCCGGATCAATTCCGCATCTTGCGCAGACATCCTTGTAGTTATCAAGAGTTATAACCTCGCCGCCTGCATTGTCGCTTGCAACCACGCAGGTCTGGATGTTGAAGCTGGGGATGATGGCATACATACTGCCCTTAACCTTGGTAGCATCAAGTATATTTGATAAATAGTCTGCTGCCTCAATATCGCTGTCAGCTTCGAAGTAAGGATCAAGAGGTTCAAGTGCTCCCTTATTGGCATAGCTCTCAAAGGGCATATCATTTTCAAATACGATGATGTCAGGTGCCTTACCCTGTGTGATATCAAGGCTTAGCTTGTTGATACCTGTCATGTACTCGTCTGTGGTGTCATCGTCGCTGGTATCCTCACCTGCAAGCTGTGCGTAATCTATTACATTGATTTTGTACTTATCGCTCTTCTTATTGAACTTAACGATCTGTTTTCTTATTGAATCCTCGATGTAAACAGTACCAAGAGTGATGATTTCCTTATCCTGAATAGCTGAAGGATCAACCTTGGTAAGGGTGCTGAGTATGCACTCATCTCCTGAGGAATTGGCCATAACAATTTTGCCATCCTCAAGCTCACCTATGAAGTTGATCATGTTGACCACTTCGTTGGATGCTGTAAAATCGCAGATCCTTGTGGTCTTGGTATCGCCTATATTAAAAGCACTGATTCCACTGTCCTGTTCACAATAAAAGTCATAAGTCTTTCCGGGATAAAGCTCATAAGCGCCATATATTCCCTCAGGAAGCTCAAAGCCGGCATCCTCGAAGGTCATGTTACCTGCATTAAGCTTACTTACGACCGATCCGGAACCTTCATCCTCTTCAAAGAGATAGATATCATCATTTCTCATTCTGAAAAGATATCCGCTGTAATATCCGTCTTCATTTCTTTCTCTCGTGCGGATAGTCTTAGCTTCTCCTGTTGCCTCATCATAAAGAGATATTCCCAATTCACTGCAGGTGAGCACTCCAAGACCTTTGGCATAGGTAATTGAGCTGATGTAGGAATCAGCATCCGTCTCAGTAAGGGAAGTTTCCCATATAGTTGTTCCATCAGAGGAATACTTAGCCAGCTTGGTAATGTCATCCAGAGATACATCCTCAGCATCATAGCCTGTTGCCTCATCCTCAGCAACAGCTTCACCCGCTGATGCATCTTCAACATCTTTATCAGATGTCGTGGCTGCCGCATCCACATCTCCGCTCTCCGATACAGTCTCACCTACATCTGAAGATGCCTCAGCATCCGCCTCATAAAGCACGGCATCCTCTGAATCGGCCATATCATACTCATACTTCACGACATATACATTGCCGTCATCATCGCAGGTAAGATTATCAGCGCTGACGTTTTTGGTGCCGTCACCAAGGGGCACCTCCTCCACCATACCTGTGTCGAAGGGCATTCTGAAAAGCTTGGTGGAGCCCATAGAATCCTCGCTGTAAACATACGCTATGGCATAGAGACTGTCCTCTCCTGTGCATACTCTTGATATGCTGCAATTGCCACTTACCGGAATATCTACATTCTCAAAGCTGTATATGTGGTCTTTATCTATTTCCTTTGCAGGTCTGTCACCACCCTCTGTGATAACAGTATCCTTTTTTCCGCAGGCACTCAAAAAAGCCATAGAGCATACCATGCCTATGGCCATAATCTTCGCAAGTCTGCCTTTTCTCATACTATCGCCTCCTAAAGATGATCCCCCTCATCCTCTTCAAGCAACATATAACTAGTAAAACTGATTAGTAAATCATAACATATAGCCCTCTAATATCCTAGCAATTTGGGCATTAATATAATGTAATATTATGTAACAAATCAACGTCAATCCGGCATCATGTACTGCATCTCATAACTGAAGGTGTAGCCTGCGGTTTCGGGATCTGACTCCCATCTCTCCCTTATTCGGAGGATTGGGATTTTCACCTCAGCCTCCGTGGCCTTTAGGAAAATCGCAAGCACGGTATTATTTCCAAGCCTTGTAAAGCTGTCACTTCCCCTAAGACACCCTGCTGCCACATTCAAAAAATAGTCCGTCATTCTGGATAGGTCATCATCATTTTCCGTCTTGGATTCGACCCTGAATACCAGAAGATACACATCCCACGCATAATTCCTCTGGAAACGCATCATAAACCTGTATATCAGCTTGAAGTTATCCAGCGTAAGAATCTGGGAGCCCTTCTTTACATCCCTCTCCTTAAGGAGCATATCTATCTCATCAAGACCCTCAGCCGATTTCTCCCTGTTTTTCTCCTCTTCGGTTTTGAAAAATGCGAAGTTGTGCTTACCTGCCATCTTGACGTTATAGAGCGCCTGGTCAGCCTTTTTATATAGTGTCTGATAATCCGTTCCCTCATCTGGGCAGATTGCCGCGCCTACAGAGACGCCAAGAGGAATATTCATATCCTCGCCAAAGAGCTCCTTTGCATAAGTAAGAAGCTTGCGGTTCATGAACTGGGTCCTCTCCGCAACCATCCTCTCAGTTCTGACATTCTGACAGAAGGCAACAAATTCATCACCGCCCACTCTTCCGACTATGTCGTTGGAGCGCATAATACTTCTAAGGAGCTCAGCGAACCAGATAAGAACCTTATCGCCTGCTTCGTGACCATAGATATCGTTTACAAGCTTAAAGCTGTCAAGGTCCACCATCATGAGGATTCCGCCGCCCTTGCCGGCAATCTCATCGACCTGTCTGACAGTTGTAACCTTGTTAAGAAGCCCTGTCATAGGCTCTATTTCAGCAGCTTCCTTTAAGTTTCTTATCCTCTCGACATTTTGAAGGATATTATCAATCCTGTGCAAAAGGACCTCAGCCTTAAAGGGCTTTCTGATGTAATCCACCGCACCGATTTCAAACCCTTTTCTTTCGGCATCATCACTGGAATAGGCGGTCATAAACATGACAGGAATAACGAAATTATGCTTTTCCCTAAGTCGCTCCATCATTTCGAAGCCGTCCATCTCAGGCATCATAAGATCCGACAGGATAAGATCGGGCTTTTCACTTTCATAGGTATCAATTCCCTCCTGCCCGGAGCCTGCCGTAATGATGTCATATTTAGACTGGAGCATTTTGACAGTGACCGCACGCATCAGATCATCGTCATCCACCACCAGTATTTTCTTATTACCCATAGATTGTCCCTCTAAACCTTCGCAAGTATGTCCTTATACGTGCGATATTTTGATAATGTATCCCATGTATTATCTCTGATATAGTCGATATCCTCTTTTTTACCTGCCTCCTCAAGACGCTTAGCCATATTCGAAAGTTCAGTCAGGCCCACCATTCTGGCAGCGCTCTTAAGTGCATGAACCTTGGTCGTATAATCCTCTATGTTCTCATCGTAATAGAGCTTTTCAATTTCGTCGGACTTTTTGCCTATCGAATCTCTGAAGAACCTCAAAGTGTCTATGAACATCTCCTCCGTTCCTGAATATTCAAGAACATGGGTCGTATCGATAAGGCCCTCAGACTCCAGTCTCTTAATCTCATCTCTTGCCTGTGAGATACTGGGGGCAGTCTTTTGCTCCTCACCCGTTCCACTTCCCGGAGATGTATCTTTTTTATCCGGCTGCTCTCCAAGCTTCTCCTTGGGAATGTACCTCAGGATAGTCTCCTCCATGGTCTTAACGTTAATAGGCTTAGCCAGATAATCGTTGAAGCCTTCCTTGATATACGCATTCCTTCCTTCCTCGGAAACATTAGCTGTAAGCGCAATGCATACGCCGTTTCTGTTTTCGTTTTCAGGCAGGCTCCTTATTCTCTGCAAAAGCTCAACGCCATCCATTCCGGGCATTCTATGGTCAATGAGCATTATGTCGTAGTGATTTTTCTCTATCATCTCAAGAGCCGCTGCGCCGCTAAGAACGGAATCAATGACAACTCCGGTGGGCTCTAAGAGTCCCGCTACAACCTTAAGGTTGATCTCCATGTCATCCACGGAAAGTATTCGTACATCAGGGGCATAAAAAGCAGGCTGATAGCTTTCCTGACTAAGGGCTACTTTCTCTGCTGCCTCCTCATAGTTACCAATGCTCTCCCAATTCTTAACCTTCTGCTTTACTTCAAATGAAAACTCACTTCCCTCACCATAGACGCTCTTAACATCTATGGTAGTTTCCATGGCATCAAGTATCTGCTTGACTATGCTCATACCAAGACCGGTACCCTCAATGGTCTTGTTTTTATTTTCATCAAATCTCTCAAAGGCAAGGAAAAGTTTATCAATGCTCTCCTGCTTCATGCCGATTCCGGAATCCTTTACTGTGATCATCAGATTTATCTCATCCTCACTTAGCTTTTCATAGTCGACGATGAGATGTACAAAGCCTTCGTTGGTGTACTTTACTCCGTTTGTAACAAGGTTTATTATTACCTGCTTAAGTCTTGTGCCATCACCTATAAGATGATCCGGAATATTCCTGTCTATATCAATATGGAAATCGAGCCCCTTATCTTCAGCCCTGGTCTTTATCATGATAGAGATATCCGTAAGGAGGGTTGAAAGATTGTAGTCCTCATCCATAAGCTTTAGCTTTCCTGCCTCAAGTCTTGAAAAATCAAGCACATCATTTACAAGACTAAGGAGTGATGTGGCAGAGCTCTTAATGCTGTAAGCATACTGCTGTATCTTACTGTCATGCCCCTGCCTCAGGATCATTTCATCCATTCCGATAATGGCATTTATAGGGGTCCTTATTTCATGGGACATATTTGCAAGGAAAAGTCCCTTTGCTTTTGATGCTTCTTCAGCAATCTGTTTTGCTTCCCTAAGCTCTTCACTTTCTCTCGCTTTTATGGATGCCTGCAGGAAGAAAATCAGTATGATCATTACAAGTATTACACATAGTGCATACGCAATGATAATCATATTCGTAACGTTAGCATAATTAGCCAGAGCCTCCTCTTTTTCAAGAGCCCCGACAATTACAAAGGGGGAGTTCTCAAGCTCTGCGGAATAGAAATACATCTCGCCCTTTGTAGTCTTTACCTTTTCTATCGCAACTGAATCAACATTATGCCCTCTGCCTAATCTCTTAAAGACATTTCTTACGGATGCACTGTCGAAAAATGCAGCATCTTCTTTTTTCATATTAGTGAACGGAATCACTATTTCATCATCTCTGGTCATAAGTGCAACACTGCCCAGATTCGTAATATTATCCAGCCCATGCTTTCTTCTGATATAGACTGATGAGCATATTGAATACAAAACGTACCGGACATTATCCCCTTTAATGACAGCATAAGAAAACATCAGTGCACCGGTTTTCATGTAGGATACGCCACTGTTACCACGGAATGACTCAAGAAGTCCCTCATATTCAGTAGGATCAATCGCACTTTCATATACAGGGTTTCTCTCTCCATCCATAATTCCAAGAAGAATACTGGGTTCTGAGTCAAACACATTCCGGATGACTATTTTGGCCTGCTCAAGGCCTTCGCCTTCCCCGATATTATCATCCCCAAGTATCCACGCTATGTGCTCAAGGGCCAACATCTCGGTTCTTAGGTTTTCACGATAATAAATCGCAGCTGCCCTTGCCTCATTTTCTATGTTCTTCATGGCAATTATGTTGATACGATTATCCAATCTGATATAAAAAATAATTCCCAATGTTGTAAAAATGAGAAAGACTGTAAGGAGGAGTATAAAAATTCGACCAGGCATGTATCGGAGCTTACTATTCATAGACTTCCACTCCTTCCACAAACCAGTTCATGCGCCTTAAGAGCGCATCATCGCTTATTCTTTCACCCTTCCTGCACATGACTTTTCCGGTATTACTGATTATCTCTCCTTCAAAAACGAATGAGCCTTTGGCAAACTCCTTCCGCTTTGCATCTACAAGGAGCTTTACATCCGGGGGCACAATATTCGTAACATCCGTAAAGGAAACCGCTCCCTCTCTCATTCCAAGGAAGTAATAATGGTTGTCGGTAATAGCACCCTTCAAAAAATCCTCAAGAATTTTCCGGTATACCACATCCCAGTGATATATAACACTGGTCAGATATTTGTCAGAATATCCTTCCATATCCCTGCCATAACCGACTGAATAAGCCCCCAGTTCTTCTGCAGCATCAATAGCAGTATTGAGGCTGGCATGATAGGTTATGAGGTCAGCACCATCCTCTGTTATCAGCTTTTTTGCCTGTAAATATTCATCCTTGGGATCCGTCCAGTTATCCAGATATCTCACCTTGACTGTCACATCCTGATTAACTGATCTGGCCCCCAGGGTAAACGCATTGATTCCCCTTGTTACCTGCGGATTTCTTCCGCCTGCAACATATCCAAGGATATTACTTTGGGTCATTCTGCCCGCGATCATTCCTGCAAGGTATCGCATCTCATAAAGTCTGCAGAAATATGTCGTTACATTTGACAAATCAGAGTTGGGAGATACTGTGTAGAACTCAACATTATTGTATTTAGCCATCACAGGGTACAAATCCATTCCATAGCCTTCACTGGTGAGGAATATGACATTGCACCCCTTGCTCACCAGTTCTTCCACAGCAGCTTCTTCACTGGCAGCCTTCTCTTCGACATTGGTTACTACCTCAAGCTTTAATCCAAGAGCATCGCATGCTGTCTTGAGTCCGTTGTAATGATTTTCGCTCCAGCCTCCGTCATCAATATCATCAAGGAAAACACCACCGACTATTGTCTGTTCTTCGTCGTTCTGAATGGACATTCTAAACAGGCCTATAATAAGGCCTGCCAAGATCAACAATAGTACTACTAACATCAATATCCAGGTGTATCCCTTTAACTTTTTCATATAGAGCCCCGATCACATAAATTACTGATTAGCTACCAGATATTTAAGTGTAGCGTTATCTCCAATGACATAATCTGCATTTCCGTTATGAAGAGCTATGATACAGTCCGCGAGGGTTGAGCATTTCATGATCTTACATTTTACCCCCGGAAAATCACCGGCTTCCCCCTGAAGGTAGCTCTCTCCGGTAGTCTCTGCCTCAACAGCAATAACTACTGATTCATCAAGATTTTTCAGTATCTCCTCTGCTTCTTCCCTTGTCTTTGCATCCTTGAAATCATTATCTGCTTTATTTGCCACAAGGCATTGTCCTGCATTGAAATATGGGACTGAAAAATCCACAAACTCTTTTCTTTCATCCTTTATTGTTATTCCGGCTATGCAGGCATCACATTTTCCCTGTGCAACCGTCTGGAACATGATATCGAAATTAACATTTACAAGCACCAGCTCTTTACCCATGTAATCAGCGATAGCCTTTATAAGCTCCATATCAATACCGTAATGAAGATCACCCTCATCATAATCAAAGGGCTCAAAATCTCCGGTTGTTGCTACCACAAGCTGGTCCTTTTCATCATCCCGGGTCCCTGTAGGTATGCCAACAGGATCCCCCGTACCGCCAAAATAGTGTCCGGTTATTTCATCATATTTTCCGTTTTCAAATCCGGCCTCTATGAATTCGTTTATCTTTTCCAGGATCTCGGGCTTATTCTTATTTACCCCGATTCCGTAATCCTCATCAGTAAGATTGATATCAATTACCACAAGCTCGACGCTTTCTTCCTCGGCGTCCCCGCCCACAACCTCTTCGTTTTTCTTACTGCAGGCAGCTGTCATACTGATTAGTAGTGTCATTATTATTACTGCTGATATAATTCGTTTTCCCATAGGATTGTCCTCATTTTTTAGCCAAAAAGCATAGCCAGACATAATAAAATAACCATAATTTATTATCCAACATGCCTATAAAAATCTGATAAACAACGCATTAAGTTACGATAAAAAAAACGGCACATATGCACTTTTGCACATGCGCCGCAGCTTATTTTATGATGCCTTCTTAAGTTCGACAGGCTGTTTTTCTTTTTTGCCAATTCCAAGAATCAGACCATGTAATTTCTTTAACAGTATTGCGGAGGGAACACCCAGAGCGAATACTACCAGTACATAGAGGAATACATTTTTGATCGGGAAGGGTGATTTCACACCGCCATCAAAGGTGTGGTCACAGAGCTCTACGAAAAGTCCGTGGATCAGGTAGAACTCAAGGGTTATCGTTCCCATGAATTTCAGGAATCTGTTACCGATCTTAACCTTCATTCCAAGAAGGAGTGATGCAAATACGAAGTCCATGGTTACAAATACCTGGCTGAGAAGCGTCATACGTCTTCTCAAAACCTTGTCCGGTGCACCGAAGTTCTCGCCGTAGTAGGAGAAGAAATCCTGCGCATGTACGGAATAGAGATATAAAGGATAGAGTACTGCAACTGCAAGGATTGCATATACCCAGTAGTACTTTTTGAGATGAGGGATGATCTTGTCCTCATACTTTGCAAAGAGGATTCCCACAGGGAACATGTGCACACAGTTCCACCACCACTCACCCCTTATAAGGTAATCGTTGTGGTCGATGCTGGTTCCAACAAGAATGTATGCAACCACGAAAGCTGTTGTCGCTGCTACTGCAAGGCCGTCCTTTTTAATGAATCTGAAGGCAAGATAAAATGCCAGATAGAAGAACGGAAGGACTATCACGTACCAGGTGTTGGGATTGCAAAGCTTGATGCTTGAAAGGTAAAGCAGTGCACCGGGCATATCCATCTTCTCACCTATAAGAAGTCTTGCGATGAAGAATATCAGTGTTGTTGAATAGAGTGATAACACCACAGGCAGTATTCTCTTTTTCACAAAGCCATTCAGGTAGTTCTTCTTGGTGTGGAAGCTCTTGTAAGCTCCGTAGCCGTTAAAGAAAAGGAAGAATGAAACAAGGATGTAACCTATCGGAACAAAGAACTCAAGCCCCGGAATAATGCGGCTCTTAGGAAAGAGCCAGGATGCGCAGGTCTTCTGGCCGATGTGATGCAACATAATTGCCACTGTTAAAAATCCCTGAAATGCCTTGGTCTGTGACAGTGACAGACTGTCGTTCCACTGTCCTTTTCCCTGTGGCTTAGCCCCCCACAAAAGAAGTATCGGCATAATAAAATACACCGAATATATTAGTTGTTTACCCATAACTTTTTTAAACCTCCTCCAGTTTAAATATTTTTCATTCCTTTATCTTAAAAAGCACCCCAATACATGCTTTTTAGAATCAGTAAATTCTGTAATTCCCCGAAAGTGCCAGAAGCGCGAACATGTACAGGCAGTTGTCATAGTACCTGCGAACGCCCTTCCTGAGCGGCTGATTCCAAAACCATTCTACCCATTTTTTTGCGGTTTCAAAATCATCATCAGCAGCTGCAAGTGCCCCCTGCGCAGTCGCTGATAAAAGTCCAAGAGGATGAAGAACAGGTCTCTCAAGAGGTGTTCCGTCAACCTTATAAGCACACCTTACTGCCTCAAGATCTGTTCCGAAGAACTTCATCATGCGAAGCGGTGCCCCCAGATGCTTTTTCTCCTCGCCAAACCATACTGCATCAAGCCCTATATTTGCTGCAGTTCTGTAGGCATCACTGAAGAAATCACCAAACTGTCCCCAGGGCAGTTCCTTGTCCATGGGTGTACCGTCGAAGTTACCATACTCAGGACTAAGTCCCGTCTCCTTGTGGCAGCACTTTACCAGGTAGTCTCTGCTGACCTTTGCTGCATTTGCGAAAAACTCCCTGTCCTCCTCATTTGCCCACAGCGCAAAAAGCTCATAGAAGTGCGGCAGATGATAGGAAGGATCTGTGTGCGGGCTTCCCGGAACAAAAAGAATCTGTCCGTTTTCCTTATTCCACATGGGACATCCCGGTCTTCCGTTTTCTCCCTTGTGAATGCAGGAACTAAGCAGCTCTCTCGCCTCTCTGCTGTACTCAAATATTCCCTCGCCATCGCCCCATCTGTGTGATGCAAAGAAAAGCGCCATTGCGTAGAATTCCTCACCGTCAGGAGCAGGGCCATAGGCATTCTTGGTTCCGTCTGTCTGACAGGACCAGGCAAAATAGCCCTCGTTGTCGCCCTCTGTCATGAACATGTAGGTCTTGGACCACTTCCAGATGCGGTCGAATTGCTCCTTCATATCCAGCTGAACGCACATCATCATGCCATAGGACATACCCTCTGTTCTGGCATCGTTATTACCGGTGTCGGTAAGGTAACCCATATCCTCACCGGCTTCATGATAAATTCTCTCATTTTCATCGTAGAAAAATGTCTTAACCGCCTCGTCGATACGTGCCTGTATCTCGGCGTCGCTTTTTCCTATTTCCTTAAAAAGGTTCCTGTAATTACCTGTCTTAAAAGCACCCATTGCTATCCTCATTTTTTATATTCATATCGTTAGTTTATCAAGTCTATGTTCGCATTATTACAGGCTCCGTGTCTTACATAATCTTGCTTATTTCTTTTTGGTTGTTGCGATTTATGTTAGTATAGAAAAAAATCATTTTCAGAGGTTTTATATGCGAAGAATACTAATCACAAATGATGACGGAATAGATGCAGGCGGTATCCACAGACTGGCGGAGGCTGCAAAGGAATTCGGTGAGGTGTGGGTTGTAGCTCCGGCGCACCAAAGGAGCGCTGCTTCACACAGCATTACCTTGAGAGACCCGATAGATGTTTTCCCTCACGATTTCCCGGTTGAGGGCGTTCACGCATTTTCCTGCAGCGGAACTCCCGGCGACTGTGTCCGCGTGGGAAGTCTTAATATCATGCCGAAAAAGCCCCATGTGGTCCTCTCAGGCATCAATTTTGGCTATAACGCAGCAACGGATATCCAGTACTCCGCAACAGCAGGAGCAGCCTTCGAGGCAGCTTTTCAGGGATTCCACGCTGTGGCATTATCGGAAAACATAGATGATGATCACGAGGTCACAAACGCATATCTTAAGGACATGCTAAAGGAGGCTCTTAAGGTAAAGCTTGACTACGGTCAGATAGTAAATATCAATTTCCCGGGATGTCCCCTTTCTGAATTCAAGGGTATACGAAGAGATGTGGCGGTTTCAAGAAGCTCATTCTACAAGGATCGCTATAAGGTTGTTGAGCATTTTGAGGGCGGCGGACTCCGCCTGATGGTGAACGGAATTTATAATGAAAAGTGCGAGGAAGGCACGGATTTTAAGGCTATCGTAGACAACTATATATCCTTCGGAATAGTAAATAATATTGGATAAGCCATCCTAAAAAATAAAGGGGAGCTGTGAAAAAATGATTTCTCATTTTTTCACAGCTCCCTTTTATATTTTTAGTAACCTCTATATTGTTCAAGGAACTCTTCCGGCGGAAGTGGCGCTGAGAACAGCATTCCCTGCAGATAATCGCAGCCAATGTTTGTCATCTTCTTTGCCATTTCCTCTGTCTCTATTCCCTCGGCGGTTATGCCAAAATGCATCTTTTTAAAGGCTCCTACCATCATGGGAAGTATGTGGTCAGGTGCATTACAGTAATCCCATACGATTTCCATGTCGAGCTTTACATTTATGAAGGGACTCTTCTTAAGTCTTGTAAGGTTAGAGTAACCTTTTCCGTAATCATCCAAAACAAATCTGAAGCCATCTCTCTGCATTGCCTGTATCTGCTTTTCCATCTGCTGGTCGTCTATCATGGCTTCCTCTGTGATCTCCAGATGTATCCTGGAAGGATCAACGCCATATCTGTCCACAACCTTGAGGAACCTTTCTCCAAGGTCAGTTCTCATGAACTGGATAGGTGACAGATTGACATTTATAAACTGGAGTCCAAAGCTGTCCACATCGCTATCCGCTATAAACTGGCAGACCTTTTCAAATACCTGCTCTCCCAGCTCATTGATTCGGCCATTCTGCTCGGCTATCGGAATGAAGGCTCCGGGAGGCACGATATGTCCCTTTTCATCACGGATTCTTGCCAGTGCCTCCGCTCCCACAAGGGTGCGCTTATTGGCATCAATAAGGGGCTGTAGGTATATCTCCACTGCCTTATGATCAATGGCATTTTCCATGGTCTTCTTCAGATAGATTCTGTCTGCATAATCCTGAAGAGCATTATCATCAGTAAGGACATTGTAGTCATCCCCGAGTCTGTCTGCTCTTTCCAATAAAAGTCCGATGGAGTTAAGCACTTCATCTGCGCTTCCATAGCCCTTTGAAAGGTCAACCAGAGCAAAGCCCACCTCCAGATAGAGCTCCGCATCATCAGATTTCCATGGAAGAAGGAACCGGTGTCTTATTTCCTCATGAATCTCCTCCCAGTCCATTCCTCTGTTGCCAAGAAGTACGAAGCGTCCATTTTGATAATAAAACTGGATAACCTCAGGATAGTTCTTCTTAAGGAACTCAGATATCAGAGCAATTCCCTGATTCATCTGTATAGTTCCATAGATATCCCTAAGGTCATGGTAATCACGAATAATAAAAGAGAGAATCTTATATCTTCCCCTGTCCTCATTTTCCTCTATAAAAATTCTCAGGGCCTTGCTGTTGAAGGCCATGTTCCTGGTTTCAAGGAAAAATTCAGGGTTACCGTAGGACAGGTAAATTATAAGAACTGCCATCAGGCAGAAGGTGTCAAAAATAAGATAAAGCGGCAGGCAATACCTCAGTGCAGCTCCAATCAGAAGCATTGTGGTATAACCGATAATGCCGTTTCTTTCATGCCTTCTTCGCAGTCTGTTCCAATGTGTAAACAGGGTAAAATAGTTCATGAATATGTAGAAATAAAGGGTAACGTAAACCATGAAGTGGAGTGGTCCACGGTGATACCCTGTTTCATCAATATAGAAAATAAATCCGAAAAAGGCACTACTAACAGTAAGGATTTCCGACAATATAAAAGGAATCCTTATAAGCCATTTTCTTACATTTTTTCTGGATGGAGCAATGCGCAGAAGGGTAACACACATTTCAAAGAACAAAAAACACCCGCTAAAGAAGGCTGCAAAATAGAGCGTATTTAATAAAACCACTATCCAGGTCGGTAATGTCTTGTACTCATTACATGCCCAGCTGGCGATTATATCCGATATTATGACGAAGCCTTCATTAACCATAATAGCCAGGAATACCTTATTCAGCCTGACAGGAAGTCTCGGCAATGAAAAGTAGTATCCCATGATTATAATCAGAATAAGCAGGCTTGGAATTACATAATCAAAACTCCAATTGATCATAAAATTAACCCCTCATTACTCTTTATTGCAATTATATTGTATCAACAAAGAGAATGAGGGGCATAATTATATAATTCTTCTATTAGTTAAATTTTTATAAAGCATCTCTATATATTTTCTCTACATCTGCCGCACTTAAGGGTCTGATTCTTGAGAGCTTTACTGTATCCTTCATGGTTGCATCAAGAGAAAGCTCCTTAATATCTTCATCTGAAGGGTCAACCCCCAGCTCTCTTACGCTTACAGGCATTCCTATGGATTTAAAAAATGACACAGTCTTCTCTATTCCTGCAAGAGCTGCAGCCTCGTCATTTTCCTCAGTAACTCCCCATACGCTGCGGGCGAATCTTGCAAATCTGGGAAGGGCTCCCTTATAAAGATCTTTTGCCCATGCTCCCCAAACCGCTGCAAGGGATGCGCCATGGGTGGCATCATACTTTGCTGAGAGCGCATGTCCAAGCTTATGAACTGAGAAGTCCTTGCCGCGGCCGCACTCAGTGAGGTTATTGTGTGAAAGGCTTGAAGCCCAGAATACCTCACTCATTGCATCGTAATCCGAAGGATCCTCCACAACCTTCGCTCCGTTCTTGATCACTGTGCGAAGAAGTCCCTCTGCTATCTCGTCGGTCATATCGCAGTGGGAATCCGGAATGAAGTATCTCTCCATTGTGTGCATCATGATATCCGTTACACCTGCTGCTATCTGGTTCTTAGGTAAAGTTGTTCCAAGCTCGGGATTCACGATAGCGAATCTGCATCTGTTAAATTCAGTGTTTATTCCAGCCTTCTTTCCAAGCTCCTCGTTTGTAAGAACAGCGGAATCACTCATCTCACTTCCGGCTGCAGCTATTGTAAGAACTGCGCCAACGGGAAGAGACTTTGTGAGCTGAACTCTCTTAACCCAGATATCCCAGAGCTTCTCATCGGGATTGGCTGCGCCGTGGGCAATGGCCTTGGCTGTATCAATAGCGCTTCCTCCGCCGATACCTATTATCATATCTGCACCGAAATGAACAGCTTCCCTTACGCCATCCTCTGCATGCTCAAGAGTGGGATTGGGCTTTGCTCCTCCAAACTCCATATACTCTACGCCTGCTGCCGCAAGAGAGTCCTCAACTCTTCCAAGGAGACCGCTTCTTACAACGCTTCCCTTTCCGAATACCAGGAAAGCTTTCTTTCCATATTTGCTGGCTGTGTAGCCAATATTGTTCTCAACACCTTTTCCAAAAACAACTTCCGTAGGTGCATAGTAAGTAAAATTGTCCATGTACTGCCTCCTGAATTAGTTATCATTATTTCGTATTTTTTGACATACGACTTCAATATCATATTATAGCAAAAATTATAAAAAGATTAGAAACTATTTATAATTTAATAATCTTTATTCTGACCTTTTCAAAGTATAATTTATATATAATAATTCTTCTATGGAGGTGTTTTCATTATGGCTAGTAAAGTTAACGAAAAAACGCTCAGCAAACACATCAGTGCTCAGCTTCTTCTGGTTATCATTCCTATGGTAATTTTTGCCATCGCTGTTGTGGCAATTTTCATGGCTATAAGCGCCAAAAATGTCATCGTGGAAGAAGCCACAAACGGTCTTGCAATGGAAGCCAAAGCCAATGCTGCCGAAATTGCCGGAGATGTGTCCAACATGGTTGCATATTATAACGGTCTTGGTGATACCCTTGAAAAGTCCTCTTTTGCTGATGACAATGCATACCTAAATGCACTTCTCCCCGGAATGGATGAATATCCCGGTGTTGTTATTGACGTTTATCTTGCAATCGGCAAAGAAGCTTTCTATGACGGAGGCGGCTGGGTTCCGGATGCTGATTACGACCCTACCTCCAGAGGCTGGTATAAGAACGCCCAGGGTAAATCATCCATAACACTCGGTGAGCCCTCAGTAGATATGACCTCCGGTAACACCGTTGTATGCGGTTCAAGAGAGGTCAAACTCCTTGACGGAAGAACGGGTGTCCTTTCCACAGATATAGTTCTCACAGGAATATCCAAGACCGCCAGCGCATATAAGCCCCTTGGCACAGGATCCACCATGATGTTCGGCGGCACCATAATGATCGCATCACCTGCCGAGGATCAGATTGGTAAGGATGTAGCCGATTATCCCAATGACGACTTTATCCAGCAGATTTCCAAGATAACAACCTCAGGCGGAAGGGACGATATTTTCACCCTTCACGGAACAGATGGCATAGATTACTATGTATCAATTGATCCGGTTCAGGGCACCAACTGGTTCCTTGCTTCCTTCGTTAAGGTAAGCGACGTACTTGCACCTCTTTACAAGTTTATTTATATAAGCGTAGCTATTTCAGTCATCATGCTTATCCTCATGGCAATCGTTATGCTGCAGACCATCAACAGCATGATAAGTAAGCCTGTAAGTAAGCTCACTGACAACATCACCAGAATTTCACAGGGTGACTTCACCGTTGACATTCAGAAGGGTCAGGGAAACAATGAAAACGAGATTGGCCTCATGAACAACAACATGGCAGACTATGTTGCACAGATGCGTGATACTCTCATTCAGATGAAGGAAGTCACAGGAAAGCTCGCAATCGAATCCAGCAACTCCAAGCACGCATCCAGTGATCTCAATGCCCAGGCTGATGAGCAGTCCAAGGCAATGCAGCAGATCCAGGGTGCTATGGATGACATGGCTGACGCTGTTACAGAGCTTGCTAATCAGGCAACAAACCTGGCTCAGGAGGTATCAAACCTCACAGAGAAGAGCCAGCATACAAGAGATACCATGGATTCCCTTGTAACCAAGGCAAAGGACGGTCAGCGTGATATGGAGATTGTTCAGACAGGTATGACCGGCATCGCCAAGGCCATGGATGACATGAACGAAGTAGTAACCGTTGTTGGAGAATCAGCTCAGAAGATCAACTCTATCGTAGATATGATCAATGAGATTTCCAGTCAGACCAACCTCCTCTCCCTCAATGCTTCAATTGAGGCTGCAAGAGCAGGTGAAGCCGGCAAGGGCTTTGCAGTTGTAGCTCAGGAGATCGGACAGCTGGCACAGAACAGTGCAGATTCAACACAGCAGATCTCAACCATCATCAAGGAGATCACCATCCAGATAGAGGAGCTCTCCAACAAGTCCAAGAGCAACATGGAAGAGATCAACCACAACATGGATGCAGTTAATACAGCAGGCGCTACCTTCGAAGAGATCTTCAAGAGCCTCGATGAGACCAGCGATATCGTAAGCGAGATGATTGCCAAGGTTGGTAACGTTGATGAGATTGCAACCTCCATGGCAGCAATCTCCGAGGAGCAGTCAGCAAGTACTCAGGAAGTAAGTGCTACAGCCACTCACCTGACCTCCAGCGCAGAGCTCGTTGCAGAGAACTCCAAGGGTGTTGATAACAGTGCTACCGCAGTTTCAGACTCCTCAGATGAGATTGAGAATCTGATCAATGCATTTAAGGTTTGATGAATCGCTCGTAAAATCAGAGATATTCTGAAATAGAAAGAGGATGAGTTTCCTGATAGAAGCTCATCCTCATATTTTTGTAATAGTAGTTTTGTCTGGTTGGTTTTATGCTAGTTTATTAGTTTGACCAGGGTCTCTGTCATCTTGCTGATATCTATCGGTTTTGCTATATGTCCGTTCATTCCGGAGTCTGCTGCCTTTTTAATATCCTCTGAAAAGGCGTTAGCTGTCATCGCAACTATGGGTACCCCGGCCTTCTCCTTTTCCTCAAGCTTCCTGATGGTCTTTGCGGCTTCATAACCATCCATTACAGGCATCTGAATATCCATAAGCACAATGTCGTAATAGCCTGCAGCTGCAGCACTTACCTTATCCACTGCCTCCTGTCCGTTCTCTGCCATTTCAACTATCAGTCCCATCTTCTCAAGGAGCTTTGCTGCAATCATTCTGTTGACCTGAATATCATCCACAAGAAGCACTCTCTTGCCGCTAAAGTCTACATCGCTAACGGTTGTTTCCTGTTCTTCATCCTTAGCCTTCCTGATATCCTCCTCGGTCTGAAGACCCAGAGTCAGATTTACGATAAACTCAGTTCCATGCTCCTTTTTTGATCTTACCTCGATGGTGCCACCCATGACATCCACGAGACTTTTTACAATGCTCATTCCAAGTCCGGTGCCCTGGATATCCTTAACCGTCTCATCATTTTCTCTTTCAAAGGCGTCAAACACCTTGGTCGTAAACTCCTCTGACATACCGATTCCGCTGTCCTTAACCTGAATCTCATAGACAGCCTTCATATGCTCATAAGCCTTTTTCTGTTTAACGATTACGGCCACTTTACCGTTCTTTGGCGTAAATTTGTAGGCATTACTAAGTAGGTTTAGAAGCACTCTGTTTAACCTGTTTTTATCGCAGTAAACATGCTCGTTCTCTATACCCTTCGTATCTACCGTATAGGTTATTCCCTTTTCAGCCATCTGCGTAGCAAACAGATCCTTTACATCATCGAAGGTTTTCCTTAGATTAACGGGCACATTTTCAAGCTCTATCCTGCCGCTCTCGATTCTGCTCATCTCAAGGACGTCATTGATAAGGGCCATCAGATGATTGCTGGAGGCCTCGATTTTCTTAAGGTATTCCTTCAGCTCCTCATGGGTGACATTTTCCTCCTTGGCGAGGTTGATGTATCCTATTATGGCATTCATGGGAGTTCTGATGTCGTGGGATACGTTTGATAAAAATACCGTCTTGGCGATACTCCTTTCGGTGGCCTTTAGCTTTTCCTTCTGAGCCTCCTTCTCCCTAACAGTTATTATGCTGTAAATCCTGAACATGATAAGAAGTGAGATGATGTTCAGAGTTATCTGAATCATACTGTTTCTGTTGATATCATTATCTGCCTTCACAAGCTTTTCGTTGATAAATTTGCTTGTTTTCTCGGGATCCTCTAATTCCGTTTCATCGCTTAGCTGCTCATAGTGGGCACTTATGCTGCTTACCACCTCCTTGGTGATATCATCGGTTGCGTTATTCACCCATACAAGAGATGCGAAAAACGTCATGCACAAAAAGGTGATCCATGCGATGGTGGAATGTCCGAATCTCTTTTTCTTGTCGTGCTCAAACACAAACATGAAATACACGAAGCCGATGATACTCCAGCTTGCAAGGATGAAGTAGCTCTCCGTTGACATGGCTCCCGCAGACCACACCATGAAGTACATAAAAAACAGCACCGATGCGATAAGTCCGAGAATGCCTGTGGCCATTATTTTTTTATTGTTATCAGTCTTGGCGTTGACTGTTGCTGCTGCCGATGTATATCCGTAGGCTATGATCGCGCCGATGGTGGTGACATCGACTATCCATCCTATGGCTGTCCTTCCAAGGAGCGGGATAAACACTGAAATTGCAGTCACAGCTGCAATGGCATTTTGCGGAACATTTTCGTCATTCAGCTTTCTAAACCAGCCGGGCAGAATGCCGTCATCCGCCATGATGTAGAGGAGTCTGCTGGCAGCGATGAAGTTACCGATAAGTCCTGTCATGACGCCTGCGAATGCGGCGCAGCCAAGAATTATAAGGCCGGTACTACCCATGGAATCCTGCGCAAGATGAAAGGTCGGAAGTCCAAGAATGCCCCCGATATTCGGAAGGTCAGCTATGTACTCTACCCATCCGGAGTAATTCTCATGAACACCTGCGGAGGCTATCTGTGCGAGGAGCACGTAAGAAACCACCGATGTTATGAGTGCTGCCACCATGATAGGCAGGCTCTTTTCAGATGAAAACTTAAAGCCCGATGCTGAATTCGATATGGATTCAAATCCGACGTATGCCCAGGGAGATAACGCGATTATTGAGATAACCTGACTTATCGGATTTCCTTTGTTCGGTGAGAAGTAAGGCTTTGCAACGAAGATTATTCCATGATTGTGAGAGGAAACATTTACGGCGCAGACTATGATTCCCAGAATCAGGACAAAGCACAAAATTGCCTGAAGATTGACAGATATCCTTTTTCCCTTCATGCAAAGTCCTGATGCCAGGCATATGGCAGCCACTGAGATCAGCACCTCTCCCAGATATACGTCGTATCCAAGGATCTGGTAATGGAAGCCAAACTGGAAGGTTCCATCAAAGAGGTACTTGCTGATAAGGCCCAGCGCAGAGGCGTTGGCCCATATGATTGCAACATAAACAAGGATAAGAAACCAGGCGCTCATGAAGCCGTGGTCATATCCGAAGGTTTTTACAGCATAAGTCAGGGTTCCACCTGAATCCGGGAATTTGTTTATAAGATAGTGGTAGTTAACGCCGATGATCAGCATTATGACAGCGCCGATGATAAGGCCCAGCGTGGTTCCAAGGGGTCCGGCCAGAGGCAGAAACGTTGTGCCGGGCATAACAAATGCGCCCCATCCAACGGCACATCCGAATGACAGAGCCCACACATGCAAAGGCGAAAGATATCGCTCCAGTTTGCTTCTTCCATGTCTATCATCAGTATTCACGGCGTTACTCTCCGTTCAACATCGATACAAATCTTAACTGCGGAATGCGTTTCTTTGAGAAATAAGTTTTTCGTATAGCGGCTTGTAGTCCATCTGCTCTCTTGCCCTGAGGTGCTCCGTGATCTCACATATAGTCTCATATAACGGCGTCAGCGCAAGATTACCTATTACACCCTTTAAGGCATGCACATGCTCAAAGGAATTATCAAGGTCTCCGGCCTCAAGGGTTTGGCCTAAAGTCTCGAACCTTTCATCAGAGAGGCCGAGCTCTATCATCTCCATGTAGAAATCCTCCATGCCCATGCATCTTTCAAGACCTTCATCCACATTCGCCCCTAACTCTCTCAAACCATCAATGTTCATAGCGCAAGCTCCTTTTCATGAATCACCGGCCAATTATATTAATTATACACAATAATCTTTTCCAAAACGTAAATTAAGTAAAAATATATACTTTTTAAAGAATATGTTTATTATTTTTTGCTAGGATTTATTTGTGGGAGAACATAGAAAAATATGGCAAAACACAAGATTCTGATCGTTGATGATGAAAAAATATCCCTCAGGATGACGGATCATATTTTATCAAGTGAGTACGATACCATCTGTGCCACAAACGGCAGGGATGCCATTTGGATGTATAAAACCGAGAAACCTGATCTGGTGCTCTCGGATCTTAGGATGCCCGAAATTGACGGCTTCACGTTGCAGAAGACTCTTCAGGATGAGCTTGGGAAGCAGATTCCCTTCATGTTCATGACCGCAGATAAAAATGATGAAACCGAGAGTAAGGGCTTTTCCATAGGTGCCCTCGATTTTATCAGAAAGCCCTTCAGAGCGGACGTTCTCTTAAAGAGAGTCTCGAATATTCTAAAGACCGTCGAGCAGATTCAGGGTCTTAAAAAGGCTGCCGTCACCGATCCGATGACAGGTCTTCTAAACAAGACCTCCTCCCAGGAGGAGATTGACGCCCTGGCTAAAGTAGGCTCCGGTGCCCTTCTGATGGTAGATCTTGACAGCTTCAAGCCCGTAAACGACATCTATGGCCATGCCATGGGTGATAATGTTCTTATCCGCTTTGCAGAGATTCTGCGCACTGCAATCCGCTCCACTGACCTTGCAGGTCGTATGGGCGGCGATGAATTTATCCTGTTCTGCAAGAATATCCTCGATGAGGAGGTTATCGCCGAGAAGGCTGCCTACATCAATGAGCAGATAGTTTTATCCGCAAAGGAGCTCATGGGTCCCGATATGACAATTCCCCTTGGAGCTTCCATTGGCTGCGCCTTTGCTCCTGATGAAGGTAAGGATTTCCTCACACTTTTCAAAAAGGCTGATAAAGCTTTATATGATGTTAAGCAAAATGGAAAGCACGGCTATAAGATTTTCCATGAAAATAAAAATGTATCTGACAGTCAGCCGGGTGAGGCAACCGCTCTTAAGGCTGCCATGATGCTTATGGCTGAAAGAAGCCCCGGAAACGGCGCCTTTTCACTAAACACTGACAACTTCAAGACTGTATATCAGTTCCTTGCGAGGGTTGTCAACAACTACCACAAGCACATCCATGTGATGATCTATACGATCACCCCAAATGGACAGGGCGTGGATATGGAAGCTGCCATGAGCGAGTTCATGTCCATCGTACAGATGTCCCTTAGGCAGAGTGATGTCATAACAAGGCACGGCAATAATCAGGTTATGGTGCTTCTCCTGGAGACGCTGCCCTCCGAGATTGAGATCGTGACGGAAAGAATCGAGATGAACTGGGAAGCCAAGGATTTCAGTGATGTGTGTAAGATTTCGCTGGAGATGGATGAGCTGAAGGGATAATAATAAGGGAAAATATTAAGGGAGCTGGCTTTTGAGTGTCAGCTCCCTTCTCTGTTGTCAGATTCAATTATTATTTGAGTTCCCGGCCTGCATAAATTATTTGAGTTTTAGCTCCTGGCCTACATATATTATTTGAGTTTGAGCTCCTGGCCTGCATATATTATTTGAGTTTGAGCTCCTGGCCTGCATATATTATTTGAGTTTGAGCTCCTGGCCTACATAGATCAGGCTGGGATCCTTGATGATATCTTTGTTAAGCTTGTAAATCTCGGTCCATTTATTGGCGTCACCAAGCTGCTCTTTTGCAATCTTTATGAGGTAATCACCGGGCTGAACAATGTATGTTGCAGCGGGAGATTCATCTGCTTTTTCAGTTTCTTCAGTTGCTTCTTCTTTTGCCTCAGTTTCGTCAGTCTTCTCTGATGCTTCAGATTCATCTGCTTTTTCAGTTTCTTCTGTAGCTTCAGTTACTTCTTCAGCTGCACTACTATCTTCTGTGCCAAGATTAGCTCTCAGGGCGTCCTTCTCCGCATCTGTAAGTCCGATAGCTGTGAAGAACTTATCAGCTTCTGCTGCGAGGTCTGCATTTTTCACATCAGTTATTCCAAATGCATTCTCAAGGTTTTTGGTAACGTTATTAACGATGAAGGTATATTTTTCATCACCTTTTTTAATACCATAATAGTTATAGTAGGTGGTTGCATAGTCCTCGACCACTTCGTCATAACTTGCTCCCATAAAACATTCAAGGAGAGCACATGCATATCCTGCGCGGTCTTTTCCTTCTGTGCAATGAATTTCATACACGCCGGGATTTTTAGCAAAAAACTTCAGACCCTGGGCAAGCTTATCCTTGAAATCCTGTGCTTTAAGATCAAGGCCCATATTAAGGAAAATAACCTTTTGTTTTGAGTAATAGGTATCATCATATCCTTCGAAGGATTTTGCAGTCGCTTCATCATCCGCCATGTTCATGATAACAGTTACGCCTGCTTTTTTTATGGCAGCATCCGCATAAGAATTTCTGTTATATCTTGTATTTATGGGAGATGCAGATCTGTAGAGCTTTCCTTCTCCCATTCCGGTCGTTGTGACAGCCCTGAAGTTTGCAAACTGCTCATCTGTCAGATCCGGATAATCAGATCTCTCTGTTGTATATGACATCTGGCGAAGCTGGTATTCATCATAATAGCCTTTAGGGGTATTCATAGAAATTGTGAAGGTAATCGGGAATTCCACACCATCAGCAGCTGTCCAGGTGACTGTTTTATCTTCGGCTGTTTCTTTTATTGCAAGTCCATAGGTAGTTGCAAAATCACCCATATTTATGGCTACCACTACATTTGTATCTTCTTCGCGGGCCAGAATCACCGGCACTCCTGAATCTACATCCGAGAAATTGCTGCAGAACGGCAATTCCATAGTCTGATCCAGGAAGGATACATTAACGACATCACCATATTCGTACCCTGCATCCAGTATTTCTTTGCATTCCATAGACAGAACGACATTTCCATACTTCTGGATTTTGTCTAATTCAGCGGTGGCTGACAGTTCTGCGACCTCAGAGGTATCAGCCTTTGCTGTTTCTGTCTTCTCTGTTTCTTCAGCAAGGGTAGTAATTTTTGTGGGTACAAAAAGAGTTGTGGCAATCAAAAATGCCATAAAGAATGATAAATATTTTTTATTCATTTTTGCCTCCTTTTTGTAAGATGCTCTATAAAAATATTCTATGTTAAGTGGACTGCCATAGATATTAAAAAAAGATGAAATTTTGTTTAACAATCGTATCCTTGCAGATGTACAGAAATCATGTCACAAGAAAGAATGTCGCTTGCGACATTCTCGCGCAGAGCGCGGTTGCTGAAGGCAACATATTCCTATCGCGCGAGTGCGCATCCATAGCGGAGCGCTTTTTATGATATAGGAATTTCGGAGAAATTTCTATATCATAAAAAGGGTATCGCCTTGATGCATTTAAACATCTAAAGCGACACCCATTTTTTTATGCGGCGCAAATCGCTACGCCGGTAGATTTGTGAATATACATGTATCCTTCGTCGTCCATCTGCTCATGAATTTTTTCCATGAACTCTTCCCTGTCTCTGGTGACTGCTGCCTTGCACTCCTCCGAGAAGGAAGATATGTAGTTGAATATCATCTCATCATCCGGAACCATCAGGTCGTTTTTATGTTCCTCGACATCCAGAACCCGGAAGTAATTCTGCAATTCGTTTTTACAATTATCCAGGAAGAAATCGAAATTCAGGAAGGGGAATTTCATTCCCGGGTAATTGTCCGTCACAAGATTATGAATTTCCTGCATGTGCTTTTCTCCAAGCAGAGTACAGGTGAATCTTCCGTTCTTCGCAAGAAGACTCTTTATCTGTTTATACAGCTTGATTCTGCTCTCCTTCTCTAAGTAGAACAGCACATGGTTAACCATGATAAGGTCGAAGCCCGCTGTGGGATATGAAAAGTCCGTGGCATCTCTTTTATCAATCACGAAGCTAAAGTTCTTCTCCGGATATTTTGCAAGAATCTCAGCCACCGTCTCCCTTGCACTGGCCAGCATACCGTCTGAATAATCCACCATGTGAATCTCAAGATTATCAGGCAGCAGTCCTGCCAAACGCTTCCACAGAAGTCCGTTACCGCAGCCTATGTCCAGAATCTTCATTCCCTCAGAGATGTTCTCCTTTTCCAGAAGCCAATGAAACCACTCAACCTCAGCAGTGCTGTACTCGTGGATTGAGATTCTCTTGTTCAGGTTATCATCATTTTTGTACTGAGTTATGACTTCCTCCCTGTCTCTTGTCAGCTCGATGACGTGTCGCAGGTTCGGCCAGAATTCCTCTTCCGCGGAATCCTTGGTTTTTCTTATGGCAGCAATCAGTCTTGTGATGTGCTCTCTTTTATCAAGGAGAAGTTCTTCCTGTTCCTTTAAGGATTTCTGCAGATCCGAACTGTCATTTTGCATCATGTTCGCGATCTGCTCCAATGAGAAATCCATGTACTTCAGCATAAGTATTTTCTGCAAGCGTACCACGCTGTCCTCGTCGAAGAGCCTGTACCCCGACTCCGAATATTCGCATGGATGCAGTAATTTCTTCTCATCATAAAATCTCACAGTGCGTGCAGAAACCCCAAGCTTCTTGGCCAATTCCCCAGCGGTATACCTCATATGTAGTGCCTCCTCTTATCTTGTTTTTTCTGAGTTTAAGCCTTTACGCTACGTTAAGGTCAATACGTTTTTGGAAAGTTTTGTTATTTCTTTTGTTTGGTTTTGTTGCAAGCTATTGGCTAGTGTTGTTTGTTATTGATTTTTCCGAAGTTAGTTCACATAGTCGTTTATATTGAAGGTTTCATCAGTGCGTTCCTCTTCTTCAGTTATTCCCGGAACGAACTCTGTAACATAAGTCTCACCTGTAGCTCTGTCAATGTAGTAGCGAACCTGTGCTGCTGTATATGATCTGTACAGAACCACTACCTGGTTGTCATCACTTGAATCTATAACCCAATAGATAGTGTAATCATCGGACTCTGTCATTCCTTCAAGATCAGGATTGCTTACGATGCAGTAGTTTCTGACTGCTTCAAGCGCCTGGTCGTCAGTGAGCCGGGAGGATGTGGTAGCTTCTGTTGTGGTAGCTTCTGTGGATGAGTTGTCTTCTGTTGTACTAGATTCTGTTGTTGAGTTATCTTCTGAAGCTTCTGTCTCATCTATCTTTGTAGCCTCGAAGTAAGCTGTCGGTCCATCTGCACCTTCAGTCACCTCTATGTTATCCTTCTTTGCTGAGCAGCCTGCTAAGCTGATTCCCATAGTTAATAAAATTGTTGCGATAAGTACTTTTTTCATTTATGCTCCTCTTTCTTGTGTAGTACCTTTTGGATACGACACCTTTTTATTTGCTTTTAACGTTAATAATTCATCTGCTTGGAAATATACCGCATATTTCCTTAATATAGTATCCCATTTCTTCAAAATGTGGATAGCAAATTAAAGAAAGATGCTTCCTACCATCTATCAGCCTTAGTTTTGGGTATATTCCGCGCTCGGTTCAGTCAATATTCCAGATTTATCCTCCACCGGCGTAACACTTTACGATTAACTGACACCTTTTTGGAGGTCCGTTACGCCAAGATAATCTTGTTTAAATAAATTGGTTGAATTTTCTGAAGCTCATGGAGTGATATGAATTGTGAGAATGTCCCTTGTGCTTGCTTTTCTCAGTCTATAGCTTACCAGTAATGATAACTGGTCTACCGCAAACGTTATTACGTCAACTTTTAAAACGTAGTGGTAGACCAGAATATTAAAATCAAAGCAAGTTGGTTGAACGCCTCCCAAAACCTTCAGACAAAATTACGTCTATATATCCAAGAAAAGCCAACTGGTTGGCCCCCAAAGAAAGAAGTAAACCAACATCATCAAAATAGGGTAAGTTGGTTGCACCCTCTCCGCTATTCACAAGCGATTCTCAAAAAGAATAACAAAGAAATGAGTCAGCATTCCATAATTGTCCTCCATCGGCGTAACGCTTTACGATTAACTGACACCTTTTTGGAGCCCCGTTACGCCAAGATAATCTTGTTGAAATAAATTGGTTGAATTTTCTGAAGCTCATGAAGTGATATGAATTGTAAGAAAGTCCCTTGTGCTTGCTTTTCTCAGTCTATAGCTTACCAGTAATGATAACTGGTCTACCACAAACGTTATTACGTCAACTTTTGAAACGTAGTGGTAGACCAGAATATTAAAATCAAAGCAAGTTGGTTGAACCCTCTCCGCTATTCACAAGCGATTCTCAAAAAGAATAACAAAGAAATGAGTCAGCATTCCATAATTATCCTCCACCGGCGTAACGCTTTACGATTAACTGACTGCTTTTTGGAGGTCCGTTACGCCAAGATAATCTTGTTGAAATAAATTGGTTGAATTTTCTGCGGCTCATGGAGTGATATGAATTGTGAGAATGTCCCTTGTGCTTGCTTTTCTCAGTCTATAGCTTACCAATAATGATAACTGGTCTACCACAAACGTTATTACGTCAACTTTTGAAACGTAGTGGTAGACCAGAATATTAAAATCAAAGCAAGTTGGTTGAACCCTCTCCGCTATTCACAAGCGATTCTCAAAAAGAATAACAAAGAAATGAGTCAGCATTCCATAATTGTCCTCCACCGGCGTAACGCTTTACGATTAACTGACTGCTTTTTGGAGGTCCATTACGCCAAGATAATCTTGTTTAAATAAATTGGTTGAATTTTCTGAAGCTCATGGAGTGATATGAATTGTGAGAATATCCCTTGTGCTTGCTTTTCTCAGTCTATAGCTTGCCAATAATGATAACTGGTCTACCGCAAACGTTATTACGTCAACTTTTAAAACGTAGTGGTAGACCAGAATATTAAAATCAAAGCAAGTTGGTTGAACGCCTCCCCAAACCCCCAAACAAAATTACGTCTATATATCCAAGAAGAGCCCACTGGTTGAACAGTTCCCCAAACCCTCCAAACAAAATTACGTCTATATATCCAAGTAAAGCCCACCGGTTGAACAGTTTCCCAAACCTCCAAACAAAATTACGTTTATATATCCAAGAAGAGCCAACTGGTTGACCCCCAACCGCCTCATCAACTCCCCGTAGATCTATAATGTCTCAGCGCCAGATGGAACACCCCTGTCATGACCGCGAACACAACAGCTCCGGAGAGAGGCATCACAAATGCAGTCCACATGGGCCAGCCGTAGAGCGGCTTATCAAGAATCCATGATGCAGGAACGTGAAGGGTCAACGCGAAGGGCGCGATAACCGTAAACAGTGCACGAAGCGGAACAGGGTAAATGTCAATCGGGTACTGGCAGGCGCTTCGGCCGCCATAGGTGATAGCGTTTACAAGCTCAACGGACTTCACGCTGAAGATGCTGAAAATCGCCTCAATCATGAACAGCCCCAGAATCAGAAGCATGCTCATGGCGATGGATTCCACAAGCACTAGCACCTTCAGAAGATTCCAGGATATTCCTGAAAGTCTGCTGCCCATGATGAGTGCTGCGGTTCCAACAGCGATACAGGTTATTCTTCTGGGATCAGTTCCGGCGCACAGAACCTGAGTCAGCACGCCGCGGGGTCTTACAAGAAAAGTATCAAGACGTCCGGTTCTCACCATTGAAGGGAAATCCCCGGTGATACCGCGTCCAAAGAATTCTGTAAGATAAAATGAAACCGACATCATTCCAAAGAAGAAGTAAAGGTTACTTCCTGACCAGCCCTTAAGACTCTCAAATCTGTCCACGATAAGGATGACCACCATCATCTCGCCGCCCTCCATCACAAGCTGCGCAAGAGCCTGCATGATAAAGGAGCTTGTGTACTGCAGATGGCTTTTCAGAAGCATTCCTATTGATTTTATATAAAGTCGAAAAATGTCCATTAAATCAGCCCCCTTGCACAATCATTCTCTTCCTGTTCGCATTCCACATAGAAACACCAAGCGCAATAAGTACAACAACCCAGAAGCCCTGAATCCCATAGATTCTCAGCGCCTCTATTGGACGGTACTCTCCTGTATAGAGTCTTATGGGCGCATCAAGAAGCTGCGCATAAGGAAAAAGCGTAATGACCTTCTGCCAGCTCTCCGGGAAAAGATTGAGTGGCAATACATTTCCTGAAAGAGTCAGCATCAAAAGATTAAGAAGTCCCTGCATTCCTCTGGGGTCAAGAGTTTTCATGGTGAACGCAACCGTGATGTTTTCAAGGGCACACACGCACAATAGTCCCAGACCAAGCGCCGGGATAAACACAAGAAATCCCAGGAGCGATGCCGGAAGCTCAATCCTCCATCCCTTAGGAAGAAGCGCTGCCATTGCCAGCATCGGCACCGCGCGCATCAGGCTTCCCATAAGCTTCTGCGCCATGATTCTCGCATAGTAGAAGCCATACATATTCACCGGGCGGCACAGATCGTAGGCGATATCGCCTGACCTTATCTTATCCACCAGCTCATTATCTGAAGCCAGCATCATTCGGAAAAATGCCTGCTGGAGCCATACGTAGGTTGCAATATTTTCAATCGGAATTGACTGGGGCTTGCCCTCATAGAGCGCTCTGTAAAGAGCAATCAGTATCAGTCCGAAAAACATCTGACATAAAATTCCGCCAATCATAGCCCCGCGATATTGAAGCTCCATGCGAAGGCGCATTTTAAATACTGTAAAGTAAGACATAATAAACCTCGAATTAAAACTGTGTCTACTGTAGCTGTCAAAAGTGTTACTAGAACATTCTTACAAATCCAGTTCCTTATACATCGCAGCGATCATGTGATCAGTGTTTTCAGGCTGCAGGGTAAGCTCGCTGATATTACCTGCGCTTTGAAGAATTGATAAAAGCTCTGAGGTTGGAATTTCAGAAGGATTATAGCTAATCTCAATTCCATCCTCTGCCTGCGCAATAGTAGCACCATTTGGAAGCTTTATATCAGATACTACTCCGTCATATTTGATATGAACATTTCGAACGGTATCATAGCGCTCGAGAAGGTCATTCAATTTTCCATCAAAAAGCTTCTGACCGTGTCCAAGCACCATTACCCTTGAGCACAGCGCTTCAATATCCTCCATGTCATGGGTTGTGAGCATGATCGTGGTGCCATACTCTTTGTTCTCCCATTTTAAAAACTCGCGGAGAGAAAGCTTGCTGACAGCGTCAAGGCCGATGGTGGGCTCATCAAGGAAAAGGAGCTCCGGTCTGTGAAGAAGTGATTCGCAAAGCTCTGCACGCATTCTCTGTCCAAGACTTAGGAGTCTTAAGGGAGTTTTCATGAATTCCTCAAGCTGCAGTGCCTCAGTCAGCTCCTTCAATCTCGCCTCGTAATCCCTCTGGGGAATCCTGTAGATGTCCTTTAATAAACTATAGCTGTCGATGATCGGCACGTCCCACCAGAGCTGGCTTCGCTGTCCAAACACAACACCGATGTTTTTAACATGAGCCTTTCGCTCCTCCCAGGGCACAATCCCTCCAACATTCGCGCTTCCACCATCAGGTGTAAGGATCCCGGAGAGAATCTTAACCGTTGTGGATTTTCCTGCACCGTTGGGGCCTATATAGCCCACCAGTTCTCCCTTATCAACTGAAAACGAAACGCCCTTAAGAGCCTTAACTGTTTCCTTCTCTCTGAAAAGCTTTCCCTTTTCTCTCTTCTTTTTAACCACGAAATTTTTCTTTAGATCGTTTACTTCAATGTAACTCATAGATGTTTTCCTCAAGTCAGATAACTAGAATTTTCATTTGACGACGATTCGATAGTGAGTTTATTATTCTACACTATTTCGTTTGGTAAAACAACATGTTTTTGTGCTATACTTCCCATAAACAGACTTTTTTAAGTTGAGATTTTATGAGGGTGGAATCTATGAAAAATGCAAAACTGAGGGTCTATATCTTCATGGCCCTGTGCTGTGATCTTGGCCTGTTTGCAAAAAGGCTCATATCGCCTGCTGCCAATATAATCACAGAATTTCTGCACATTCCCGGTGGTATCGCCACCAGTTTTTCCATAATGTTCCTAATTATCGCCGCAGCTGTGATCCCCCTGGCTGGCTGTGCTACTCTTATGGCAATCGTGCAGAGTGTCCTGGCGCTATGCTTTGGAATGACCGGAAGCATGGGATTGCTGTCCCCAATCGGTTATATTCTGCCCGGGCTTACCATTGATATGGTGCTTTTTATCACACGAAAAGTTTCAAAGGACATGTCCCTCGGAATCATGCTTTCATCTATCGCAGCATCAATAACCGCCTGCCTGACCGCCAATTTCATAGTGTTCAGACTG
The DNA here is from genome assembly GCF_000424125.1 of Butyrivibrio sp. FC2001. Taxonomy (NCBI): domain Bacteria; kingdom Bacillati; phylum Bacillota; class Clostridia; order Lachnospirales; family Lachnospiraceae; genus Butyrivibrio; species Butyrivibrio sp. FC2001. The sequence continues at coordinate 221,562 of NZ_KE384133.1, forward strand.
ACAGGAATTGTGCTTCTGCTCTACATCTGCGTGTCAGCCACAAGCGGATCTGTATCCGGACTTCTTGCCGTTGAACTGGTGAAACGACTTAAGCCAATAATACTTTCTGAAAAGGAGATATCATGAAAAAAAGAAATCTGCTCATCGTTGTTGCACTGCTTCTAATCACTGCAGTTATCACGGTCATCTATCTGCCGAAGCGGACCGCAGCCCAGGCCGGAACTCTGATCATCACCTATGATGGCAAGAACATTTCAGTTGATCCTTTTAATGCACCCGCAGTTGACGTTCAGGGCACAACCTTAAACGGAAAGGGCGAAGAAAAACAGATATCCGAAACCGGTGTGACTGTCCTTAGCGTCCTTGGTCTTGCAGATATCTCCGCTGAAGATTTCACCACAGCAAAAGTCGTTGCATCAGATGAGTACTCAGCAGAAATTTCAGCAACCGAGATTTCTACGGATGGAGTCGCATACCTTGTAAGTGCTGCAGATGATAATGGAGCAACTAAAATCAAGCTGATTGTTTTTGGTGACAGCAATTCCAAACGTCAGATTAAAGATGTTGTGAGGATAGAATTAGCGAAATGAAATTTAGCGGAATAGTATTGGCGGGCGGCAAGAGCAGCCGCATGAAAACTGATAAGGCAGGGCTTCTTCTGAACGGGAAAACTCTGCTGGAAATTCAGGTGGAGAAACTTACCACGCTGGGGTGTGATGATGTTATCGTGTCGGGGAAGGTGTTACCTGCAGATAACATTCTTATATCTTCTGATTCGCAGCAACCTGTTGATGCAGATCAGACAGCAACCATCCATACGGTCTCTGATATCATCCCTGATCTCGGTCCCATGGGTGGCTTATATTCATGCTTTCCAAAGTGCAAACATAGCTGCGCAATCGTCATGAGTGTTGACGTTCCACTTCTCTCTAAAGAGACTTTGCAGCAGCTCCTTAATGCTCATTTTGATAAGAATCCCGACGCCACAATTCTGTCCTATAGCGGTCGCCCGGAACCACTTATCGGCGTGTATAATACCGCGCACTCCGCTCTCTGCAAAGAGCTGATTGACAATAAAAAGCTGGCAATCAGAGCCCTTTTAGAAAGACTTGATTGCCAGTACTATGATTTTCATGGTGATCCTAATGAACTGCAAAACTGCAACTCTCCGGAAGATTATGCACAAATAAAGCATGTACTATCTCTGGATGCCAACATACAAATAACCGGTTAGAAAATTTCATCTCTTCTCATATCTGAACTATCTGTATATAGAAGCAGAAAACTTCATCTCTTCTCCAGCTTAACCGCGCACACCTTGTACTCAGGAATCCTTGCGTACTCATCAAGTGCCGCGTTGGTTATCATATTTACAGGAGAATCTGGGAAGTGGAAAGGCATCCAGGTCTCGCCCTGAGACACTTTTCGTCCGACTCTCGCCTTAGCTTCAATCGTTCCTCTTCTGCTGCTGACAGCGACCATATCTCCACTCTTAACTCCAAGCCTGTCAGCGTCCTTGTAATTGAGCTCGATGTAGCCCTCTCCCTCAATGTCCATAAGACCCTTTGACCTTGAAGTCATGCTGAAAGCATTGTAGTGATAGAGGATTCGTCCTGTCGTAAGAATGAAGGGATACTCCTCGTCTGGCAGCTCCTTGGCCTCCTTGAACTCAGCGGGATACAGCAGAGCTTTTCCGCGGGCAGGATGTCCCACATGCATGATGGGCGTTCCGTGATGATCCTTTTCAGGGCACGGCCACTGAAGGCTCTCTCCTGCATCGAGGCACTCGTAGCTTACTCCGTGATAGCTTGGTGTGAGCTCTGCGATCTCATCCATGATCTGCTTGGGTGTGAGGTAGGGCTGCTTGTAGCCCATGGCATTCATGAGGTCGATTATGATATCAGTATCTGACCTCATCTCACCATCAAGAGTGATGGCTTTTCTTATTCGCTGAATTCTTCTTTCAGTATTTGTGAAGGTTCCTTCCTTCTCTGCAAAGCTCTTAGCCGGCAGAATCACATCTGCATACCTTGCCGTCTTTGTCATGAAAAGATCCTGCACAACGATAAACTCCATGCTCTCAAGAGCTTTTATAATATGCGTGGTGTCGGGATCAGATACCATAGGATCCTCACCGCAAATGTAGAGTCCTTTAATTTTCCCACCAATTGCAGCAGGGAAAACCTCCGTCGCACGAAGTCCCGGATTAGGGTTAAGACTTACGCCCCAGGCCTTTTCAAATTTCTGACGGACCTGTTCGTTATCGACCTTCTGATATCCGGGATAATCTGTAGACATGGCGCCCATATCACAGGCTCCCTGTACATTGTTCTGACCACGAAGAGGGTTAACGCCGCAGCCCTCACGTCCGATTTTCCCGCAAAGAACTGCCATGTTAGACATGCTCATTACGCCCTCGGTTCCTGTAGAATGCTCAGTTACTCCAAGGCAGTAGATGATGGGCGCCTTCTTTGCAGTGGCATACATTCTTGCAGCCTCGATAAGCATATCCTCATCGATGTGACAGATCTCAGCAACCTTTTCAGGTGTGTAATCCATGACAAGTTTTTTAAGTTCCTCGAAGCCCTCCACATTTTTATCTATGTAATCATGATCTATGAGGTCCTCATTTATCATGACGTTCATCATTCCGTTGGCAAAGGCGACGTTGGTTCCGGGTCGAAGCTTAATATGAATATCAGCCTGCTTAGAGAGCCCAATCTCTCTTGGATCGACAACGATGAGCTTCGTTCCGCGCTTCACCGCCTGTCTTATCTGCATGCCCACAACAGGGTGCGCCTCCTCAGGGTTAGAGCCCACCAGCATGATAACATCAACGTCGTGTGTAATGTCATGGATGGGGTTCGTCATGGCACCAGAACCAAGAGTCTTGGCAAGTCCCGTAACCGATGCGGAATGGCACACGCGGGCGCAGTTATCAGTGGTGTTAGTACCGAAGCAGCACCTCACCATTTTCTGAACCATGTATACATCTTCGTTTGATGATCTGGAGCAGGCAAAACCGGCAAGGCTATCACTTCCGTACTTTTCCTTTATCTCCATGAAGCGCTTTGCGGTGTAGGAAATGGCTTCATCCCAGCTCACCTCCCTGAATTCACCGGTGCTTCTGTCCTTTATAAGAGGCTTCTTTAAGCGGTCTTCTGCCTGAACAAAATCGAAGCTGGCATTTCTTCCCTTTACGCAAAGTCTCTTATGGTTAGCGAGGCCGTCTGCTGACTCCACATTTACAATCTTATTATCCTTAACCACAAGGTAGAATTGGCATCCTGTCGCGCAGTGAGGGCAGGTGGTCAGTACCTTCTTTACTTCCCACTCCCTGTATTCTTTTTCTCTTTTCAAGATCAAAGCGCCCGTAGGGCATACAGAAGCGCAGTTGCCGCAGCTCTCGCAGGAGGTGGACTTATAATCCTCTCCGAAGGGAGCCTCAACAATGTGGTAGTTACCAAGTCTTCCGCTCCTGATGGTTCCGTTACATGCTATCCTGTGGCAGATGCTGATGCATCTCTGGCAGTGAATACACTTGCTGGGATCGTAGCTTATGTAAGGATTTGCATCCAGATAGGGAAGCTTTTTCTCTATATTAACGCGGCTGCCCTCTTGGTCAGCACGCTCTACTCCGTATTCGTTGCACAGCTTTTGGAGCTCGCATTTTCCGTTGGAAGCGCAGCTCATACAATCGAGATTGTGGTTGGACAGAAGGAGCTTTAACATTCTCTTTCTATAGTCCGTGAGCTTGGGCGATTCCGTGGTGATGACCATTCCATCCCTTACTCTTGTGTTGCAGGCAGCAAGAAGTCTCTCGTAGCCCTCTACTTCAACCACGCACATGCGACATGACCCTATGCCGTTTATTCCTTTGAGGTAACACAGGGTAGGGATATGAAAACCATTTTCTCCTGCAGCCTCTAAAATTGTTCGTCCTTTTTCAACCTGGCAGGTCTTTCCATTGATAGTAATTTTCATCATTCTCCCCTGCCTCCTTCCATAGCGCCGCAGCCGTAGTGATCGCATCTAAGGCATCTTCCCGATTCTCGTTTTGCCTCCTCGTAGGTCATCGGAAGCTCCACATGATCGAAGCTCTCACGCCTCTCAAAGGGATCCTTTTCCTCAATCTCCGCGCGCCCTGTTGGTATACATGGATTAGGCAAAGCAGGCGGAATGCTGGCTTCAAGCCTCACCGTGTGGTGATATCCAAGATATTCATCTATGTTGAAGGCTGCCACCTGTCCTGCTGCAATCGCGTTTATTGCAGTGGAAGGCCCGGTTACGCAGTCTCCACCTGAAAATATTCCGGGAGTATTTTTTATCATGCACATTTCATCGGCCTGTATCCTGCCTCTCTCCACAGGAATACCTGCCTTCTCAAAGCACTCCACGTCGCTTCTCTGACCGACTCCCAGGATCAGATAGTCGCACAAAAAGCGATAGGGGTAGTTACTTGAATGCTCGGTTTTCACCAATCCCAATTCGTCATACTCTGCTACTATCTCAGGCTGCAGCCACACTGCCTTCACCTGATTGCTCTCTTTATCTGCTTCAATATTCAAAAAGCTAAGAAGGGTCCTGAAACGTACACCCTCCTGCATAGCTGATTCAATCTCACTCTGAAGTGCTGTGTAGTCATCCCTTTTTCTTGTGAAAACATGTATGCTCTCAGCGTTAAGACGGGCTGCGGTTCTGGCTGCATCCATGGCGACATTGCCACCGCCGATAAGGACAACCTTTTTTCCTGTAAGATCTATCTTCTCTCCTCTAGCCACCTTCTGCAAAAAGTCAGCCGCCGGAATTACGTTCTCAGAATCCGCTCCGTCCACAGGCATTCTGTTTCCAATCTGTGCTCCGATGCCTATGTATAAAGCGTCGTGATTGTTTTTCAGTTCTTCATAGGAAATATCCTTTCCGATTCTTGTGTTTGTGTAAACCTTGATATTGCCTGCGTTTATGATCGCGTTTATATCCTGATCAAGCCTCTCCTTGGGGAGCCTGTACTCAGGAATTCCGTATCTTAGCATTCCGCCAAGCTTTTCATGCTCCTCGTATATGTGGACCTCATGCCCCATGAGCGACAAAAAATAAGCCGCAGTCAGTCCCGAAGGTCCGCCACCTACAACACCGATCTTTTTACCCGTGGAAGGGCCTGGTGTGGGTGTGGGAACTGTATCTGCAGCCACGCTGTCTACCGCATATTTTTTTAGTCCTCTGATGTTGATGGGATCGTCGATGAGAGACCTGCGACATTTCCTCTCACAGGGATGTTCACAGATCATTGCGCAGGCTGTGGGAAGGGGATTCTTGTCGCGTATCACCTTGATAGCGCCCTCGTAATCCTCTTCCTTAACCATGGCAATATAACCCGGCACATCCACGTGAGCAGGGCACAAAGTCACACAGGGAATAGTCTGACTTGTGTTTTCAATACATCTTCTTCTCTCAATATGACTCCTGTACTCATCTTCAAACTCGGAAAGTGATTCAAGGATCATATTGGCGCCGACAACACCTACCGCGCAGTCGGCTGTTTCTGCGATCATTCGGCACTTATCCTCTATCTCATCCAAAGTCGCGAATGTCGCATCTCCGTTTATTATCTGGTTTAAAAGATCGTATACTTCAACAAGGCCATCCCTGCAGGGCACACATTTTCCGCAGGACTGATTCATGGAGATCTGAAGTATCGACCTGTAAAGAGTAAGCGGGCACATGCCCGGGGGATAGGATGTCATCCTTCCCCTGACCTTTCGCAGAACTGTATCAATTCTGTCGTTCATGTTACCTTTTTTACTCAGTTTTCGCATAATGCCCCCTCAGACACTTTTTCATATTCTATTTAGTTCAAACGATTGTCACTTCACGCCTCAACTCCTTTGAATATACCACATGAAGATTACTGCTTTTATAAAATTAGGATAAAAATTCAGGATTACTCTGCGTCCTGCATGTAGGAAGGCTCATGCGTATACCACTCGTATTCCGTATCATCGGTTTCCTTCCCCACGTTTATATATTCATTGTCGTAGATGTTGGAATCCTTCCACATGGTGCACATTATAGCTGCATTCTCTATTTCGATAAAGCTGCAGTCATGCACTCTTATGTTGCTCTGATAAACATCGGGAATTACCGTGTGACTTCCAAAGCCTCTGTACAGATTTTTGAAGGTGCAATACGCAACCTCAACGTTATCACAGGGGCAGTCATCATAAACGGGATCCTTACTGTATGACATGGTCTCTCTGTTAGCTGCGTCTATCTGAAAAGCTTCCAGCGGCATGTTTTCGGGATCCTCTTTAATAGAATCCATAAAGGTGCATCCCGTAACATAAACATCTCTGCAGGCTGCAATTTCCACCATGTGTGTCGCAGCGCTGTTCTTTACGGTAAGGTTCTCAAGTGTAAGCCCTGTAACGTGAGCAAACCTGATTGGAACTCTGCTGTTACTGTTTAGATCTATCGTTCCGCCTACGATTTTTATGTTCTGATAATCATCATATCCGCCCACACCCTCTTCTGCGTACACTCCGTCTCTTTTATTGCTGGGCCTGGTCTTGGTCTGGATTATCACATCATCCTCATCACAAATGATGTTCACTCCGTTCAGCTCGAGAGTGACATTACTTCCAAGCCTGATGGACTTGGTATCCGGATTTATAAAGTATGTTCCCGGCGGCACAATAACTCTGAAGTACTGTGAAGGATCTTCTAAATATCTGACCCATGCGTCATCAAGCACAAGGTAAAGTGTCATGGCAAAATCTTTATCAAGGCCTTCTAAGCCGTTCAGATCATAGACGATCTCACCGGCATCATTATAATAGGCCAAAATCCCGCTGCTCCCCGCCTCAGCCTTCGCTTTCAGGGGATAGTAGGATATCGTGCCCGGAATAATCAATATCATGATGAGTAATGCTGATAAAAGTCTTTTCATAGTATCATTCCCGGTTCAACAACTAGCCAGATAATCAATTTAGGGTGATACAAATATTATATGAAAAAGACCTCTACCATAGTATTACGTAAGAATAAAGTAGCATTAAAAATGCATGAACTTTATGTACAAATCCGAAACTTCAGCTTACCCATTTATAAGCTTTAAAAACTTCTTGTCATTCATCTGCTCGTTGGTCACATATTCGCCATCGCAAAACAGCGCATAGGTGGTGATGGGCGTAGGTGCGCTCTGGGCTTTTTCTTTGCTGTCGATTTTTATTGCTTTGAATGGGATTTTGTTCTTTGCGGCGGTCTCCTCCAGAACCGGCACGTACTTGGCATTGAAGGGGCACTGATTTGTGTAAAAGAGAACGTAGCCGGGATCGTCGATGTGGGGGTGCTTGGCGGATTGATTGAAGGTTGGGGTTTCTGTTTTGTCCTTGCTGGTTGGGGTTTCTGTTCCGGTCTTTGAGGTTGTGGTTGCTTCTCCATCCTTTGGGGTTGTTGTTACTTCTCCGTCGGCGAAGGGCAGGTACCACAGCTGTATGCCGTTGTCTGCTTCGTCACAAACTTTGAAGCCTTTTGCTGCGAGGAATTTCGGATCTGAAAGGAAGGGCTTCTTCTTTGCTGCTGCTAATACGCAAAGTCCCTTCTTACCTTTCTCCTTACTGTCTCTTATGCACTCGTTAAGAAGCTCTGTTGAGTAGCCATGTCCCTTGAAGGAACCTGACACCCACAGACAATCAATGTACATATATCCAGGCGCGTTTATGGGATTCCATGCATTCTCAGCAGGTATGTATTCAATGAAGCATTTCCCGCGCTCTGCGCTCTTTAGAAAAACCAGGCCTTCATCGAACCTGTCTGCAAGCCAGGCTTTCTTGGATGATACCTGCACGTCTTTGTTATTTGAGATCGCGCAGCAGATGTGCTCTTTATCGAGATTGTCTTTGGTTAGTCGTATGTATTCCATCTTTATGCCTCCTTTTTATAGGGTTGGAGTGGGGTGGTTTGGTGCGGTTTTGGTTCAGTTTTGATATCTGGATAAGTTATTATTAGGTTATTAGGATAAGAATCTTAAAGTATAGATGTTAGGGCTTAAAAGTAAGTGTTGTTGGGGCTGATTTTGGTAGGTTTTAGTGTATTTTCTTTATATCCGGGAATATTACTTGATGAATGCTCTAAATGCTTGTTAGGTCGCGTAGTCCTGGGGTTTAATTCCAGGTGGTCTACGTGACCTTCTTTCTCTCTATAAAAATGGTCAAGTAGGATTGGTATTAATTTCCGAGGATACTACGGGATATATTTTCTGAATAAAAATAGTTCAAGTAGTGTCTTTGTTTTTGCCCTGAAATACTACGTGACATGTTTCCTGGAATAATAATAGTTCAAGTAGCGTCTGCTTTTCCGCCTAAGAAGACTACTTGATATTTTCCTATAATCCCAATAGGTCAAGTAGTACCACTTCATCCTCAATTAAAAGCTATGTTAAGCAATCCCAAAAAACATTTTTCGCATAGTCTCCCGCCAAAAAGGATGGGCACTAACGCCTCAAGCTTTCCTTATAGGATGTCGAATTACCGTTTTAAGTCTCTCCGGTGCTACCTTTCTTGCATCACTGAGGTATATTTCATGATGCAAACGCTTCTCATTGATGTCCAAAATATAACCCATCTCTTCCATGAACTGATGCATTGCCTCCACAGTGGCAGGCTCATCATCGTAGGAACCAATATGCATACACTGCACGCATAGACCCTCATCGTATGTAAGGAATTCCACCTTTGAAAAGTCCGTTTTCTTTTTGGTAGTCGCTTCAGCAATCGCCCAGTCGAAATCTTCTTTTGTAACAAAGTCAGGTAAGCGAATGACGGAGATCCAATTGAAATCATCTTTGCGAGTATAGTCTATTCCGCCAACAATCTTTCGATTGGCACTAGCATTGTTCTCACTTGCACCGCTAGTATTATTCTCGCCTGCTCCGCTATCATTACTCTTTTCAGGAGCAGAATCCTGCCACCAGAATCCTTCTAGCGGCGGCACAACATAATCAAAGTAGCCATCGATCTTGTGGTCTCCTTTTTTACTCATCTTAATTGTAAATGCGATGCCATAAAGCAGTCCTATTGCCTGCTTGTACTCGCCGCCCTCTACGTTGGGATCACCACTCCCTTTGACTGCGATGTAATTCATCTTCGGAACCGTCACTATCGAAGGCGTGCCCTTAGGCATGTAAAATTCCTTGTACTCTTTCTTGTAATCGAACGCCATAATCATCCCCTCTTCTCTTTGGTTTCACAAAACAAATTTCAACGAAATGTTATGCTTCAGGTAAGTCCTTTTTCTCATAGGGCTTATTACCTTACCTCCATATACTCATCAAGCTCTTTTACCTCGCACCCCTTGCTTGCATAGTACGCGTACATCTCGTCCAGCTTCTTAAGGTCATAGCTTGTGACACAATCAGATATCACATGAACTGTGTATCCCGATTTGGTCATGTTGTAGCAGGTCGATTTCACGCAGCCTGTAGCATCTGCGCCTGCAACATAGAATTCCGAAATTCCATTATCATTGATGAATCCCGCGAACGATTCTGATGTCAGCGCATTAGATTTTGTCTTGGTAAAAACGTTATCCGATACAGCCTTCATTTCAGGGACAAGCTCTTCGCCTTTTGTATTGGGCTTGAAGGTTCTGGTTCCTGGCGACAGGTTGTTATGCTTGATGTAAACAACGTGCATATCCTCTGCCGTTGCCCAGTCGATTGCCCTGTTGATACCGTCAACGATTTTCCTGTAATTCTTGGTTATGTCATTTTGAATGTCGATTACGACCAGTGCCTTGTTTTCCATGTTTTCTCTCCACCTTTTCATATTTTCGTGCAATGTCACTGGTGATCTCGTAAAGTTTCTCCCTGACAGACTCAGGCTCAAGTACTGTGACCTTATCCCTGCACGAAAGTATCCATGCAATCAATCCCTCATCATCCGGATACTCATGCTCGAAAAGCAGTGTCCCATCCGGTTGTTCCGTAAAGGAATTAACTCCATACTCTTCCACAAGCTGCCATTTCATGGATGGGTCGAAAACAGCTTTTACTCTGCCCTTTGCAGGAAAAATCTCATCATTCGAAATGGAAGGTGCAGGGATCTCGCTTCTTTTCTCAAAGTCATTTCCAAGGACAATTCCGTCCATTCGGTTAAGCTTGAAAAGCCTGAAATCCTTCCTCAGCAGGCAGTATCCATACACGTACCAGCTGGCCCATTTGAAGATAAGGTAATACGGCTCAATCTCTCTTTTAGTGTCGCCCTTCGGCGAGTAGTAGGAAAACTCCATTCTTTTACCAAGTTCTATAGCATCCTGGATTAGTGCAATCTTCGGTGCCAGGGTATCCCTATACCATGAGGACAGGTCGATAAGGATGGAATCCCTTCCGCTTATAAACTCTGACGAACCGGCCTGGATTTTTTCCATGAGCTGACCATAATATCCGCTGCCGCTGACACTATCGAGACTTCGGAGCCCCGCAAGGATCATCTGCATATCCCGGGATGTCAAAAGCGTTCTATCCATCCGATAGCCATCCATGATGCTGATTCCGCCGCCCACGCCCTGCGCAGTCTGGATAGGTATCCCCGCCTGGCACAGTGTTTCAATATCCCTGTTGATTGTGCGCCTCGATACCTCGAAGTGCTCAGCCAGCTCCGGTGCAGTTGTCATCTCCTTTTGCAAAAGGATTGAAAGTATACCAATCAGTCTGTCTATCTTCATTCGATCACCTTCTGGATTGAGAGTAACACGGTAAACATGTCATCTATATGTCATGTTTCTATTTTACACTGATTTACACGGATTTGGATTTTTCCTCCTTATTAATGGACCGCTAACCCCGTCCCCATGGTCCATATGCTCTAATGCATGTGGTATTCATCCCCATGATGTACTCGTATTTAATCTCTGAAGTGATCTTATTAAGAAGCAGGACGTTAGCCTTTTCCTCTTCATTTGCCATATTCATAGGATCAAAAGGTTCACCAAGGCTTCTGAAAAGTATCCGGCTCTCGTTATCATGAATCTGCAACATCACATCAATATAATCGAGCTTTTTCGTATGATTAACGCTGTATATGTACATCTCCTCTACCAGAAGCGCTGTTCTTTCAGTAATCGTTTTATTCTGAACCTTAGCTTTATAATAATCTGATATTTCTTGTGAGGGTAAAACTGTTTTTGCGCTATTAACAGGTAAAGTCATATACATTTTCTCGTAGCCCGCTGAATCATTTTGGACATGACTTTTCCCCCATGAAAAAAGATATATGGCAACCAATATGCAGCAGATGCAGGAGGTTAACGGAAAGGCCATCCATACTCCATCGAGACCAATCTGACCGCCAAGTATTGTGCCAAGGATAATTACGCCAACAGAGCCCTCGGCTAAAGTAACCACCATTGCATGGTATGGCCTGCCGGTTGTATTAAGGTAATCTCTTGCAATTATCGCCATTCCCTTGAAAAGCACTATAAACGAATATATTCGTAGTGCATGAATCGCTAATTCTCTTCCGTCCTGAATACTATATAAATCCACAAATATGCCAGGGAACAATTGGATCACCGCCAAAAGAACCACTCCCCACAGCACTAATATAATGCTGGAATTTTTCATAACATATCGCACTGACTGTTTATCTTCTGCACTGTTTAGCATACTCACAAAGTTTCTCACATTTTCAGATACGCCATTGATCAAAATTGCACATACAGCCAGTAGCTGCAAGCAGATAGAAAAAGCCTTCATTGCTTCCGTTCCACCCATTTGGGTAACAAGACGGTTAAAATACCAATAGTATGTAAGGAGGCCCAGTTGAGATAACCCGGATGGCAATCCTCTGATGAATATGTCTTTTATTGCAGCAACATTAAAATATTTGATAGATGAAAAAACGAAATGATCCTTTTTTAACGCGAATATCATAGCTATAAGCGCAACCACATAGCCGCTTATGGTAGCCCACTGAGCTCCCGCAATGCCCATTTTAAAGAATTTTATATAGACTACATCCAGTAACACATTAACAATATTTGCAGTCAAAACGATTCTGAAGGTAAGCCCGGGATATCCCATCGCAGGCAAAAAGGAAGCAAAGGTCATCATTATTATAGATACGGGAATAAGTATCAGTGTTGGAATCATATATGTCTGAAAATCTCCCATAAGCTCCTGGCTGCATCCCAGTGCCATGTCAAGTTCTCCAATAAAGAATAATCCGGGAATGGTTACAATAAAGCTCATAATCGTTGCCAAAATCATAGCTGTACTATAGATACCTGCAGCCTTCTCGCGTTCCATTTTTCCCATAAGTGTGGCATATATTACTGCGCCTCCACATCCAATAAGCTTTACAGTAAATGGCGTATACTGGACCATCGGGCCGGCATAGTTTTCTATGGCAACAGCATTAGAATCAATGAGCTTTGCAACAATTATGGTATCAACAAATTGCTGAATAGCCCCGCCAAGTCCAACAAGAATCGCCGGAAAAAGATATTTTATGTAATTTCTGACTATGATCTTATCTGTACGTGCAAACATTTTATCCACATATTAAACTAAATCATTCCAGCCAATCATTTCTATGTTCAGGTCATCAACATGATACTGCTCCGAAAACTCCAAAGCTCTTCTTCTCACCTCAAGCAACATATCTTCTGTAAATACTCCCGGCATTCGAACCGATGCAAGGCATATCTGCGCCGCGTGAACTCCCCTTACTACTGTCTTGATTCCGGAAAGTTTCTCTGTATCTGCCTTGGAAAAATATTTTTCAAGAAATCTGTCAAACAGCGTCTCTGCCTCAACCTGCGTCATGTTACTCTTTGTCTTATAATCTTCTTTTGAACTAAATGATGGAAGAAATACAAAATGCGCATACATTGCAAGCAGATCAAAAACCGGGTGCCCTTTTCCTGAAAACATCAAATCCAAATACCGTATTTCTTCTCCGACAATATGTGCATTACCTGTATGACAATCACAATGGACGAAGGTTTGCGCTTCGGGAATACTTTCAAAAATCGAGCGAATTTTCTTCGCGTCCTCCTCTGAACAGTACTCCTTATTGAGCTTGCCTATATAATAAATAGCCAGCTCCTTCGCGTCAGGCAGTCCCGGATCAGTAATCGGTATCTTATGTAACACCTTTACTGCTTTGGCAAATCGTGAAATCAGCTCCACCCTTTTTTCCGGGTACTCGTAGATAAACTGATCCAGACTACTTCCCTCTTCTCTCTCCATCAAAAGTCCATATCTGTCACCTGCGCGAACAATCTCATAGACATCCGCTACCGGAACTTTTGACATGTAGGCAGCATGCGTGTGAATCATTTCATCTTTAATAGATTCAAATGAAATAAACGGATAGAAAAGTTTTAATACCTTATCTTCTCCAATAGCATATACTTCAGCGGTCCTGCCCTTGCCGATAGGTTCACCCAATTTTTCCCAGTGTTGATAGAATGTACTGTTTTTCATACTGTGTACCATTCAAAATATCAAACGATGAAATACAATATAATTTTATCATTTTACGTTTATTCATTATGTAAAAAGAGTATTAAATCTGTTTTTATTGATTTATGGAAAGACATCTAGTGCGGGAATATCATGCCTCCCTTTATACTCTTTCGTCAGTAACAATATGCTCTATTCCACTATGATTGCCGCAGCACGTAAAGATCCTCGATTACATCTTTGTTTATGGTCACGACAGCCAAAGGTATGTCTCTGATCATCATGAATATTTCGCTTCCGGCAGCCATCTTCTTTTGCAGGTACTGCTTCTGTCGCTCAGGTGTATGCCTTTCATTAACTGTTTCAATCAGAAACCTTATTTTTAACAGTATTGACTTACCACTTCACGAAGAACAGACTACCATTTTTATCCCCTTTACGCCGGAATTCTTGCTCACCATATGACTGGTTGAACTTTTTGATGAATTATTCCCACATACATGCTATTTTACTCTCTTCACACCTGTTTTTTTCAGTCAGAAATCTTGTAATGATGTTTACCGGTGTAACGCAAACGAAATTACGTCAAGTTTTATATTCAAGCGTTACGCCTGTTCTCTTCGACCATCCTCTACAGGTTGAACTCACTCGTGATGCTCAAGTCGGAATTACGCCTGAATACTCTAATCAGCCCTCACCGGTTGCATCCACCCGCGATGCTCAAGCCGCACTCAAACGATAATCAATCCAGGATTACTCCAAAAAGGATGATATTTTCTGTATGCCACTTAGCGGTCAGGAAATACCGTTAACGGCAAAAAGACTGCCGCAATATGCGACAGTCTCAATAAATTTACATATTCTTCAGTATCTCATACAACTCGTCGAAGGATGATGCGCAGTAATCGATGTCATATTCCTTCATGGCGCTCTCGATATCGCCTGAAGGCATGAACCACACAGATCTCATGCCGGCGTTCTTTGCCCCAAGCATATCTGATGTGAGGGAATCTCCGATAACGATGCAGTTTTCTCTGGGCTCTCCTATCTCCTCGAGCACCATATCGAAGTACTCTGTTGACGGCTTGTGGACGCCCATATCCTCGCTTATAAAGATTCCGTCTATATATCTGTCTAAGCCTGTTGACGCTATCCTGCCCTGAGCACAATCTCCAGCGCTATACGCTCGGATGCATTGAAATCAAGCAGTGTCTGGTCGAGGTCAAATAGAAAGTTTTTGTGTGTAGTATTTGTTTTCATTTTTCATATTTCTTTCTTTGGAAAGGCATGTTATGTGTTCCGTTCGGAGAACACCCTCTATGGCACATGGCACATTATAGACCGTATGATGATAATGAAAACCGCACTTCTCCTGAACACGCTTTGACTTTTCATTCCCATCAAAGTAACCACACCATATTTTATTAAGTTTTAGGTTTTTAAAACCGTAGCGCATCAATTCCCTGACTGCTTCCGGTATCAGCCCTCGTCCCCAATACGGAACTCCGATCCAGTAGCCGATTTCACCTTCTGAATCAGGAAGGCCAATATTGCTGGCTTTCCCAAGCATAAGTCCAATGCTGCCAACAGGCTGGCCTGATTCTTTTAATACTACAGCATAGGTCTCCGGCGCTGAAAGAACCCTCCGGATTATTTCACGGCTATTCTCTACACTTGTATGAACCGCCCATCCTGCGATTGGTCCCACATCAGGATGACTTGCATATTTAAATAAATTCTCCGCATCGCTTTCTTCCCACGGTCGGAGGATCAATCTTTTCGTTTCAAGTATCATGGCATACCTCTCTTACCAACGGCATCTCTGCAAACGGGAATCTACAGTGCTAATTCCATCAGCCAGCAATCTACTTTTTCTCCCTCAAACATCTCATGTTTCGGAAGTGATTTAATGATTTTAAACCCGGCTTTCTCGTATGCCCTTATAGCCCTTTTATTATCTTGGTGCGGGTCAAGAAGAACTCGTTCCGCAGCCATATTTTCTTTCAGATGAGAAGCCATCATTTTCAAAAAAGATGAGCCTATTCCCTTACTCCAATATTTCGGCTCACCTATAAACTGATCCATAGCAAACACTATATGTCCATCGTCAGGATAGTCATATTCATCGAACAATTCACCACTCAATTGATAAGCCTGTGCATATCCGATGGGGGATTTCTTATACTCGATGATCATTCTGAATCCATCTGGAATTTGTCTATTTGTTCAGAATGCAGTTATAACGAACGACTGACCCATCGGGATAATCAATGATGCTTTTCTCCTCAGAAAAGCCGCATCTGCGGTAGAAACCAATTGAATCATCGTCCGTCTGCGCTTCGATTCTTCCTATTCTTTCCAACTCCATCGCGCTTAAGATCAGCTGTTTTCCGATCCCCCGACGTCTGAGCTTTTCAGACACGGCAATTCCGATGATCTCCGCGGCGGCTTCTGAAAACTTCAGAACCATCATGCCGGCTTTCCTGTTTCGATCTTCACATACAAATACTTTCACCGATGAAGCTTGTAAAAAGCCTTCCATCTGTGTCCTATAGTCCTCGCATGTAGGATGATACATGCAGGGAGCATAGATCGAGTATGCTTCTTCTGATAGCAGCCAGTCTGTATCCTAGCATACTGCAACTTTCATGACTGTCCTCCAAACCCCGATTGTCGGTCCAGAAGTCCTTTTATTGTTTGCTCATAATCAGAATATATCAGTACGACCTTTTCCCCTGCATGTTGAAAGCCATTGATGATATCTCTGTTGTCTGCTTTCAGACTATCTTTCGTACAGTCTGCATCAATCATCCTGGCTTCGATTTCCGACTCATATCCAATAATCTCGCCAAAATGGTTCTCAATATAGTTCTCGCTCATAGCGAGGCAAATGAAGCGAATAGACGATAAATATCGCTCTTCAAAATCCCGTCTCCAATCAAATGGAATATAGCAGCCTTCAATAATGAGGTTCTGTTTATTTTCGATCGCCGTCTTCACGATCTCTCGTATGATTGGCCACAGATACCCGGTCAGAGCCTCATCATCCTCCGGCGTCAATTCTGTATTACCGCTGCGGATCAGACCCATTTTCAGGTGATCGATCGACAGATACGGATATTTGTATTTTTCGAGCATCTTTTGTGCCAGAAGCGTTTTTCCAGTGTGAGATGCACCCGTAATCAGTATGATCATTTTTTCCTCCTCAAGATTAAATATGTCAGTATCGGTCTCCATATTCCTTTCGTGCTTCTGCCGTCCATTTGGAGATGAAATCCGTCTTCGCATCTGTATATGCATCACGGTCATGCTCATATTGTTTCCAAAGCCGGAGCTTCAAGGTTTCATATTCTTTTGCCACGGCAGGATGCTCGTTCAAATAATCACGGAAGTACAGTTCATCATTGTCCCCGGCATACCGCAGATGGACAAGATACATCCTAAACTCGTGCGGCGCAAAAATCAGAAGGAACACATATAAGATTGCAATTATTGCATTCATCATAATTCCGCCATATGCACCCAACACATGCTGTATAGGCTTTTGCTTCTCCCACTTATCGGCATCTACTGGACCAGGTGTTGAAAAAAAGATATAAGGTTTAACCTGAACCTTCCACCAGTTGTTTCTTAATCCAAAACGATAATGCCAAATGGCATGTCCAACTTCATGTAGCCATACTACTGAAAACAAAACCACATATCCCAAAACATATAACAAAACGTATTTCATACTTTTCTCCCCAAATGTCTCTATTAAATAACTAATAAGGAAATGCAATACCCAACATTTAAAATTATACGTATTTCCTCTATCCGCTTCAATGTTGGCTTCCTCCTCATCTCGCTATATTTTTCTCCAAAACGTGTAATGATATCTGTTTCTGAATCCAAGCTTTGCATAGAAATCCATATCAGATATTACAAAAGCTCTTTTAGCTCCCAACTTCTTCGCTCTATTAAGTGCTTCGTGAATTACAGCCTTGGCTACACCCTTTCCTCTTTGGCTGGGAATAGTGCAGACAGGCTCTACATATACGTAGTCTGTTTTAGGGCTATACCACAGTCCACAGAGAGAAACCAGTTCACCTTCACTATCTCGTGCCGCCATACTAAGATCTCTGTTAAAGTGCTTACGCTTCCTTGGCGTAGATAGTTCTTCTTTTTCAAATTCTGTCTTATCCTCGCCGTGATCAAAGCCCTGCCAAAATAGCCATGAAAGCTCATAAAGATCCTCTATCGGGTCAGGATTTGCAAAGCTGTAGCCCTCAGGCAAAGTAGCATTAAATTCCCTATTAAGATCAAGTTCCATAATATTTTCTGTCTGATCAATCCTGGTAAAGTCTTTGTTTAAGACCATATCCATTTCATCTTTATTGTCATCGCAGACTGCAAGGGCAAATCCAGAATCATCTTTAAGATTAGCGCATGCATAATCTAATATTTCCGGATACAGAAGCTTATACTCCGGCATAACACCGCAGAAGCCCTCACCGAAATACATATCGTAGATTGCAGCTCCTACAACCTTTTCCTGATCTATCCAAAGCCCAATGGCCTCCAATAAATCCTTATTAAATTCCGGATGCTCATACATCCACTCAAACCTAGCCCAGTTCCAATTAATATGGCTCGTATCCCGATCATTTAGTTCTATTAGGAAATCACATACTGCCTCATAATCATGATCCGTATATTTCTTGAAATACATTATTTCTGCTCCTTATAAACAATAAACCTGAGACCCTCTTCTCCGATATGTGTTCCATCTGTCTTTTCAATCATCATTTTCAATTTCTATCAGTCAAATAGCTGCCCCGGAAGCTTTTTCTTTTCCTTGGGTGGAAACTGTTTATCGAATTCCTCTACATCCTCATCTTTAACATAGTAGCCCTGAGGGGTCTGATATACTCCGGTTACGTCATCAAGATATCCTGGGATCAATTCTCTGCACAGGAAAAATGATGAATCTGCGTCCTCAGGCAGATCATGATAACGAATTCCAAACTTGCTTGCATAATCGAATCCGCAATGGCTGTAAAATCCGATATTTCCTTCAAAAAGAACTGCTCCGAATCCCATTTCTGTTGCTTTCTCCAGGCAGTAATCAAGCAGTTCTTTTCCATAGCCCTTGCGCTTAAGCTCCGGCGTGATTCCTATTGGTCCCATGGTAAGTACCGGGATTTCCCTGCCATCATCAGCTTCAATAACAGTTTTCATGAACATGTTCTGCCCGATAAGCCTTCCGTCCTGCTCCATGACAAAATCAAGCTCCGGAACAAATGCCGGGTCATCCCTGAGCACATGAATTACATAGTGCTCACTGCATCCGGGGCGGTACACATTCCAAAATGACTCTCTTACAAGGTTTTCAACTTCTCTATAATCTTTCTTTTCTTCTAAACGAATTATATAATTACTCATTGTTTTTCATTCTCCTTCTTGTAATATCTTCATTTTAATACAATACTCTAAAACAAAAGTATCACAAAACAAAAACAAACCTTCTCCTTGCACGGATTTAGGTCTGTTTTTCACTTCAATACTAATCGTATTCTATTATGACCCTATAACCCCGTCCCCACGAAGTCAGCTTTTTCATTTCCAAAATTCCTTTACTTCATTCAAAATCTCAGTTGCCGGAATTATCGTTGCCTTTTCTATAGGAATCCCTGTCTTTTCTAGATAGTACTTTATCAAATAATAGCCTGTGGCATATCCTGCACAATATGGAAGCCCAACCTCCGGGAAATGCTGAATCCTGGCCATTTCATCGCCGTAAAGATATGATGTGATATTGTCAAAACCAGTTACTTCGAGACCATCGTAGATAATCTCTTTTATAAGGGGCATTAGCTCCATGTCTGTCTTGGTGACCCATGGTCCAAGAAGTTCTTCACCAAAAACTGTTGTGGCAAAGTTCTCTGCTAATCCTTCACTCACAATCATCTCACCAAGATTTATATCATTTGTCCACTTGATGTACTGGTATCTGATATTATGATTAGTCTCATGTGTAAGGGCGGCTGGAAGTCTTTTGATGGTCTCTTTTGAAGGAACGAGCCATCCCATAATATATCCAGGGATTCCTCCGTCACCACAATATCCTTCATTCATGATTGTATAAGCATTCTGGGGATTTGCCAGAAGAATTGTGAAAAGATATTCTTGCACCTTTAGCTCTATTCCCTGATTTTCAAATCTGGTAAGAGCTTCTTCTATAGCCCTATTGCAAGACTCCCACATCTCCTGATTTTCCAATTGCTCTATCTGCTCTGCAATGTCGCTGTCCACATCAGATGGCGCCATTATTCCTAATCTATTGTTAGCCATAATGATGTCATATCCACCTGGAAACTTTGGTTTCATGGGGATATGATAACATTCCCATTTTCCTTGAAAGGGCAACATCATATCATAGCGATAGATATCATCTTTTTTATCTGAATCAGCCAGCATTATCTTTTTATAAACATCTGGCGAATATACGCTGTTGACTTTCATCCTTACCTCCTGAGCGTTTTATTTAAGCTATAATAAACTATAAACTATTACCTAACATCAGAGTCAACAGCTATTCAATCCTTTTTCGTATCTTTTTTAACAAAAAAATATAGAGATTGTTGCAACCTCTATATTTCATGCTCTGTACTATATTGTGACATTCAACGTGTAGTTCCGCTTTTGCCACGGACAGTTTCCCATTATCTATGGACGTAAAGCCTTGTAGGCTCTGGCTCTCCGTCTCCCTGTGCCATGCAGAAGAACTCCCATCCATATCTTTCATAAAATCCAAGATGATCTGTAACCAGGTAGATTGGAGTAATACCCTTGGACTTCATATCATCCACTACCATGTTAAGCAACTTTCCAGAAATGCCCTGGCAGCGATAATCTTCCTCAGTATAAACCGCGCAAACATTGGGAGTAAGGTCCTTTCTGTCATGGAAATCATTGTCTATAACTCCAAGACCTCCAACAATTTTCTCTCCATCAAGGCACACATACCATCCATATTCTGTTTCCCCAGCAATATACGCATCAATGCATTCCTGATATGCTTCAGTTGGTACTCCCCATTTTTCATGAAACCAATTTGCTGCTTCTTCCCTTAATTCCTGCTTTTCTCTCAAATTAACATAAATATATTCACTCATATCTTTTCTTCTTTCAAACTTGAATTAACTTATTTCTTCCATTCAGATTTCAATAAACTGTACATACAAGCATCTACAACACCTTTATTACTCCAATCAGCTTGACGAAGCGTTCCTTCGTATATTAATCCACATTTTTCCATTACTTTTCCCGAGTTAGGATTATTGGGATCATGCTGTGATTCAATTCTGTTTACACCTACCTCTTTAAAGAAAAAAGGAATTATCGCTTTAAATGCCTCTGTTGTTATTCCCTGATGCCACCACTTGCTGCCTATACAATATCCTATATGAACAATATCAAGGTTTTCATTTTTATCTACGACACTAATAGAACCAATGGGCTCTCCAATCTCTTTTAAAACGATTGCCCACTGATAAAAATCATTATTTTCATACCCCCGGACCCATTCATCAAGAACCTGTTCCGCCTCACTAACATCTGTTGCTGTTGGCCAGCGTAAAAACTCAGTAACTTTTGAATCGCTCTCCCAGTTTTTAAACATAACTTCTGCGTCTTCTTTGGTAAACTGTCGAAGAATTAATCGTTCGGTTTCTATCTTCTTTGTTCCTTTGTGTTCCATAATATTTTTCCTCTACAAATCTAATTTGTGTCTTGGTACATTAAAATCAAATTGTCATTAGCAGACCTTCTCCTTGCACGGATTTAAGTCTGTTTTTCACTCCAATATTTTTCGGTAAATTCCGAGATGATTTTTCATGCGCTTACGCCGCTTTCTTCGTCAGATACAGCACATAGGTATCCCAAAACTCGACTTTATCTCCGCCCGCAAGCGCCGCGCTCCGAAGCCCTTCGAAAAACTTCGTTTTATAAGGTTCCGGGATTAAAATGTGATCACTGTGCGTGCCGCAATACATCACATATTCATCCGCAGAAAAAGTGCGTTTTCCATAGAAATCATGGCGCGTCAGATCCACATAACCATAGTCGGTCGCATGAAGATAGTCAAATGGCTCCTTCATGTTCTTGTATTCCGTCACCGGCTTATAATATTCGTCGTAAACCTTCTGGATATTGCTGTACAACTCCTCATTGGGCGTCTTATAATCCCCAATCAGAAACATCATCGCCAACGTTCCGCCAGGCTTTAACAGTTCAAACGTCTTGGAAAAAGCGAACTTCTCCGGAATCCACTGGATCGTTGCAGCAGAATATATCACATCATATTTCTGCTCCCCGAAATCGTGTGTAATGAAGTCGTCGTTCACGATATGGAAATTCGGTCTTGCTCCATATTTTTCTTTCATCTTTTCATAAAGATGCTCCCCGAGCTCAATGGCATTATAATCGCAGCCGGTATCCAGAATCGGATCCGTCGCCTGACCAGTTCCCGGACCTATTTCCAGCACCTTAGTCTGAACTCCAATGTTGGCTTCCTTGATGAAAAATTCGAACAGCTCAGGGCTGTAACGAGGTCTGAACTTATCAAACTGCTCTGGAATTGTGTCAAACGCCTTACGATATTCCATTGGTTTCAAGGACAGGTTTATTTATTTCATAATCTTTTAGCATAATATCCTCCGCAAACTTCGATTCGCATATATAAGCCTTTCTCTACCTTATGTATCTCAGTAAAAAATCAGTAATTCCTATGATTGTGAAACCATTTTCATCAAATGTTTCACCAATCGGTCTATTCACAACAAGTATCTTCTGTATCTGGTCATTCAACTTAAAATATGGCCTTAGTTCTCGTTCCCTTGTATCAGCATTAGATATATCTCGCCACTTTGAATCCCCTCTAATATTGAGAGCGGGTATACTTTTTCAACGCTGATCTGATCGGTCAAATGCCTGATCTTCTTGCAGTCTGTAAGTTTTTTCATGGTCATCCTCTCTTGTAATTATATATTAACGTAAAATAAAAAACAGACCAGCTCCGTACACGGATTTTAGTCTGTTTTTCATCAATTCTTATTTCTGCTTTATTCTTTTCATAACAAATCCGAAGACATTTCTTACCAGCGGTCCTGCGAAGAATATCTGCCAGAAAAGAGCCATAGGAAAGTTCAACGCTGTCGTCTGAAGCCATACAGCCACGAATTCACTGCCTGCATCCTTAAAAAGGATTGTCGCTGCCATGCTCATAAGCGGGCACATGAGGCACACAGACATTGATGAGATGGCAAGTATGATCATTATCATAGGGTCTTTTCCCGGAGTGACGAATCTAAAAGCCAGCTTCTGAGCCAGTTTTCCTACAAATAAAAGTTCAAGCGCCATGGCTATCGGCCACATGATAAGCATTTCCTTGAATGCTGCAAGGAAGATAAAGTTCTGCATTCCGCCAACATTCAGTGAAATGTTGTAGCATATCATGGCATAAACCATGACAAATGCCATAAAGGCAGTAAAAAACACATCCTGTAATTTGCTCTGTGGTAACATAGGGGTTCCTCTCTTTCTTAAATGGGGAAGACCTCCGTGTTGTTCGTTATCACCCGGCCAGAATGTGCGTTTCCAATAATACCTCGAAATCTTCATTTTTTATCAGCAATTGCAGATTATAGCAGATATTTTGTTTTCGTGTAAGTCTTTTTTCCTTCTGACTACTTCATTATTCCCCCATGGAAATAGCATTCATAAACTCTGGTATTGTTGCAATAAATCTCCTCGCATCCCTGAAACCAGCTGAAATCCCCGGTAACGCTGCACTTATAAGTATATTCACCGGACTGAAAATACTCAGGTCCTCTGTAAGGCATATAGAATTACTCATAATTCACTGTTATTTTTCCCAACGTTATTTTATCCAGAACCTTATCATTAGTCTTTACTGTATGTTCCGGTAGAATCTTTTCTTGATAATACACGCCGTCCCAGTTTAGAAGCTTTTCTGGGTCTTCGGAATATCCTGTTAAATCACAGGTATTTACAAGAAATTTGGCATATTTTACTGCAAGAGCATGTTTTATCCGCATATTAGTGAGGATGCTTTCATCCAACCCTGTTCTTGCAAGCTGATTCCCGGTCATGCTGCTTAAGATCATCTTTGCTTCGACCATTGCTTGTTTTTCTTCCGCGCTACTTAATACAACTCCTTCAGAAAGAGCTCTTTTATAATAAATCTCATCTGATATACAAGTGTTAACTGCCACCTTCTTGGCGTAATCACAGACAAACTGAGAATCCATGCCGGCTGAAAAGTGGGTATTCCACCAGTGCTTTGGATTCTCAGGATCATACAAAAGAGCCTGGTTCTGCACAAACTCTTCTACTTTATATATATAATATCCAAATTCTCTTAAGGTAATCTCGGTATCATCAACTGTGATCAAAGGCTCATCAAGATGATCTTCATAAACGAATCTGCTCAGTATTCTCCCGCAAATAGCAGCAACTATCAGGATGACGTTTGCAATTAAAATTATTATGATAGCTCTTTTAACTGATCTCTCCATAATCACTATCCATCCTGTGTAAACAGCTCTTGGAATTCCTTTCTTCCGGGAACCCACGCCTTTTCATAAATGTGAGTGAAATGATTTTTTACCGTCTGCTCAGAAATTCCGAGCATATAAGCAATTCTATGATTTGAAAACCCCGACACTTTAAGGTATCCGAGTTCAAGCTCTCGTTTCGTAAATCCGAATTTACGAGCTATATTAAGATACTGCTCCTTTGTAATTCCGGGATCATTCATCTTCCATGTCCATCTCTTCATTCATCTTACGCTCGGCATTTAACTTAAGCGGCAGAAGAAAAAACTCGATTATTACTGCATAAAAGCCTGAAAGGAAGCAGACAGCAAGGCTTGGTCCAAACGTTTCCGGCTCAGATAAATTTCCCATAAGAATTATTGCTGAAGTTATGATGGCAAAAAGAGCTCCAAATACAGTAAGCTTCTGGGCAGCGCCTACGGCTTCTATAATATTTTTTAGTTCAAGAAGTCTGTAATCTTTTATCCCTACTGAGAATGAATTCAAAAAATCTTTCCACTCACCCATGATAATGAGCCCGGGAATCAGAATAAGTAAAACAAGAATCAGCGAAGGCACATCAAGAAACCATGCGACAGCAGAAAAACCAAAGCTGGTTCCGAGGGTACTGATAAGAAATACAACGATGAAAAGTACAAGCTCTCCAAATAAAACGGTACGGATATTCTTTTTCATAAGCATACTCCTTTTAAGCTTTATTTATTCGTTATAGGTGTTCCTATTATGACGTTATCATATGCTCGAAAAGAAATATATAGTACCTTTTTGAATTTATTTAGTCCATCTCTTCTCTTGTAATATTCCTTGCCCACTTGTGGCTGTAGAAGTGCTTAAGAACCCAGGGCCATTTCACAAACTCATCGGTACATTTATAACATCTAATGTAATAATATATCGGAGCTTTCATTCTGTACTCCGCAACCCCCATAGTCCATATGGATCCTGCTTTAATTCTTTTTCATATAAAGAAACTACTGACCATATATCAAAAAACATCACCTTACAAGGACCGATAAACGCTTCTTTTATAAGTTTTTTTTCATAGGCCATATCCTGTATCTTGTACCATGCCTTCACCGGCGGGTGCCCGGCTTCTATCATCCACTTATCTGGCGGATAGATTTTACAAATTTCTTCTGACGGAGTATAGATATCATTTATATCATCCGGGGTTATTCCTTCCACGTAGTGCATTGCCGTAAGCTTGTAAATATCAACTCCCAGTAAAAGAGCTTTCCCGCCATTATGAATCGGATAATCCAAGCCGCCACTTAGAGCTTCCTTGCCATGTTTACCCCATCCGGATGTACTTATAGTATCTGCTCCGGTATAAGTGTCAGGAAGCTTTCTAAAAGTATCAGCCACAATACCCATCGCTGTTTTTTCAGCATCAGCCTCCAATATCTTTATCTTAACAGTAATCCCAAGCTTCTTATCTTCCTCTGAGAGATCCAACTCTTTACTCAGCCTGAGTGCAGGCATAAAGATACTGCCCTCTTCAGTAACCAGTTCTTTTAATGTATCTATGACTGTCTCTGCACCACCTTCAAGTTCTCCAAAACTGCTAAGTGAAGAATGCACTTCCAAAGTCATTCCTTTTTCAATTCCAAGCTTTTGCAATGCCGACTTTAGTTCCTCTTTAGTTATAGTTCGTTTGCTCAAAGTGACCTCCTACACAATCATAATTGTTCTATTTAAAAGCCATCCAGCGTATTTTGTTTCTCCGATTTTATCATTTGCCCACCCAAGCATGCTATCAATCAAATTGTTTTTCATCATGACCTACCTCAGCTTTCTTTTTTAAACATATGAGCGCAATTATCAAAATATACACTACTGACAAGATGGCGTAGAACCATATATCAACCTGCAGGAAACAGTACAGGAAATTAAAACAGAAATGGATCACTATGCCATAAATCAGATTGTCGTTTTTCTCCATGAAATAGTTCATGATAAAACAAAGTCCGGTCATTACGATGACATTGGATAGGATATATGGAATCATCTGGATCCCTATGTAATCTGAATCAACAAACCATAGTATTGTATGCCAGAATGCCCATATAACTCCCTGGATCACAGATGCTTTAAAAAAGCTGTACTTTCCGTTCAAATATGGGCGAAGATACCCTCTCCATCCGGATTCCTCTCCTGTAGGTCCTGTCGTTATTGAAAAAAGAAATGATGCCCAAAATGGATATGCTCCAAAGCTCCAGTATTCACTAAATGCTCTGCCCTGATGCAAAGATAGCAAAAGCACCGTAATAAGAGTCGCCCCAAGAGTTATAATGGCTGAAACCACTAATGTAACTATGTTGATCCTTCCGCCAAAGGCTTTTTTATAAAACTCACTTATTGTTTGTCCCGGACAGAAATACTTAAAACCTATTAGCAGCACAATTGTAGGTGCCCATGCACAGACATTTGACAAAACTCTCATTACAACCGGTGAGCAGTGAAACACCATACTTGCGGTCCCACACAAGCCCAGCACCATAAACCAGAACACAATATAGCTTAATGCCACATACCTTTTCATTTGCTTTTCCATGCGTTACCCCCTCGCCTACAGATTGTCGGTCTGATTGCCAAATAATCGGGACTTACCAAATCACAGATAAGTCCCACATGTATCTGACTCTATATTACATATCAAGTCGCGCTGCATCTCCTATTACACTTATTAAGTCCAATTATGCACGGATATTGCTTTGCTCAGAAAAACCGCATCAGTGCCTTCTCAAGGCTCCTTGTCTGCCACATCTCCTCCTCACCTATCTGATCTTAGTATTTCATCATTTGTTATCTCTTTAGCAAGTTCCAGAATCTCAAAGGCATATTTTTCCTTACCCTTTTTAAGGAGTTTATTGTATAAAGGATAGTTGATGATACAGACAGCAGCACCTACTATTCCAAGAAGCACCCCGATGACCATGAAAATTACTCCTGTTCCAAAGACGCTAAGTCCAAAGCACATCCCTGCGCCAAAGATCAAAGTCCCAATAATTCCAAGTGTCATGGCTGTTATAAATGCCGGAAGCTTTGCTCTTTCATCGAGCTTTTTAAGCTGCCTTACTTTATTGGTTTCCTTTGGCATGTAATCCTTTGCAACGCTTTCTGCATAAACCTTATCTAAATCGTTCATAGTATTTTTCTCCTTTTCTTCAATGTCTTTTTATGCGATCTTTCCTGTTTCTTTAAGCCATCTGATCTCGTCACGTATGGTCTCTCTATATGACCTTGTGGTATAACCCAGATCCTTACTTGCCTTGCTTGAATCAAAGCGGTTGTTCCTTGCCAGGTTGTAAACAGAGAAGGTTGTCATAAGAGGCTTTTTTCCAGTCTTCTTAGCCTTTTTCTCAAGTACCCCGGCAATCAGGTTTGCTACTGATATTGGTAAAAAGAACTTCATCTGCTTGCAACCGCTCTCCTCTGAAACAAGCTTTGATACATTGTGCTTCCAAGAAATCCTGCTGCTCCTGTTACCAGATACATCTTATTTGTTTTGCTCATTTATCTTTTCCTTTCTTATTCTCAATTTGTTTTTTTGCTCTTTGCTTTTAGCTTGAAGTCATTATAGGAAAATGAGCACACAAAAAGAACAACACTTTTTGCAAAATGTGTTGATTTCGGGAGTACAGGTCCCGACACGTTTTGTAAAAAGTGTTGATTTGTAAATTCGATATAGTGTTTTTACTGCTTTATGGCTTGATGATACACTTCTGTATGACGCTTATGATCTCATCTTTTGACTCGGTGCATCCACCTCGTACCCACTCAGTGACAACTCCGATAATGCCCTTAAGATAAAAGACCATGATAAGTGGCTGTTCTTTTTGGGGAACTCCAAACCTTGTAAGAATGGGGCCAAATATAGTTTTAAACCATGTTTCATAGGTCTTTTCAGCGCCCATCATCTCATTCTTTTCATACATCAGGTAAAAGAGCTTGCGATTCTCTTCCACAAAATCCAGATATGGCATCAGATACTTGGGTGTTACAAGAAATAGCTCATCCTCATTTTTTTCATCAACATCAAGTGCTCCCGGCCCCACAGCACCAAAGCGCCTAAAAAAATCTTTATACACAGCCTCCACAGTTTCCTGCAGAAGATCATTTACATTATCATAGTGAAGATAAAAGGTGGATCTGTTTACGCCAGCAGTTTCACATATCTCCTTAACAGAAATGAGTTCAAAATCTTTACTGTCAAGAAGTGTCAGTAACGCTGTATGCATTTTTTCCGCAGACTTAAAATACTTGCTCTCATTCTTGTTCATAGCAAAGCTCTCCTAACACCTGTAGACTCATACTAAAATGATATCACAATTTACCTTACTTAAATAAAAGCAGCTACAGATTTCTCCATAGCTGCTGTAATTTTGTAATGATTCACATTAAAATCTTATGATCTGTTACTGCTGAAATAGCCATTCCATAACTGCTATACAGTTATAGGCGTAGTCGAATGAAGCCATATGGTATGAAGCTCCGCCTCCGGCGCCTCCACCATTTCCGCCCATCATTCCTTGAGGCTTCTCGCCGGTCATTTCCATTGCCGGCTTATCTTCACTTACATCTGAAGAAGCGTCTGTAGCAGCCTCGGGATTTGAAAGGCCTCCTTCTTCAGAAGGACTCATCTGCCCGCCGTTTCCTCTTTCGCCAAAGCTGCCATCTCCACCGCCCATGGGTGAATTGCCTGTTCCTGCATCAATAGTTCCTGTTTTCCAGGATATGAAGTATGCTCCTGTAGCTTCTCCACTGAGTAATTCTGATGCAGCTGATGAAAGCTCATCTGCCGACCATGTTCCGTCCCATTGTGCATATGTGTAGGTGACGCCATCTGCGTCATATCTGGCCATAAGGTCCTGCGCTCCGGTCCATGCACTTGTATCATCTTCAGCTGCAAAATAAACTAAGGTCTGCCCCTCCAGATTTGAAAGAAGTTCCGTATCCCACTGACCATCAACAAACATACACGCAGCATATAAATCCGGGTATTCCGATGCAAGTATGAGTGTCGTCATGCATCCCATGGACTGACCTGTTCCATAGATTCTATCAGTATCTACTGCGTACTCATCTGACATATAATCAATAAATCTCTTGGTGAGCTCAACATATTCTGTTGTACTATATCCATCATGGTCATCAAGAATTGTTTCAGGATATGTTGGTACAGCTACTATGGTCGGATATACTGACTGCCACTCTGAGGTCGCCCATACAAGGCCGCCAAGCCCCTGTGTAAGCGAATACTCCGCATCGGTTCCTGTAGTTGTCGAATCACCTATGAACACAACCATGGGGTATTCTGAATTTTCATCATATCCTTCAGGCAGGTACAGATTATATGTAATAGAAAGACCTGTTTCTTCATCAGTATAGGTGAGCTGATCAAAAAGATCTGTATATGTTTCCACTAGACTCTCTTCATCTTCAGCAAGTGTGTTACTGACAAGTCCCAGCTCTACAGCAGAACCGGTATCTGTAGTTGTTTCAGTTTCTGCAGCAGAATCTGAAGCTTCTTCTTTTACCTCTTCAGAAGAAGCACTTTCTTCCTCTGTACTTTCCGATGAATCGGTCTGGATACTGTCTACCTGCTGAGCCTGGCTTCCACAAGCTACTGCAGATACGGTTATCGCACAGGTTGTCAAAATAGTTGCTAATTTCTTGAACATTATAAAAATCCTCCATATATTTGTTCCTGTTCATCATAAAAGTTTTGGAGTATTTTATATTGTGAGCTACCATTCGCAGTAAGCATATTCACTGGATCAAAACGTGCCCTGTTCTCAACTTACAGTCTCATTATAGACGAGTTAACTTAATCCAACCTAAAGAACCAATAAATATATTCTAAAATCATTAGTTACTTATTTTCTCTTCAAGCTTCTTGCGCTGTCTTCTTTCATACTTTATGCTCATTTACAGTTCATCCTTTGTATCATTAAAATAGGTTCTCAAAAAATATGCCGGTCCGCAACTCCATGCATGGCAGTAGCTGTTCACAATGGTGCCCCCGTAGGGCGACTCGTTGGGATTTTCCGGATTATACAGTTCCCAGAAGGTATCGGCGGAATTTGCCACCATCCCTCCCCAGTACTTTGACATTTTCCTGTGAGCCACATCTTTTTTTCCAATTTTAATAAGTGCATCTATGTAGTTATGGTACATGTAGGGAGTCACCATGGTAATCGCTTCAGGGCAGGCCTCCATTCTGTCAAAGAGGCGTTCTGCTGCCTTACCTTCCATTGCTCCTCCAAGCACCATCCATATCTGCGAGGCAAAAGAGATCTGACTTTTTGCTCCGCTTACATAGAGCTTCTTCTCAACATCAAAAAGGAATCTGTTGGAAGCTTCTTTGAGCTTGAGGTAAAGCTGCGCATATTCCTCTTCCGCAAGAACATCTCCTGCGCACTGGGCAAGCTCGATAGCCGCCTCAAGAGCATACATGAAAATTCCCTGCGCGGAGGCCTGCTTATTGAGGGCAAGATTCCAGTCCACAAAGCACCAGCCAAGAACATCCGAGTCCCTTACCACAAAGCGCTCATCCAAGCATTGCCTAGCCAGCTCAATCTGTCTTTTGCATACATCAAAAAGATCCAGCACAGCTTTTTTATCCCCGGTCTTTTTGTAGTAATCCAGAAGAATCACGATAAAGAACAGGGAATAGTCAAACATGTTCGTGTCATCGACCTCAGGTTTCGGCTCAAGGAATATACATGCTCCCACCCGTCCGTCCTCCTGGGTTAAAGCTCCAAACAGATAAAGATTTGACTTTACCATGTCATTCATGTTGTAGGTGACATAGTTCACCAGAGCCTGAATTCGAAGGTCTCCGATCCATAGTCTTCTGTCCCTTTTGGGCCCATCCTCAAAGACTGTCTGCATACAGTCATGGAGTGTTTTTACAGCCACCCTGTCAATTTCCATGTCCAGCTCATCACTGCTGTAGTAGGGCAAAAGAGCTTCATCCGGGGCAGAGGATACTGCTGTGATTGCTGCATCATTTACCCTTAAGGAGAATCTGGAGCTGATATCGACCACCTCTATCCTGACGTATCTGAAGGAGTATCTCCTGTCAAGTTCCACAACAGAGGGCACTATGTCCACATGGATCAGCTCCTCCTCGATCCAGGCCGGTGATACCCAGCCCTTATACTCTGAGGCATCCTCAAAAAGCTCGATCTCTCTTTCCGCAAAACGGATCCTCAGAAGTACCGGAGAGTCGGGGTGAGCCCCTTCATAGCCAAGATCCAGGGTCAGGTACCCCACATAGTGGTCCTCAAAATCCAGGATGATGGAGTCGTCTTTTTTCAGTGCGATAGACCTATATGCCGGACGGGGATCTCTTTTTATGACATCCCCATCCTTCATTAAGTCGATACACTTACATTCGTTTATCTTATTTTTCTTTATTTCAGGGAAAAGAGCTGTCGCTTCCCCTAATAATTTCTCGTTATACATGTGCAAATATTCTCTTGATCAAATGATTATTGTTTAAATAGATTAAGAAGATCACCAGCAGTACTGCGTTTATGATCGACTGAGTCGTGGCATTTATCTGGTTTGAGAAAACCGCAAAGGTGGAATTCAGAAGGGACATACACAGAGCAGAAAGTAAAAAGCCCACCTTCTCATTTCCGAATCTTCCGATATAGCCTGCAATGAACATTGGAAGGAAGGCCGTGAACATTATGGCTATACTTCCGAAATTCAGTTGACCTCCGTTTATAGTGGTATTTCTTGCGGCATTCAGCATACCCACAAGTCCCATGAGTCCGCCGCAGATCGTGTAGCAGATAAGGGCGTTTTTAGCCTCATTGATGCCGGTGGCTACAGCTACCTTCTGTCCTGACTTAAGGGCGTTGTAATCATAGCCGAAGGAGGTCCGCTCAAAGACAATGATTATAAAGATAAGAACCGACGCAATGATAACGGCTGCGTAGACCCAGGTCCCCATAAATCCTGCCATGGATCTGTTCTGAACCTCACTCATAAGGTATTTTCCGCCTGTTATGGTATACATTATTCCCTCATATACCAGGGTCACACCAAGAGAGACGATGATGGGCGGTAGCCTCAAAGCGCAGTACACGACTCCCGATATAAGTCCCAGCAGTGCTCCCACAAGAACCGTTATCACCATCATAAGAAGTGCAGAACCGTATCCCCCTTTGAGAAAACTGTAGGTAATCTTTGCACCTATCACAGATGAGAGTCCTGCCATTGCTCCCAGGGAAAAATCAAATCTTCCGCTGTTTAAGTTTATGGAGAGCGCCATGGTGGTGATCATAACGATGGCGGTATACACCACAAAGTTATCAAAGCTCTTTGCTCCCGATATGATAGTCTGCCCGTTTGCAAGGCATATTCCTTCCAATACCACTGCCACAGCAGCAGGGATTGCCAATGTCTTTAAAATTTTCTTAAGGGTGCTCATGAACTGCCTCCATTCATCACTTACTCTCGATAAGTGCCTTTACATCATCATAGGTAACGTCCTGACCGATAATGCCATCAAGACTTGCCTTGTCAAAAATAGGTGTATCTCCGTTGTCGTTTACATAGTACTTGTCAAAGGATTCTGCGTCTGTTGCCACAAGATAGCCCTGTGTAAAGGAGACAGCATTTCCCTCGGGATCTCTAATAATATTTCCGTCAATCGCATCCATTACAAGTGCGAATACAGGTCCGATGGAAGATGAATATTTGCCAGCAAGATACTCAAGAGAGCCATTCTTCATTGATTCGCTGTTCATGGCTGTAAAGGAGTCGATATCTGAAAAAGGAATGTTCTCCTGACTAAGTGTCTGGGCAAAGAAGGTTGTTGCCATTCCCACTGAGATAAATGCCTCAGGTGCTTTCTGGATCGCTGCATTGAGCTCGTCGGTGGTTGTGTCGCCATATCCCTGAAGGTAAGCTACCACCTCAACATCTCCAGAAATCTTTGTAAGGTCAACACCCTGATCCTGGAATATCTGTCCGATCATACCGTTCATATCATCTGTTCCGCCGTAGGTATCACCAAGTCCGGCGATCACACCTGCTGCGCGGTATACGTGCATAGGATTGGGGATAAACGCTCCGTAGATGGCAACGCTCTTTACGCCCTTATCCTTAAAATACTTGCCCATCTCCTTGCCGGCTTCAAACTCTGTCTCGTTTGAAGGTCCAACCTGGCCTACAAAATGCTCATAGGTCTTGTAGGTCTCATACTGACTCTCATCAAGTACGCCGGATGCAACTGCATAGTAGATACCATACTCTTCGCAGGTCTCAATCTGCTGAGCTCTGTCACTGCTTGAAAGTGAGATAACAGCGTCATATCCCTTTGATGCAAACTTCTCGATGGCTGCCTTCTCATCCTCAGCGCTGGCAAGAGCATCTGTATAATCAAAGGTTACGTTATAGTTGTTCTGAATATATTTCTCGTAGTAGTTTCTAAATCCAAGTGCTTCCTCGCCGCTGACGTCTGCAACAAGTACACCAATCTTACGAGTTTCACCCTGATCTGCGGAAGCTTCACTTGCAACCGCATTATCAGTGCTGTTATCTGTTGTGTCTGAAACCGCAGCAGGTGCGCTGCTGCCACATCCTGTCATTACGGTCATGGCTGCTGCCATGGCAATTCCGAGTACCTTTGTTACTTTCCTGTTCATAATTTTTCCTCCGTTTTTCTAAAGTTCTTTATCTAGGCAATAGTGCGGTTTTGTAATTCATTCCTGTGATATACACCACTATCAGGAAGAAAACTGCGCTGATCACCTGTGTTATTCCGTATGCTGCACTGGAATCTATCACAATCTCCAAAATGTCGTTAAGCAGCATATATGAGAAGCCTCCAACCAGTGCGGCGTATATCCTGGATCTTGCGCCTCCAGATATGGGCATTCCACCAAATACTATGGCTATAAAGATATTCATTCCTATACTTGAAGCCGTTGTCGTAGTGACCGAAGGGGTATATACAAGAGTAAGGAATGCTCCGAGCCCTATACCGATACCTGCCATCACAAAAGCCAGTATCGTATACTTGTCGGCTTTGATGCCTGTAAGATAGGCGCAGAGGGGATTCCCTCCCACAAACTTCATCCTTCTTCCTGCCTTTGTGAACTCGAATACAAAGACCGAGACTGCAAAGAACAGCAAAAGAACCGCTATCTTGAAGGGCATATTGTCAAAGGGCTTTACTACGCTGCTGGGAATGTTTATCCCGCCCAGCGCTCCTCCGTTCACCGTAATTATCTGAGCTGATACTGCTGACAGTACTGACATCATCGCGACCGTGGTTACAAAGGCCGGTATGTGGAAGATTGAGGCCAGTACAGAATTAAGCAGCGAACACACAATTCCCGTAAGGAGTATCACCGCCATCATCAGCGCTATATTCTCTGTTTTGTTGTAGACCATTACTCCGAGAGTTGCCGAAAACAGCGTGGAAGCGCCAAGACTGATATCAAAGGTTCCAAGGGTATAGATGAAAGTTGCTCCCGTCGCTACGATCGCCAGAACCAGCGCCTCATTGAACACAATCTTCAGATACATATCAAGTCTGTAACCCTTTGCATTCACCACGGTGCAGAAGACCAAAAAGAGCACCGCCAGCGCCGCCAGGGGCAAAAGAGCTATGATATTCTGCCTGTTTATATTTTTCTTTATATTCATTTCTTTTGCCTCCTAGATCATGCATCCTATGATGTCGCTCTCGGACAGATCTTTACTTCGCTTAAATTCTCCTGTTATTTCACCGTTCTTCATAATAAGGACCCTGTCGCTCATCCCAATGAGTTCAGGAAGTTCTTCGCTTATCATGAGAATAGCTTTTCCTTCGCTCTTAAGCTTTGTCATAAGCTGATACATTGCCTGTTTGACACCGATGTCCACACCTCTCGTGGGACAATCCAGTATCAGGATCTCACTGCCACAACCTATCCATTTTCCAAAGACTACCTTTTGCTTGTTGCCGCCGGAGAGCTGTGCTACTACCTGATCTCTCCCCGAGCATTTGATCCTCAGGGCATCTATCTGCTCGTCTACATATTTCCTTTCCGCGGACCTGGTTATTAGTCCCGCCCCGGATTTGAATATGTTCATTCCCGCAACTGCGATATTGTCCTTGATGCTGGCCTCAAGACAAAGGGATTTTCTGTCTCTGTCCTTGGATACATAGCCTATCTTGTCAGTCATTGCGTTGTGGGGAGACTTTATCTGCCTTCCTCTTGGGGATATGACAGCTCCGCTCTCGGGTTTAAGCGCTCCGAATATAGCCTCTCCAAGCTCATGCATCCCGCAGTCCGCAAGTCCTCCAATTCCCAGGATCTCTCCCCGGTGAAGTGTCAGAGACACATCCTTAAGCTTGTCATTAAAACACAGATTCTTTACCACAATGGCTTCTTCATCAAGGAAGCTGCAGTTAAAGTCCGGTCTGTAGTAATCACCATCTATCTCTCTTCCTATCATGCTGGTCCTTATAAGATCTTCATCAAATTCCTCTTTAGCGAAGGTCCTTATAAGATTACCGTCTCTAAGGACTGTCAGAGTGTCGCAGACCTCCATTATTTCCTCCAGATCATGGGAGATAAAAATTACTGATCCGCCCTCTTCCTTCATCTTTTTCATGATGCCGTACATGATCTGTCTTCCGTCATGAGATAGTGCCGTGCTGGTTTCATCTATCACCAGGATCCTGGGCTTTTTAAGTATGACCTTTGCGATTTCCACCAGCTTCCTCTCCTGGAAGGAAAGGCTGTCCATCATATCCCTTCCGGAAATGGAGGTTATTCCTATATTGGAAAGGGCTCTGTCCGCTTCCTCAAAGAGTCTTTTTCTATCCACAAGAAGCCCCTTCTTAAACTTCTTCATCTCTGCCAGAAAAATATTTTCCGCAACGGTGATCCCCGTTATAGTTCCGCTCTCCTGGACCACCATTCCTATACCTTTGTTCAGAGCATCGATCATGCTCTCGGGCTCCCAGGCCTTTCCTTCATACAACATCTGTCCCGAGGTTGCCTTCTGCATTCCCGCCGCGATGGATGATATGGTGGATTTGCCCGAACCGTTCTCACCTATGAGACCTCTTATCTCTCCAGGGTAAACCTCAAGGTTTACTCCGTTTAGAGCAGTCACACTTCCGAATTTTTTTGTTATGTTTTTCATTTCCAGAATCGGAGTATTCATAACCAATGAATCCTTTCTGTCTGAGACATTGCTTGTTTATGGATTCATTATATTGAGTAAATGGCTTTTACATAATTCACATAATCGCTCAATTTTATTTACTTAATATGATGTAAATATACTTTTTCTGATACTAATATGAACTTTTTTGACATTTTCCTTCATTAGGGGTATTATTTAGCTGTTTTAATCAGACGTTCATTTCAGATATATAAGGGACTTAAGGATATGGATCATACAGCGGTAAAGCAGCACATATACGACATTACCGAAGTTGAGAAATTTTACAGAGACTACTATTTTGCCAGGATGGACAAAGACAGCCTGAAGGCTTTTCTTAATGGTCTTGATATGAAGTTTGTTCTAGACAGACACCTTCTGGTTCTGGAAAAGCCCGAGACAATACCAGAGGTATTCGAAGATTCCTTCTTTTTCGATCTGTCAAATAATGACAGTATAGTGGTACAAAAACATGAGAGGTATTCACCGGCCATTGAGCACAGTCATACCTTTTTTGAGCTGAGCTACGTCTATGACGGCAAGTGCTCCCAGACCATCTCCGGAAGAACCATAGAGATGCGTACGGGAGATTTTTGCGTTATTCCTCCCGGGATCAAACATTCCATCAGCGTGTTTGACGACACCATAGTCATAAACATAATGCTTAGAAGGGATACTTTACATTCCATGTTCTATTCCTTCCTGAACACCCCGAATATACTCAGCTCTTTTTTCCTGAACAATATATATGCCAAGAAGGCCAACGACTACATCATGTTCCATACAGGCTCCGATGATGGTATAGCTACTTCCTTTATCTGGATGCTGACAGAATCCCTCAACAGGCAGGAATACCACTACCAGGCCATCACAAATACCCTGCTTCTTGATTTTTATCTGATAATAAGAAACTACTCGGAATCTGTTCAGATGCCGCTGTTTGACAGCCGTATAGATGTACAGCGATATGCTCTTATCCAGTATATTCAGGAGAATTACAAGGAGGTAACTCTCTCGGACCTCTCCGAGAAATTCCATTATTCCAACGAGTACACCTCAAGACTGATAAAAGAGCTTACGGGAATGACCTACACCGAGATCCTCAGGACCGTGCGAATAGAGCGGAGTCAGGATCTTCTTGCCAACTCTACCATGAGTGTTGCCACCATAGCTGAAGCTGTTGGATATGACACCACGGAGCACTATATCCGCCAGTTTAAAAAGCACACAAAAATGACTCCTTCCGCTTATCGAAAGGAGTCTGCATCCAGTAGGAACAGGTAAAAGGCCTTACAGGAACTTCTCCGGCAGTGTAACGCCAAAGTCTTTTGCCAGCTGTCTTAAATTGTCGGTGGTGATGGTCTGTCTCTTGGTCCCTGTCATTGAGAGGGTCTTAACCAGTATCTCTGCAGATTTTTCCACGGTATGCATAAGACCGAAGGTTAGATCGAAATCCTCTCCTGCGGCGAACATTCCGTGATGAGCCCAGATTGCAACATCGTAGTCTTCCATCAGTCTGCTGGTGGCAACAGCAATCTCTTTTCCCCCGGGAACCATCCAGGGCTGTTCATGACACAGTTTTCCCCAAGCTCCTTAGCAAGATATGAGGAAATGCGAATGCAGGCCTTGCCATGCTCTATCCAGAACTTTCTTGTCTCTTCATCCGGTGAAGACAAAGTCAGTGGATCGCATTTGGGATGGGAAAAGAAAGTGGGATTAAAGTCACAGCCAAGGTTTCTCTGCTTGCAAAAATCCACCCACTTTTTGAAGTGCTTAGGCTCAAGCTTATCCCTGTCTACCCATCCTCCGTTCTCCTCGTCAAAAATGGCGTAGCTGGCGTGAAGGTTAAGCTTGGCCTTTCCAGAGATAAGCTTTAATACTTCATCAATGTCAGCCATCAGTTCCTCAGGGGTTCCGGCTCTTCCGGGGTAATTGCCCGTTGTCTGAATTCCGCCTGTAAGGGGCTTTTCGGGATCAGTGTCAAAACCTCTGACATCATCCCCCTGCCAGCAGTGCAGCGCAATCTGCACCTTTTTAAGTTTCTCTATCGCAGCATCGGTATCAACACCAATTGCAGCATAGCTCTTTTTTGCGTTTTCGTAGCTCATCCGTAATCCTGAATATTTCGGACTGTGAGCCCACCCAATTCTCAATTGAGCACCATCTGTTCACGCAATAACACCACTTTGTTTTTAGGAAAATATATTGCGATATTATTTCCATCTATAACTCTTCTGGGAAACATTCCCGGAAGGTCGTTATTACTTGAAAAATACTTACTTTCGACTATTTTCGCGTAGGATTTAGCAGCAATATTGTCTTTTCTACTTGTCCCTGCCTGGGTTTTAGTATTTATCAAGTAGTTTCTGCCTTCGTATTAGCTCTTTCCTACGAGTCTTATCTATTCCTAAGCAATTTTCACGTAGTCGATTGCTTTTAGGTGGTCATTTCCTACGCGAGAAATCCCTGTTTGACCATTTTTCGCGTAGTTATTGCCTGAATGGCAATTTATGCTACTTGACCTTATTTGCTTTGTGGCATTCGACGTGTAGTTACACTTTTCATCCCCACTAATTCAACCGCAAGATAATGTCTGTTTGCATTATTAAGTATAACATACCCCTTCGTGGGGCTTAGCTGCAGATCGGTGGTGCTAAATTAAAAAACAATAGTGCTGAGCAAAGATTAGCACCGGTGCTATCAGACCGAAATAACCAATCCTCCATTTTCTTTATCGATAACCTGTAACGTTACAGGTGTCAAACTCCCTTTCTGTTTGCGCTTAGCCTTGGATCGTCATCCGCTGGCTGGTTACTGACATAAGAAAAGCGCCAGACCCATGAGTTTTAATTCTCATGAGCTGACGCTCAATATGCCTTTATTCTTTTGCAAAAGAAATGGACTCGGAAGTGAGGTGCTTTTTGTTTTCCTCATTTCTTTGTCCATTGTAAATATAACACACTCAAAAACGCCTGAAAACAGACAGCAAGCGGACATTTTGCAGACATTATGCGGACATTTTGCAGACATTTAAGAAATCTGCGTTTCAAATACTTCTCCTATATCACCATCAATGCATATACTTCTATCTGCAATTTCCTCTGGGCAGAATGATTCACCATAATTTAAGCAGGCATATACCGCTTTCTCATTTGCCAATGTCATCTGCCAGAACGGATACTTTATTATTACGGGCGTATTAGCTCCTACTCCCAGCTCAAGATAAAGAACATGAAGATTCTCATGTCTACGAATAAAATCAGAATATGCCGCAGATGCCCTATGCCATCCTCCATCCTCGACAAAAGAATCATCAGCTCTCAAATTCATAGTCATATCAGAGCCGTCATCAGGACACTTTGGAATCAGCTCAGAAGGAATTTCCATCAGTAGCTAACCATCAATCGGTACCTGAAATACTCCCTGATCATCTCTTACAAAGCCTTGTGCTTCCATAGCTTTCATTACCCACTCTTCATTATCAAAGGTTTTCTGAATAGCAGGATTCACGCTCTGAAACAAACCATAATCACCCTGAGTATAGAACAGTCTTTTCTTGTCAAACCCTGCTCTTTGAAACTGGTGATCTACATTTGTGGTAATCACAAAATAGTCCTTATCGGAAACCATCTTAAGAATATCCCTATACACTGGCTTTGGAGCATCAATATATCTGTTAAAATAAATATGTCTTGCCCACCAGGCCCAGCGTATTTCTTCGCTCGGAAACGGATAGAAACCACCTGAATACATATCTCTTATTCCAAATCTTTTTGCAAAGTCATAGAAGTATTTTTCAAAACGCTTGCCGCTATATGTTAAGCCAGCAGATGTTGATAGTCCCGCTCCTGCTCCAATGACAATTGCTTCTGCTTCCTTGATTTCATGCAAAAGCCTTTTTATTTGCTCTTCTTTGCTTCCCTTACCATAGGACATGCTTGTAGTAAAGTATCTCACAGCATTCATGTCTCCACTCCGTTCCGGTCCGCGCTAAACGCATGTCCACCGGACATGCAGCGCCCTTTCTCTATAGTTTCCTGATAACCATTAGGCATATCATCATATAAGTTTTTCATAAATGGCCTTATCTTCATCTTTGAAAACATTGAATATCACCCTTTCTACCTTACCAAGATTATCACTGAGCCATTCTGATACAGTCGCAACGGCAATCTCAGCTGCTTTTTTGTTAGGAAAATGAAATACTCCTGTTGAAATACAGCAAAAAGCAACGCTCTTCAAGCTATTTTCAGCACACATATCCAAAGTGTTTCTATAGCAGTTCTCCAAATCCTTTTCCAATTCAGGAGTAAGTTTGTACTGAACAATTGGTCCTACTATATGAATTACTTTCTTTGCTGGAAGATTATAAGCTTCAGTAAGCATTGGAACGGCGGTCGGCTGTTCGTAGTCTCGTCCATGGTTATGGAAAAAGCTGGTGTCTTTTGAGGATCAGTACATCACTGCATCCTCTGCAGTGAATCCACCAATTGAACCTGCCTTGACCTGGATACATGCATAGCTTAACTCTGAATCTTCCGCAGCAAGAAACTGTCTCTTTCCTTCAGGTGAAATTCTAACCACATCACCTTTAGCGATTTCAACATCCTCTCCATCAATTACAGCCTTACCCTTTCCGGAAAGAATAAGATAGATTTCCTCATTATTTTTATGTGAGTGTACAAAGGGAACACCTGCTCCTGCAGGAAGATGATTGATACTTATCTCTGCTCCCGTTAAACCAAGAGCATCATGAAGTTCTGTTCTAGGAGCCTCTGTTACGTTTACTTTTTTGAAATTTGACATTTTTGTTTTCCTCCATGTATTTGATATTTGTTTTTGTTTGCTGTATCATCATTTTATCCCTTAGGCAATTTCAAACAAGTACGAACATTTATAATACATAGTCACATTTTTGATACTATTGCGGAAATACAAGGAGAAAATTTTAATGAAAAGCATTTACGGTCAATGTCCTTATGCCACAACTCAAAGAGTCCTTCAAGGTAAGTGGGCCATAGTTATACTCTTTCAGCTTAGTACAGGAACACAACGTTTTAACGAACTTGAAAGGAATATTCCGGACATCACCAGAGCTATGCTGACCAGACAGTTAAGACAATTGGAAAATGACAAACTGATAACCAGAAAGGTATATGCCGAAGTTCCTCCCAGAGTTGAATATAGTCTTAGCGAAATGGGCGAAAAATTCAGGAAGGTCTTGGATCAGATTGAACTTTTCGGCTTTGAATATATTAAAGAAATAGAAAAAGCTGAAGGTTGAGCCCTCAGCTTTTTCATTATTGTAAATTGTTGTCCATCAAAAGAGCTTCTTTCCATCTGAAAAAGCCTCTCCGACTCTTCCGGACACCTTATAATAACCATGTGTGTAAGGATCAAAGGCGATAGCTTCAAGAGAATCTATATTAACCTTGTCTCCAGAC
Organism: Butyrivibrio sp. FC2001; assembly: GCF_000424125.1. Lineage (NCBI taxonomy): Bacteria > Bacillati > Bacillota > Clostridia > Lachnospirales > Lachnospiraceae > Butyrivibrio > Butyrivibrio sp. FC2001. Next base: position 263,276 of record NZ_KE384133.1, read on the forward strand.
ATATTTGCTTCCTCAATAGAGGTTTTTACGACTTTTCCGATAACTCCCATTCCTGTCTCGTCACTCTGATATTCGATAAACTCACACTCCATGGCGATAGGAAGCTCATTGATGATTGGAGCATCTACAAGGTCAGACTTGACTGTAGTAAGTCCGCTCTTTTCAAACTTGTCCTTCATGTTGTTACCACTTGCAATTCCAAAGAAATCAGCCTCTACGACATGCTTTGCATCTGCGATATGTACGACGAAACCTTTTCTTTCCTTGATATTCTGAACCGTCTTGTGGCTCTCCGTCAGATTGAGCGCTACTCTGTCTCGCGCAAGCATAGTTCCCCAGGCAGCATTCATAACATCTACACTGCCGTCCTCGTTGTAAGTCGATATCAGTAATACCGGCATAGGGAAAATTGCTTCTGTTGGAAGAATTATCGGTGCCAATAGGTTTTTTACTAATGCTCTACTCATGTCAGATCCTCCCCTCACGCTTTTCATTTGCTACCTTATAGGCAATCAAACGAAGTACATAGTCAGGCATCTGTCTACGTCCAAGCTCCCACTCCTGCATAGTTCTATAAGGAACTCCAAGCCACTTGGCAAATTCTGTACGATTCATACCGGACTGTTCCCTGATTACTTTAAACATGTAAGCTGTCCTACGACGCTCAGCCTCTTTGTCATCCTTGTCAGTTCTTTCAACTTCAATCTGAATGCCTTCTACATCATAAATATCTTTCTTCATAGGCTACCTCCATCAATGTAGTCAATGCGTGTATTTATCTACCCTCATTTTAATGTAGTCATTGCGTGCATATCAATGCAAAAAATAAAGCTGACTGCCATAATCGACAATCAGCTTCTTTTACGGGATCTCTATCATAAAAATGTATCTCCCTTTTTACAAAAGTGTTTCTATATGCACAAACTTGAAGTTTTGCGATTAACTTCCGGTTTATTCTTCCATCAAGGATTATGTATTACATTTCTCTTTCCACTATTGGCAGTTCCTCTTACTTCTTCGTGGTAAAAGTAATCTACGATTGTTGGATGTCCTTTCTCTACTCTCTCATACGGAGTTTCATTATCAACAAACCTGCAATCATACTTTTTAGCCAGCTCTTCTGCTTTCTTTTCCAACGCTTCAAAATAGCTGCGGTTCTTTTTGTTATAAATTTCGTCATACAGCGGCACCAGATCCGGATGTTTATCAGAAATGTATTTCATGATATCTGCCTTAAAACCTCCGCGAAGATTCAGATTCTCAAGCCATACAAGGTCACACTGATCTTTTGTCCTGTCTATGATTGCTTCTATATCCGTAATCCCCGGGAACACGGGTGAAATGAAGCAAATTGTACGAATGCCTGCCGCATATACCTCTTTCATTGCAGCAAGCCTTCTTTCTATGCTTACTGCCGCATCCATATCATCTTTAAACTCTTCATCGAGAGTATTGATTGACCATGAAACTGTAAGTCTGCTATTTTCATTGATCTCTTTTAGCAGATCCAGATCTCTTAGTACAAGGTCTGACTTTGTGCAGATAAGTATGTCCGCACCACTGTCCTTTAGTTCTTCCAGAAGTCTTCTTGTATTTTTATATGTTTCCTCTAGCGGATTATAACCATCCGTAACTGTTCCAATGATCACCTTCTGGCCAGCATACTTCTTTGGATTCTTTATTTCAGGCCAGTCTTTCACATCCATGAAAGTTCCCCATTCCTCCGTATGCCCTGTAAAGCGTTTCATAAAAGATGCGTAGCAGTATTTACAGGCATGGGGACACCCCACATAGGGATTCACCGAATATCCTCCAATAGGAGTATTCGATTTTGTCATTACACTTTTTGTTTCTATATGATTTACTTTGATTTCTGGTTGTTCCATATCCTCTGTTCCTCCAACACTTTGTTAAAAGCATCCGGCATTTCCTGTATCATTTCTTCTCCCATAATCGGAACAAGATCTTCTTTCCAGAATACAGGAATGTTCAGTTCATGAGCCTGTTCTGTCAATGAATAAACCCACCCGGGATCTGTTTTAACAGTCCTGCTCTTTGCACCTGTCATGGTTCCCACCACAATCCAGTCAATGCCTGTAAGATCAACCTTACCCGGATCATCGAACAAAGGCTCAAAGGTAACATGATATTTTTTTGCCTTCACATTGCTCCGCAGTGCATCAATACGCCATAACTCAGACTTTCTCGTAACTGTAACACCAAACCATGCATTATCAAGATCTGTTTCAAAAGACAAAAGATCCGGTCGTTTGGTAAGAAAAAGAAACTGGTGCTGAGGATTCTCTGCTATCTTTTTAAAAACTTCCTCTCTCCATTCCTCATGCCAGCCCGAGAGATCGCTCATGCCGGTCAGCAGAAAATTCTGCGGCTTTTTCTTTTCCATCATACGAAGCTTTCCTTGAAAAAACTGTGGCTTTTCAAAATCATCTATGATGTGATAACGCCTCGTATTGTTTCTGGCATAGCAGTACGGACATCCAACAGTGCACCCTATAACAAGATTCATGTTCTGAATCTGATCTTTAATACAAATACTCATTTGTCACTCCATTCCTCAAGGTTTACCCTGATGCGGTTAAGATACTCTTCAAACTGAAGAATCTCTTTATCCGTAAAATCACGATAATAAATATTCCCCATCTCATTGGATACGGAGTCATAAGCTTCTTTAAGTTCTTTGGCTTTATCTGTGAGGAACAGAAGAGTTTTTCTCTTATCAGCTTCATCAGTTTTGCGGCTTATCAGTCCGTTTTTTTCCATCCGCTCAAGCATGGTCGTAAGTGAAGTAATTGCAAGTCCGCTTTTCTCGGAAATAATTTTAATAGGAACACCATCTTCCTGCCATAAGACATAAAGAATCCTTCCCTGAGCTCCGTTAAATGCATCAATGTTTTTTTCTGCCAGTATCCTTTCAAATATACGATCACCCAGCTGTTTTATTTTTGTAACAAGAAATCCACCATTTGTCTTCATAATTTAATACTCCTATATCGTAGTTTTATACTACGATATAGGAGTATTTTTGTCAAGCACACATATCATAACTTCAAATATTATGTTCTAACGATCATCTCGACAAATTCTGAATTTATAAGTATCTGTCGACATATTTCATGCGGGCTTCTGCTGTCCACTTGCGGATGAACTCAGTTTTAGCATTGGTATAGGCATCTCTGTTATGCTCATATCTCTTCCATAATTCAAGCTTCAATGCTTCATATTCCTCTGCAATATGAGGATGCTCATTCAGATAGTCTCGGAAATAAAGCTCGTCATTATCTCCTGTGTATCTAAGATGAATGTGATAAACCTTATCCGCAAAGCCCTCTTTTGTATATCCCTTATTTAATGAAATCCGTCTTTTTTCATCGGACATTCTGATAAATCCATTCTGCTCTAAAATGTGAGCGACTTCTTCCATGTCGGCTTTTTCAGATATCTCAACCATCACATCAACAATGTTCTTAGCCCATATCCCCTGTATCGCTGTACTTCCAATATGGCTGATTCTTTTAACAGGATATATTGCAAAAATTCCATCCCCATCCTTAACAAATCCCTGAGATTTCATGGCATTCATCACCCAGTCTTCATTATCAAAGTTTTCCCTAATTGCCGGATTCAAACTTTGAAACAAACCATAATCTCCCTGAGTGTAAAATAATCTTTTCTTATCAAAGCCTGCTTTCTGAAAGCAATGATCCACATTTGTAGTAATCACAAAGTAATCTTTATCCTTAACAAGGTTATAAAGTTTTGTATAAGTATCTTTAGGTGCATCAAGGTATCTGTTGATGTAGATATACCTTGACCAATATGCCCAGAACTCTTCCTTGGTTTTGTATGGGTAAAACCCGCCTGAATACATGTCCTGAAAACCATATTTTTCTTCAAAATCAGAAAACCACTTTTTAAACCGGTCTCCACTGTACGTAAACCCTGCGGAAGTAGAAAGTCCTGCCCCGGCTCCAATAACAATAGCATCAGCTGTCTTTATTTCTTCTTTTAATCTGTCAAGCTGCTCTGTATCATCATCTTTCCCAAGGGACATACCGCTGTTAAAGCTATGTATGGCACTTAAACCTTTTTTTATTGTTTCCTGATATCCATTTGGCTGAAACGATCTGATCTTAGTCGTTGTCATTATAAAACACTCCTTACAGCTTAACCATTTAGCAGTTTTTCATATATTTCAAAATCAAGGTCCTTAAATACATTGAAAACAATCTTCATCTCGCTGCCTGTCTCATCAAGCCAGTTTTTAACTGTCTCTACAGCAATCTCAGCAGCTCTCTGATTTGGGAACATAAATACTCCAGTAGAGATACAGCAAAAAGCTATCTCAGTACCTCTCATTTTCTGTTTATTGCCAACTATGCTAGGGTCAGCAATTACAGTTTATCTGAGGTATCTTTCTTTTTCTATAAATTCACACTTCTATCCACACTTTAAATGTTACAGGAAGCTATATCATTAAAAAGGGCATTCCCATGTGTTTGAGAATGCCCATACTGAACTCTGTCTTATTTTTTTTACTTACCACTATTAAACAACTCTTCAAGCTCCTCCTGATGTTCTTCAAGAACCTTTAATACCCATTTGCTCCAATGTCTGGCATCAGTCTCAGAATCACCAAACACATAGTCTTCCTGGCCATAATCGATTACATCAAATCCTGGAGTAGACTTGCTGGCCCCGGCTGTTCTGTAACTTACCGCATCTGCGACTGTGAATGACACGGCAGATGTATCATCGTAATTTACCCAGCTGCTAATATCTGCTCCGGTTGCCTCTGTAGCATCTCCATTTTCAGTTTGAGACTCTGCTGCAGCCTGGGTAATCTTAACTGCTCCGTCTACATACTCGCCATACATGGCATCTACAGTAAGAGCAAGAGAATTTCCAAGAATCTCTGACGGTACATGTCCGCCATCCCACTGCCATTCGATATCAGCATCAACTCCTGAAGAAAGGAATGCAATCTGAAGGTTAAGTGAGTTGAACATTGAAATATCACCTTCTGATGCTCCGCAGACCATCCTTATCCATGTAGGATCTGTTCCGCCTTCGTCGCCTATGTAATTAAGCGGATTATAAAGATCAACAATCACATTTCCATATTTATCGCCTTCGTATACTTCTGCAACATCACTCTGGTAAGCAGCAAGCATTTCTTCATATGTTGAGTAATTTGATGAATCTGTTTTGCTTCCTGCTGACTGGGTTGTACCTGCATCAGGAGTTCCTACATCCATGGTGTCTCCTGCTGAGTTTGCCGCAACATCAGCATTTGCAAAGCTCCTGTCCTCTCCTTCAGTTTTTTCTGAAGTCTCGTTATTTCCAGCCATATCAGGAGGTGTTCCTGTCATGTCACCACCTGGTCCTCCGGTCATATCACCGTCAGGCCCGCCTTTCATTCCGTCATGGCCTCCGGGCATTCCACCACCAGGGCCGCCCATTCCGCCTGATGATGAACTGCTCTTAGCATATCTGCCTTCTATAAAAGCAGCCGCTTTGTCTTCAGATGTCATAGCTGCAACTTCTTCGTCAGAAAGTGCATTGCCATCTTCACCGAACCAGGTCCAACCATCTGCATAATCCAGGTTATCAAGGTACCACTGCAGATTTGAAACAAATTCTGCAAGGTAGAAATCAACATATGTTCCACCATAGCCGTTGGTGTCAGCATACTTCGTTTCGTCATATTCAATAGAGAGCTCTATAGTATCATCTGTATCTCCATCACCATTAATATCGAGCTCCACATCAGCTTCTTTAACCGAAGGATTCTGATCATTGATGTAATTCATGTACTCTTCTGAAAGGTACTTTGCCATCTGCTGTTGGAATGAAGTATTGAAATCATAATCAGAATCCATGTAGTACTCAAAAGCCATGGCCATATCCGCTTCATACAAAGAAGTGATAGGTGAATATGCAACAGCCCCCCATGCTCCATCAGAAAGATCATAGGTCACGCCATCAATGGTAACTGTTGTGTCATAAGTGCCATCTTCATTGACGTAAACACCAACAGCCCCAACCGCTATCTGATAATCATAAAAATCAGAACTGTTTGATGTTGCTGCAAACATGGTTGCATGTGCTCCGCCGCCACTTCCACCGGTAGAAACCCAGTATTCTGTACTTCCAGGAAGATTGCCCAATAATATATTGTATCTTACAAATCGTGATGCTGCCTTCTGATCCACCAGACAAGACGGTGCATCTCCTGTATAGTACTCGTTTCCATTCTCATCTGTAGCAGTGTCATTTTTTCCTCTGTTTCCGCAGGAAACATTGATATAGCCTTCAGAGGCATAAGATGTTGAAGCCTTTGTGTTAGAGGAAGAGCTGTAACCTGCAGCTCCGGTATTCAGAATTACAGGAGCGGTGGACGCTGTATATATCTGCCCGTTCGAGCTTGTTACTTCTGCTTCGTAATCGATCACAAGCTGTCCGTGAACATCTTCTGTATAGTTGCCAGAAGTGATATCTTCCACTCCATCACCATCTGTATCAATTCCCTTTATATATGCTCCCGGTACACAAACAGAAACACCTTCTTCGTCTTCAATTTCCGCATTGGCAACTGCTGTTACAATGCTCATTACCCAGGCATCCGCATCTTTGTCATAGGACCAGGTTACTTCATCGTTATTTGCGAGGTTAAGCGCTTCCTCTATGGATGCCCTTTCCTCTGCAGAAGTTGCCTCCAGCGACGATGTTGCTGTACTCTTTGAATCAGTATCTTCGACCTGGGCAGCTGCCTCAGTTTCAGTCTCATGCTCTGTAGATACCTCAGAAGTTGTATCCTGAGTTGCTACGCTTTCCGAATCAGTACCACCGCATCCGATAAGCGATGCTGTCAGCGCAGCAATTGTTAATAATGCAAGTATCTTCTTTATTTTCATTTATATATGCCTCCGATCAATCTGGTTTAGTTATCTGACAGACATATGATATAAAATGAAACTTGAAGAAAGCTTGAAGGTTTTTTTAAAGAATTTATAACCTGCTCATTTCAGAATTGGAATCCTGACTATAAATGTTGTAATTCCCTTATCACATTCCACACTGATTTCACCGTCATGGGCTGTCACAACAGCCTTTGCTATTGCAAGCCCCAGGCCATAGTGTCCATTAAGTTCCCGGGATGAATCTGTTCTGTAAAAGCGTTCAAATATCCGTTTTCTTTCCTCTGCAGGAATCTCTTTTCCCGGATTGGATACCTTAAGCACGGCACATTTATCCTCTGCATTGAGAGTGACTAAAATCTTACCAGCACTTTCATTTGCATTTTGAGTTTTTTCCGCATGAGAAACAGCATTGTCCAAAAGTGTAGCTACCAACTGTCCCAACTGGTTTGGATCCCCTTCTACATGGATATCTTGCTCAATTTCGCTCTCCAGAAGCAGGCCTCTCTCAAATGCAACCGAGTCAAAAGGCAATATCCCGCCTGTAACAATTCTGGAAAGATCAACATCTGTATGTACTGCTTCCATGTTCTCTGTCCTTGAAAGATCCAGAAGTCCTGTCACGAGCTCTTTCATGCGTCTGTTCTCATAAAGAATATTGTCAAGCCACCTGTTGTTCCCAATCTCGCGCTGCAAAATCTCGGCATTGGCACCGACTGTTGATATGGGAGTTTTAAGCTCATGTCCCGCATCTGAGATAAACTGTTTCTGTTTCTGATATGTATCTTCGACAGGTTTCATTATCTCCTTAGACGCCTTCAAGGAAACAAAGAACAGTATTATCAGGGCAACAGCGCCAAATACAACTGTATTCATTATGAGCGTTTTCATACTGCTGTCTATCAGGGTATTATCCATCATTGCCACATAGCTTCTCCCTGATGATTCATCTGAAGCGATGCGATATATCATCCTACCGCTTATTCCGCGTCTTTTCCCACCTGTCATTAGCTGCGTTGCAAGATTTTTGAGTGCTTCATCGCTCATTACGGGCTTAACATCATTCATTATTCCAACAGCACTTCCATCAGAAGAAAACTCCACAAGATACATAACCGCAGCCTCTGTGGCAATTCTATCTTCAGGAGTTCCCATGGCATCTTTCGGCGCTAATTTTGGGCCATTTCCATTGATGTAGTCATCAAGAAAGACTTCAAGGATCCTTTGATTATTCCTGTATACTGCGCTGTAAGTAGTAAGTGAAATAGTCAGCAGGGTTCCTAAAAGGATCAGTGTAAGGAGCCCCATTATCGTAGCTGTGATCTTATTTTGTGAAGCTTTAAAAAGTCTGTTTCCAAGCTTTTTTGCCATTCCTACTCCTTCTTTCGCAGTTCATATCCAAGACCGCGCACCGCCTTTATCTCCATCATTGAAGCCAGGAATTGAAGCTTTTTTCTGGTAAAAGAGATATAGACCTCCACATTGTTATACTCAGCTTCATTGTCAAATCCCCATATCTTAACAGCAAGCTGCTCCTTTCCGATAATAGTTCCTTCATTTGCAAGGAAGATCTCCAAGATATGCAGCTCTTTTTCTGACAGACGTACATCCATGCCATTTTCAGTATTTATAAGCATTGACCTGTTTCTATCCAGTTTAAGGTCTCCCGATACGAGATTTCCGGTATCATCTGTCTTCTGCATGTTATTCCTGCGAAGCAAGGCTCTTACCCTTGCCAGGAGCTCTTTTGTCTCAAAGGGCTTTGTAAGGTAATCATCTGCTCCGCTATCCAGGCCACTCACCTTATCATCAGTATCTGCTCTCGCAGTGAGCATTAAGATGGGAGCCTGTATTCCCTCTCTTCTCACAGTTCTGGCTATGTCAAATCCATTTATTCCGGGGAGCATAACATCAAGAATAAGCAGATCATATATGCCGCTTCTTGCAGCATCAAGTCCACTTATTCCATCTGTAAACGCATCTGTATCATATTTTTCCTGCCTGAGGATTTCGCATAATGCCTCGGACATTCTCTTTTCATCTTCAACAAGCAATATTTTCATGGAATACCTCTGTGATTAAATATATTCCTATTGTACCAAAGTATCCTTGAAGAAATATTGAAATCTAAAAAAGGAGCATGACAATTTCAACCATACTCCTATTATTATTTGGAAAAGCTGCATTATGCGGACATTTTATGGACATTTTCAAAAAAGCCCGTTTTATTCAATGCTAATGGTTATAGTAACATCTCCATTGGAAAGAAGATCAGTCATATCTTCCGTATTCTTATCAGATATATGTCCAAGTCTTGTATATGACCAGCTATTAGAACCATAGAACACTACCATCTGATTTCCGGAGTATAGTACAACGTCGCCTGAACTCGTTGTTGTCTGCTTATCATCTCTCGGCAGACTCTGTCCAATTGAGCCCACCTGTTCAAAACCGCCATACATTGACATCTGAATTGTAACATCACCGTCTTCAGCCATATTCCTCAGTGCCTCTACAGCCTGATTGTCTTCCCAATCCACATTAACTTTTGTATCGCCGATTTTCATTGTCATAGTACTATCTCCAATAACTTCATCCTCTGCTGCTTTATTTTCTACGGCAAGCTGATACATAGCTGTTCCCTCCGACATAACATTCTCTTCTGGACTTTCCGTTTCATTATATTCTGATGCTGATATTTCAGTTACGGCACCCAGATCTGAGCTTGTGTTTTTGGTTGTCCCTGCACAGGCGCTCATGCAAAACATTATGGTCATACAGAATGCCAGAAAAATCATTTTCGTATTCATCGCAGACTTCCTTTATTTTAGAGCTTTACCAAATTCGAAGGCTTCGTTTAACTCTTCTGTTTTCCCGGAAGCCTCACCCATATCACCTATGCCACCGCAGAATAAGGAGCCTGAAAACCGAGCCTTTCCAAAACAGTCAACCCATCCCTGAAGTCCGCTTTCAGCTTTTTTAGGCACAAACTCTTCATCCTCAGCCGCAACAGAGAGCATATATACATTCCTGAACTTATAGTCTGAAGGATACAGTGGATTGAGTCTGTCCAAAAGAGTCTTCATCTGACCGCTCATCTCGTAGTAATAAATTGGAGTTGCAAATACAAGGGTATCTGCATTCTTTACTTTTTCTGCAATCTCAGCAGCATCATCCTTAATGACACATTGCTGGGTATTCTGACAGGCAAGACAACCTATACAGAAACTGATATTTTTCCCTTTCAGGCTTATATGTTCCACATCATGACCTGAAGCTTTTGCTCCCTCTATAAGCTTTTCCGTAAGTATGTCGGAATTACTCTTTGCACGAAGACTTGTAGAAATCACTAACACTTTACTCATATCATCCCATCCTCTATTTCTTTTCTATCGATTCAACATTCATGCATTTCCTCTGTCATATCCTCTATTCTGTTCGAATTAAGATATTCCAGTATTTCTTCAACCGTTATCATTACTTCAGATTCTCCTTAAAGAAGCTCTCCAACTTTTTAAAAGGAATATAATCCTTATCACCGCCATCATATAAATCTGTATGTACAGCATCAGGAATTATCATAAGTTCCTTGTTATCTGCATACTTGCTGTCTTTGACCATATCTGCATAAGCATCCTTTGAAAAATAGCAAGAGTGCGCCTTTTCTCCATGAACAAGTAAAACAGCGCTCCTTATCTCATTAGAGTACTTAAGGATTGGCTGATTAACAAAAGACTCACAGCCAATAACATTCCATCCACCGTTGGAATTAAGGCTTCTCTTGTGATAACCTCTGTCAGTCTTGTAGTAGTCATAGTAGTCTTTTACAAAGAAAGGTGCATCCTCCGGAAGTGGATCCACAACTCCGCCTCCAAGCTTATATTCGCCAGTCTTAATGTCCTCAAGTCTCTGAGCACACATAGCTGCTTTCTTCTGATATCTTGCTTCTTCACTGTCCTCGGAATCAAAATATCCCTTGGCATTTACCCTTGTCATGTCATACATTGTCATAGCTACCGTAGCTTTAATTCTTGTATCAAGAGCTGCTGTGTTTACAGCCATTCCTCCCCAGCCACAGATACCGATGATTCCGATCCTGTCAGGATCTACCATTTCATTTAGTGATAGAAAATCAACTGCCGCCATGAAATCTTCTGTGTTGATATCCGGAGATGCCATGTATCTCACATTTCCTCCGGACTCTCCTGTGAATGACGGGTCAAATGCTATGGTCAAAAAGCCTCTTTCTGCCATTGTCTGTGCATAGAGTCCTGAGCACTGCTCTTTTACTGCACCAAAAGGTCCGCATACAGCAATTGCAGAAAGTTTACCTTCTGCATTCTTTGGCACATACATATCTGCCGCAAGGGTGATTCCATATCTGTTTACAAATGTGACTTTGCTGTGGTCAACCTTATCACTTTTCTTAAAGGTCTTATCCCACTCTGTTACAAGGTTTAATTCTTCTTTTCTGATCATTTTACATTCCTCCGTTTTAATCATTTCTCTTTTTGAATCTGTCTTATCAAAAAATCCATGTTGTCTACTTTTTTCTGGCTCTCATGAAGTTCATCCATGAGGTGACATCGGCATTTCCTGAGATCTCGAAGAAGTGTATCTGTATCCCCTTCTTCATACATCTTTTTCATAAAGTTTATTTCTTTCTCATTGCAGCCCATGTCTGAAAGGCTTTCAAGAATCTTTTCTGTATCCATCTTTTTTGCTCCTTCTGATTTCATAGTAAATCCTTGACCAGGTTTTCGCTAATGAATAAAATAAATATCATGATATTCACTTTTGGAATAACACATAAATTGTCAGCTTTAGGGAGGTTTTCATGGAAATAAAAAATCTCAGATACTTTCTTGCAGTTGCAAGGGAAGAAAATATGTCAAAGGCTGCTGAGCTGCTTCATGTATCGCAGCCTACTCTTTCAAAGACATTAAAAGCATTAGAGGAAGAACTTGGAAAAAAGTTATTTGTCAGGCATAGCTTCAGTATTTCACTTACTGATGAGGGGATGCTTTTGCGTGACCGTGCTCAGGATCTTGTGGCCATGTCAGATAAGATCGAACAGGAATTTAACTCCCTGGATGATATAACAGGTGGAGATATATATTTTGGATTGGCAGAAAGCTTTCAGATCAGATACCTCGCCAGAGAGATTTATAAGCTAAAAGAAAAATACCCTAATTTCACTTATCATATAACCAGCGGAGATACTGAGCAGGTTACTGAAAAGCTTGATAAGGGTATTTTAGACTTTGCTGTACTATGTGAAACACCTGACAGCAATAAATACGAATATGTAAAATTTCCTGAAGCTGATGTGTGGGGAGCAATCATGCCTTCATCTCATCCCCTCGCCAGGAAAAAGTCCATCCGGGTCTCTGACCTGACAGGACAGCCTCTGTTTGTCTCAGAGCAAAGTTGGAACAATGAAATCAAAGCATGGGCCAAAGACAGATATCCTGAATTAAAGCTTGAGGGTTCCTTTAGACTTTCTTATAACGGCTCTGTATTTGCAAGAGAAAACCTTGGAATACTTCTTACATTTAAAAATCTGATAAATACTGAAGGAACTGACATGGTATTCAGACCGCTTTCACCTGAACTTAAATCAGAGCTGTATCTGATATGGAACAAGTATCAGACCTTTACTCCTATTGCGGAAAAATTTCTGGAGCAGATAAAAAAGACTTTCAAGTAATTTGCAAGAAGGCCATAGCATTATCAGTTCTTGAATCGGTCACATCTTCCTCTTCCGAAGAAGCAGTCATTACCTCTGTATCAAAGCTGCTCCATCCTGCTCCGCCAAAATCCTCTTTGTTCGTGCCGCCTGATATCACCGTCTTCAGTCTGTCTGTAAGCTTAAGCCTCGCAAACATCACAGGAATATGCATCCCCAGATGCAAACCCATGAGAACAAATGCCCAGTGAGACATGGACAGATGCATCCTTCTGGCAAAAGAAACCTTTGTCATACCATAGAGGAAAGGCACCGCATGTCCACTCATTGACATACCACAGAAAGATGTAAGTGCGAAGGATAGAAGAAGTGCTATGTTCACTACAGTCGTTACTATCCGGTATGGATTGTAGTTTCCTTTAAAAATCGCACCGTACCATTTCCGGTTAAGTATCTGATGGATAATGACGAGTGCAGTCATGCCCATTCCGATCCATTCATGCAATACTTCACCTGTTATCTGATATGCCATCAGACATAATAAGAGGACGGTCATACAGACATCCACTATTCTTTTGATCATCATATTTTGTTTTCCCTGCATGCAGCCGCCCTTCACTCTTTCTTTACTGTAAACCCTCTATCCAGGATCTGATTTCATCCTCAGATGCTCCTGCGCCAAAACGCTTTCCATCAATCCATGTACCACTTCCTGCATTATCTGCAAGATTCTGACCACTTCTTCCTATTCCACTGCTGCTTGAAGTACAGAAGGGGATCATCGTAATGCCATCAAAGCTGTAGCTCTCCACAAATGTATCCATGATGCGAGGTTCTTCTCCCCACCAGATTGGATACCCAATATAAATTGTTGTATAGCCGTCAAGAGAGATTGCATCACTTCCAATCTCAGGTCTTACGGATGAATCATTCTGTTCCTTGGTTGAGCGGCTATTCGAATCGTTCCAGTTAAGATCTGCATCCGTGTACTCCTGTGCCGCCTTGATCTCATATGTATCTGCACCTGTGATACCTGCAATCTTTTCCGCAACACCCTTTGTGGTTCCGGTTGCTGAGAAATATACTACAAGAACACCACTGTTTTCCTCAGAGCCGTCTGTATTCTCAGTAGAAGTATCTTCCACAATTTCATCATTTGTGTTTGAAACGGCTTCGCTTGTCTCGACCTGCTGTGCTTCCTCTTCAGTATTGTCTACAGCTTCAATTTCCTTAGAACTCTCAGCCTGTATAGTCTGAGTTGTATCATTCGTCGCCTGACCCTCGTTATTCCCACATGCCGTAAGACCAATAGCTAATAAAACCGCTGCAAGTGCTGATATCTTTCTCTTCATCTTGCGTCAGCCTCCGTCGTTTCATTCCACACTTCCTTTGCAAGACGAAATACCGCCCATCCCTTTGGCCATCCTACATAGAGTAGATGTTCTGGATAGCTGCAAGATGAGAACGTATTGTTTTATAGACGCCCCCGAACCCAAGGCCGTGAAGCATCAGCTTTGTAGCGAGGACCACTTCTTCGCGAAATCCCTTTAATGCCTTGCCTACGATCAATTCGTTATGACCAATCCCTGAAAGGTTCGGGCTGTACACTTCAGCTGTGTCGAAGAAGGTACATCCATTCTCATAGGCATTTCTGATTGCCTCTATACTGTATTTTTCTTCCGGGATCCTTCCGTATCCATGGGAAAATGCCATGCAGCCCATTCCCACTTCCGATACCTCGATATCCCTTAACATTCTCGTCTTCACTGATCTTCACTTCAGCCCTTTTCAAAATCAGGTCTCCAGCCTGCGAACTGTTTAAGCTGCTCATCTGTCCTGTGATAATATCTCTCATTCTTATCAAGCTCCGCAATCTTAGCCATCTCTTCATCCGTCAGCTTAAAATCGAGAATGTTGAGATTATCCTTGATATGATCTTTCGTTTTACTGCCGGGGATCACCACAAATCCCATCTGTGTATGCCAGCGAAGAATGATCTGCGCAGGAGTTTTTCCGTACTTCTTTCCAAGTTCGGTAAAAACCGGCTCATTTATCAGGCTCTTATCGCCGTGTCCTAACGGATACCAGCTCATAAGCTTGATTCCATACTTATCAAGAGTCTTTCGCAGTTCCTTCTGGGTAAAATAAGGATGCGCCTCCACCTGGATAAATTGCGGTGCGATCTCCCACTTCGTCTCAAGTTCTTCGATATACTTTCCTTCAAAGTTAGAGATACCGATGCTCTTTGCCTTGCCTTCCTTATAAGCCTTCTCAAGCAGTCTGTATCCTGCGAGCCAGTTGCCGGCAGGCTGGTGGATATAAAGAAGGTCCACGTAGTCAACACCAAGGCGCTCCAAAGTCTCATCCACAGCATTCGGATTCTCATATTCACTGGGCCAGAGCTTTGTGGACAGAAGGATTTCTTCCCTCTTTACTCCGCTGTCCTTCATACCTCTTCCTACTGCCCGCTCATTTACATATGCGTTTGCTGTATCAATGAGACGATATCCCATCTTAAGTGCTTCTCTGACACTGTTTTCCGCATCTGCAGGCGAAAGCATAAATGTTCCGATCCCTACTACAGGACATTCCAGTTTGTTATTAAGTGTTACATGTTCCATTGCACAATCCTCCATTCATTAATAGGTTGACGCCTTTGAACTCGTCAATTTCCATGTTCCATTTTCTTTTCTTAAGGTAAAATCTCCCTGCAGTCTCCAACTTCCCTTTCCTCCGCCATAAACCTCTGCGATCACTGTGCTGCATCCGATCATCCTTGCTGTATCTCCATCTATCATGACCTCAATGCTGTCATGGTCTGCCGAATAGTAGTTGAAGGTGCCGTTTAAAAGTCCTTTTTCAAATTCTGCTCTCGTTTGCTTTACACCCGTCATATGGCAAAGGAAATAGTCTTCTGACTGGATCTCATGAAGTCCATTTACATCCTTATCTATCATATATTTCCAATAAAGCCTGTATAATTCCTGGATATGTTCCTCATCATTCATCGGCTCATTCCCTCTGTTCAGACGGATCCTGCATTCTGATCACTTTGGCAGGTACGCCACCGACTACGGCATAGTCAGGTACATCCTTGGTAACTACAGCACCTGCAGCTACAACTGCATATTCTCCGATGGTCACGCCCGGGCAGATCGTCACGTTCATCCCGATCCAGGCATTCTTTTTAACTGTTACTTTTCCATAGGTATAGATCGCATGACGTTCATTCATATCATGATTGATGGTTGCGATCCGAAGCCCGGGGGCTGCCATGGATCCATCTTCAAATTCAATACCGCCGGATGCTGACAGTATCGCTGAATGATTTATGAAAACGCCCTTACCAAATTTCACCCTGTTCCCGAAATCACAGATGAAAGGTGTCAGAATCCTCACATCATCAAGTTTTCTCCCGAAGAGTTCTTCCAGATCTTTCACATAAGCAGGATCATCCGGCATCTTTGCATTTGCCTTGGCGCAAAGTACCCTCGCCCTCATCATCTCGTCGACTGCATCCTTGAAGTAAGGCTCTCTCACATCAGTAGGTCCGCCCTGTTCCATCAGATCAAAAACACATCCCTTTTCGTAATCCATCTTTAGTCCTCCGATATCTCTAAAAATGACCCCTTTGACTCCGTCCCCGGGGTCAGATCAATCCGTTTGCTGCAAACCATTTCTTTACCGCATCCTTGGAATCAGCTGCCTTAGAGCCCGTGATCGCAAGGCCGTTCTTTACTGTTGCTCCTTTGGCAGACTTCTTTATATCGCTCTCGCTGGATCCCATTCCGCTTCCTTCATTGGTGCAAAGTGGAAGGATGGTCTTTCCTGTGAAATCATATCTTTCCAGGAAAGTTGCGACTGCCATCGGGAAAGTCCCCCAGTAGTTCGGGTAACCAAGAACGATTGTGTCATACTCATCGATACTGTCTAAGTATCCGGTAAGCTCTGGTCTTGCATTATTCTGCTTGTCCTTCTTCGCTTCATCAATGCAGGTCATGTAGACCGATGAATAAGAATCCTTCATCTCAATCTTAAAGGTATCCGCACCTGTCAGTTCCTTCATGATTTCTGCTACGATCTCGGTATTTCCAACCTTTACGTATCTCAATGCTCCGCCAAAATAGTTCTCATCTGCTCTTGAAAAGAAAGCGATCAATGTTTTAGCCATCGTATTATCCTCCATTATCTGTTTGATCATTCCTGTATCTTTTGCTTTGCTGATTAAATTATCACATGAAAAACTTGAAATATCCAATTCAAACATCCTATAATTGATTTAAATTTTAAATAGCTGATCATCAAGGGGATTTTCGATGACTACCAAACAGATCGATTATTGTATAGAACTAGCAAGAACTCTTAATTTCAGCCGCGCCGCAGAGAACGCATTTGTGAGCCAGCCCACCTTTTCCTATCAGGTAAAACTGCTGGAAGATGAGGTTGGCTTTAAGATATTTGAAAGAAACGGCAAGGGAGCCGCACTGACTCCTGCCGGGCAGCAGTTCGTAACGTACCTTTCCGGTATGCGAGAGGATATGAAGAGAGCTATAGAACAGGGACAGAATTTCAGCGCCAGGTATACTGACAACATAACGGTTTCCATGATGGTCAGACAGGCTATATACTTCCTGCCTGAGGCGATCCGCACATTTGAAAAGGAGCAACCCGGTGTTCAGGTTACTCCTCTATTTCAGTACGATAATGGTGTGGAAAGTTTTCTAAAGGATGAGTCAGATGTCCTCTTTGCTCTCATAGAACAGACGAAACATATCCCGGGGATCAACGTCCACAAGCTTTTTGACTCCGGAATCTATCTTATTGTCGATAAAAACGATCCTCTGGCTAAAAAGAACATCATCACAGATGAAGATATCTACGGACGCACCCTCATGGTAGGTGGCGGCTCTCCGAACGCTTTACGTAGTGTCCAGCAAAAGCTCATCTCCTCCGGTAAGATCGAATATTTTAACAGTCCCGATCACGACTCTACTCTTGTGAATGTTGCATCCGGCAAAGGCATCTGCCTTGCTCCCGGATTCTTAAACGACCACAGCGAACAGTTTGCATGGATTCCTTATGAATGCAGGGAATGCTTTCACTGTGTTCTCTGCACCCACAAAACGGATAGTCGCGAGAGTCTTGCTGCATTTATACAAACACTTCAGAAGCTGTACAAAGATGCAGTGGCTTTTCCGCTTTAACTTCCGAGACAATTTACAACTCATGGTAATAAGGACATATGTTCTCATAGTGCCCATCCTTCATACGAACCCCCCCGGGAATAGTACCAAGTTGCTTAAATCCCATTCGCTCATACAAATGTCTCGCATAAGTGTTGCTCTCAACAACAGCATTAAACTGAAGCACTCGAAATCCGAGTTCTTTACCTTTATTCAGACAATCCAAAACTAATTGCTCTCCAATATGTTTGCCCCGGACATCTGATGAGACTGCATAGCTCGCATTACATATATGACCACAGCGTCCTACATTGTTTGGATGAAGAATATATAAGCCATATACCTTACCGTTCTCCTCCGCAACCGCTGTATAACTCTGCGCCGCAAAAAACTCTGCCCCGCTTTCTGAATTCAATAATTCTTCCTGCGGAAAGGCGATTCCTTCTTCCACAACTTCATTCCATATCCTAATGATCTCTGTCAAGTCATTTTCCATATATCTTCTAATAATCATTTTCTTCATCTCAATCGTCAATAAAACTGTAATTATTATTTCCTTAAGTACTTCTCTTCCGATTCATATTCTTCACTAACAAATCGTTCCACTGTCATGTGAAGATCATACTTGTCGCGAAGCTCGGCAAGTCGCTTCATCATTGGCGATGCATGATGTGCATCTATAGCCTCCTGATCTGACCACGAATCAATGAGCAATACAATCTCGGGGTCATTGAGTGGTTGAAAGTATTCATACCGCAGATTTCCTTCTTCTGCCCGAATAGCATCAGCGATACCTGATGATTCCATTTCATCCGCAAACGCACGTGCATTTCCATTAATTCCTTTATAGTACAGATTTACTGTTATCATATAATCTCCTTAGTAAATTAGGTAAGTAGACTAGGGACTCGCACCCCTAGCCCCTCTCAGATCCGTGCGTGCGGCTTTCCCGCACACGGCTCCCCACAATAACATTCACATATATCAGTAAAGCGCATAGTAAATCTTAGGTTTCGCAAGAGGATATACCTTTAACATATCCGCAAATCCATCCCATGCATAGGTACGGCCACATCCTCTGCGGTTTAAGACCTTATGTAGATACTGCTGAACCCGATGCAGGAACGCACTAAGCTTATAGCTGTTAAAGGTAACACCATAGTATTGATAGTAACCAACAAGCTTAACATTTAACTCTTTAATAAGATTTCCCGCTGA
>NZ_AUJH01000008.1:0-252304 GCF_000424125.1 Butyrivibrio sp. FC2001
TTTATATGGATGGCTTCCCGAGTGGCCAAAGGGGACAGACTGTAAATCTGCTGCAAATTGCTTCGGTGGTTCGAATCCACCGCCATCCATTCAACTAAATAACGCGGGGTGGAGCAGTCTGGAAGCTCGTCGGGCTCATAACCCGAAGGTCATAGGTTCAAATCCTGTCCCCGCTACTCAAGTATGCCTAGATAGCTCAGTTGGTAGAGCAGAGGACTGAAAATCCTCGTGTCCTTGGTTCGATTCCGAGTCTAGGCATCTTTTTTTATTAATCTTTTTGATATTCCTTTTCTTCCAAATTACTTATAAATGATATTTTATTTCAAGAAGATAGTGATTTAATTAATTGTTTATTGATTATTGTAAAATATGCTTTTAAAATAAACTCTAGACTTACTTTTAAAGGTGGTACCATTTTAATGACTAAGCAAGAGAAATTAGAGAGAAAGAGTAAGATCAGAGAAGCACTTAAGAAACATGGACAGGAGATTCTTTCTTCTCATTTATTTATAAAATCCAATGGCTTTATCCAGCACGGAGATATGTCAGTATATGAGCATAGTATAAATGTTGCAGAGAGAGCTCTTAGAATAAACAGATTCCTGCATGCGAAGAGTGTTGAGCGTGATCTGGTAAGAGGCGCTCTTTTGCATGATTATTTCCTCTATGATTGGCATGTAGATGGCAAGGATAAGGGTAATATACATCCTAAGCTTCATGGCTTTTATCACCCCGGTACAGCGCTTAAAAATGCCAGCAGGGACTTTGTATTAACACCCAGGGAAAAGGACATTATACAGAAGCATATGTGGCCTCTGACGATTGTTCCTCCGCTTTGCAGAGAAGCATGGATTGTGACACTGGCTGATAAGTATTGTTCTCTTATGGAGACCTTAGGGCTTCATAAAGCTAAGGTAAAGGCCAGATATATCGAAATACCAAGAGAAGATGATTGATATTGATTATAAATTGTTTAAAGGTGCCGTATGGCACCTTTTTTCATGTAGGTTAAGCGCAAAATAAATGTAAAGTAAGCACAAAATAAAAAAAGACGAATGCACGAAGCATTCGCCTTTATTATATCTATTGAACCAGATCAAGCTATCAAAGCTTAGGGCCAGCAGCTACAAGAGCCTTACCAGCGTCATTGCCTTCATACTTCTTGAAGTTCTTTGTGAATCTCTCAGCAAGATCCTTAGCCTTAGCTTCCCACTCAGAAGCATCAGCGTATGTATCACGAGGATCAAGGATTGCAGGATCAACTCCAGGAAGAGATGTAGGAACCTCGAAATCGAAGATCGGGATCTTCTTTGTCTCAGCCTTGTTTACATCACCGTTAAGGATAGCATCGATGATACCACGTGTATCCTTGATGGAGATACGCTTGCCTGTGCCGTTCCAACCTGTGTTAACAAGGTAAGCCTTAGCACCAGACTTCTGCATCTTCTTAACAAGCTCTTCACCATACTTTGTAGGATGAAGCTCAAGGAATGCCTGACCGAAGCAAGCTGAGAATGTAGGTGTGGGTTCTGTGATACCACGTTCTGTACCAGCAAGCTTAGCTGTGAATCCTGAAAGGAAGTAGTACTGTGTCTGCTCAGGTGTAAGGATAGAAACCGGAGGAAGTACTCCAAACGCATCAGCTGAAAGGAAGATAACGTTCTGAGCATCAGGACCAGCGGAAATCTTGTTAACCTTTGAAGCAATGTTGCCGATGTGGCTGATAGGATAAGATACACGAGTATTCTCTGTAACGCTCTTATCATCGAAATCAATCTTGCCGCTTCCGTCAACTGTTACGTTCTCAAGAAGAGCATCTCTCTTGATAGCGTTGTAGATATCAGGCTCAGCGTCCTTATCAAGACCGATAACCTTAGCATAGCAACCACCTTCGAAGTTGAATACGCCGTTGTCATCCCAACCGTGCTCGTCATCACCGATGAGGAGTCTCTTAGGATCTGTTGAAAGTGTTGTCTTACCTGTTCCGGAAAGACCGAAGAAGATAGCTGTGTTCTTACCATCCATATCTGTGTTAGCAGAGCAGTGCATGGAAGCCATACCCTTAAGAGGAAGGTAATAGTTCATCATTGAGAACATACCCTTCTTCATCTCTCCGCCGTACCATGTGTTGATGATAACCTGCTCACGGCTTGTGATGTTGAATGCTACGCAAGTCTCAGAGTTAAGTCCAAGCTCCTTGTAGTTATCAACCTTAGCCTTAGATGCGTTGTAAACAACGAAATCAGGCTCGAAGTTTGCAAGCTCTTCATCTGTAGGAACGATGAACATGTTCTTGATGAAGTGAGCCTGCCAAGCAACCTCAACGATGAAACGAACTGCCATGCGAGAATCCTTGTTAGCACCGCAGAAAGCATCAACTACGAAAAGTCTCTTGTCGCAAAGCTCTTTCTTAGCGATATCCTTAACTGTTGCCCAAACCTCCTCGCTCATAGGATGGTTGTCGTTCTTATACTCGTCAGTTGTCCACCAAACAGTATCCTTTGAGTTAGCGTCCATAACGATGTACTTATCTTTAGGAGAACGTCCTGTATAGATACCTGTCATAACATTAACAGCGCCAAGCTCAGTATCCTGACCCTTTTCATAACCTTCAAGACCAGCCTTCATCTCTTCTTCATAGAGAAGCTCATAAGAAGGATTGTGAACGATCTCAGTTGTGCCAGTAATACCATACTGTGTTAAATTGATTTCTGCCATTTCTTTAACTCCTTTTCTTTTTCTATTGTGATAGCTGATTGTCTGAAAAAACATCAGCTAAACGCTCATACACTACATTATACAATACTTTGTCAGAAAAATAACGTAAATTATAGAAATTTAACAAATAGTTAAAATTTGCAGGTATAAACAGGATTATATGAAAATAATTTACTACTTCTGAGAAATTGTCTCATTAAATAAAGAGATGAAGGATTGTGCCGTAAGTGAGAGATCATGTATAGGATTTATCGCGATACAAATGGATCTCTTTGGAGGAAGCGTTGAGGTTTTAAGCTGCACAAGCTCACCGCTTACAAGCTTATCGTGGACAAGAGGCTCGGGTAAAAGTCCGATACCGACACCGATCTCAGTCAGAGTCTTAACTATACTCATACTTCTTACGGTGTAATCAGGGGAGAGGAGCTTTCCGCTTTTTAAAAACCAGCCGTCAAAAAGTCTTCTGACCTGAGTGTCCTGGGGCACGGTTATAAGGGGTATAATGATGATGATAACTTCAACATCGTTGCAACATGTGCACCTGTAATGAAGGAAGGCGACACACCTGAGATTGGATATCCCACAAGTGAGCTTGTAAAGGAGCAGATGGGTATCGCGGCAACAACAAAGGATCTTGAGCTTGCATGCAGATATCTTGATTACTGGTACACACCTGAGGTAATGATGCTTGGAACAATGGGTGTTGAGGGTGAGACCTACGTTGTTGATGATGACGGAACATATCACCTCTCAGACCAGATGAAGGATATGGTATCAAGCGGCAAGGTTAACACAGATTTACACGGAGGCTACATAATAATGAAACAGTTTAGACAGGATGATTCCACTATCGTAAGCACGAAAGCAGGAAAACTACAGGGATACTTTTTTGACGGAACTTATATTTTCAAGGGAGTTCATTATGCAGAAGCAGAGCGTTTTTGTCAGCCTACAGAGGTTGAGCCCTGGGAAGGGATAAAGGACGCTACATCATATGGCATGGTCTGCCCGCTTATGCACCAGGATACACCCCGCGGAGAGCTCATGGTTCCCCATGCATACTGGCCTCAGGATGAGCATTGCCAGAACCTCAACGTATGGTCAACAGAGCTTAATAAAAACGCTAAAAAACCGGTCATGGTATGGCTTCATGGAGGCGGATTCTTTGCAGGATCTTCCATAGAACAGCTCTGCTATGACGGCGCGGCTATGGCTAAGGAAGGTGACGTGGTTGTTGTAACAATCAACCACCGTCTAAACCTCCTTGGCTACCTGGATCTTTCACCCTTTGGAGATAAGTATAAAAATTCCGGCAACTGCGGTAATGCGGACATGGTGGCAGCACTTAAGTGGGTTAAGGAAAATATTGCAGCCTTCGGTGGAGACCCTGACAACGTAACAATCTTTGGACAGTCAGGCGGCGGAATGAAGGTTACATCACTTATGCAGACTCCTGCAGCAGACGGACTCTTCCACAAGGGCATCGTAATGAGCGGTGTTCTTGGTAAGGACTTCATGGATACAGGAAAAGGTGATGGAAAGCCGATCGTAACAGCAATGTTAAAGGAGCTTGGCCTTACTGAAAATGATGTTGATAAGCTTCAGACACTGCCCTATGAGAGACTGGTTGAAGCCTATGAAAAGGCAGCTCCTGAAATAGGGAAGCAGGGACTCTATGTTGGAATGGCACCTATGATCAATGACTGGTATCAGGGAGAGCCTCAGTTTACAGGCTTTACCGAGAACGCAGCAAAGATCCCGATGATGATCGGAAGCGTCTTTGGAGAATTTGCTTTCATGCCTCTTGATTTTGACAAGACAAAGATGACAGAGGATGAGATGAAGGAGAGACTTACAAGGATATTCGGGGGTAAGACAGAGGAGCTTATTGAGAAGTTTAAAAAGGCATATCCTGATAAGAAGATTATTGATGTTATGTCCTTTGACTCAATTTTCAGAGCACCTACCAAGGTTCTTATTGAAGAAGCAAGTAAGAGACCTGAGGCACCTGTGTATTCATACCTGTTTGCCTTAGAGTTCCCGATTCAGCATAACAAGCCGGCATGGCACTGCTCCGATATTGCATTCTTCTTCCACAATATAGATCTTGTGCCTGTGGCTAATGTTCCGGGAGTCTCAGATAAGCTTCAGGAGCAGATCTTTAAGGCAGTTATTAACTTTGCAAAGACAGGCGACCCGAATCATGAAGAGCTTCCTGCCTGGGATGCATCAAAGCCCGGTGATGAGGCGACAATGATATTCGACAGAACCTGTGAATGCAGGCATAATTTTGACAACGAGCTTGTAGATCTCCATAAGACAATCATTCCTAAGTTTGAGTTTGGAGGAGATGTGGAGATACAGCACTAAAAAATTGGTTACTCTCTTTTTCATAAACCAACTTGAAAAGGCTACCGCCATGTTGCGGTAGTCTTTTCGCGATATTATAGTTATATGTAGAAAGAGAGGCCTATGAAAACAATAAAGGAAGAACTTGAAAACTTAAGAGATGGTGATCTGTATCCGTTCCACATGCCGGGGCATAAGAGAAATCCTGATGCCGGAAGCATGGCGGGATACATGGATATAGATATTACGGAAATAGATGATTACGATAACCTCCATGATGCAGAGGGCATGATACTTGAGGCACAAAAAAGGGCAAAGAGGCTCTACGGCGCAGACGAGACCTTTTTCCTTGTAAACGGAAGTACCTCAGGAGTGTTGTCTGCTGTGTCGGCAGCAGTATCAGAGGGAGGTCTTCTTATTGCGGGAAGAAATTCCCATAAGGCGCTGTATAACGCAGCTTATTTAAGAAAATTAGAGCTGCGATACTTATCGCCTGTAAGGGTAAAGGTCCCCGGTGGGGGCTTTCTTATGGGAGCGGTAGACCCCGAAGAGGTTGAGAAGAAACTTGCTGAAAATGAAAAGGCCGAGGCGGTTTTTATCACTTCACCAACCTATGAGGGAATATCCTCGGATATCAGAAAAATAGCAGATATTTGCCATAAGTATAATAAAATCCTGATAGTTGATGCAGCCCACGGAGCCCATTTGGGATTGCATGAGGGGCTCCCCTTAAATGCAGTAACAGAAGGAGCAGACATTGTAATACACAGCGTCCATAAGACCCTGGCATCAATGACACAGACAGCGATTCTTCATGTTCAGGGAGACCTTGTAAACAGAGACAGGCTGCGGAGATTTCTCAGGATTTATCAGTCAAGCAGTCCCTCCTACGTATTAATGTCATCAATAGATTCCTGTATAGGAGATATTGAAAAAAGAGGAGACGAGATATTTGGGGGGCTCCTGGATTATAAGGATAGGATTTTTAAGGAAACAGCTGACTGCAAAAATCTCTTCATCGCACCTGCGGGCATTATTTCAGATCCCTGCAAGGTCCTTGTGTGTGCAAGGGACTCTGCTATCACAGGGCAGCGTATATATGATATACTTCGATTAGAATACAGACTTCAGCCTGAGATGGCAGGTGACTTTTATGCGCTAATGATCATCACGGGATATGATACGAAGGATGGCATAGGGAGACTCATAGCTGCCATAAAGGACATGGATATCCGCATAACAAACGGGGATATCGTTAAAGAAAAGTCCGAGTTAAAAAAAGCCGGTATTAATGATATTACTGAAAAGGAATCTGTAATAAACACAGAGTATCCAAAGGCACTTTTCCCTATATATAAGGCATGGGATACGGAGCGGGAGATGGTGGATATCACCACAGCTTCCGGCAGAGTGTCTGGTGAGTTCATTAATTTGTATCCGCCGGGGATACCACTTATTGCACCGGGAGAGATTTTTACAAAGCAGATGATCCATGATATAGGCGAATACATTAATGCAGATATGAATGTGCAGGGCGTCTGTATATCGGGTAACGGAGATAGAAAGGTAAGCGTATTAAAAAGCGCTGATTGATATGGGAAAGATATTTGAGATCATGGGCAGAAGCTCATGTGGCAAGGACACAATTTATAAGCACCTTTTGGAGAGGGGCAATGTTGACCTCAACAAGGTCATTATATATACGACAAGACCTATGCGTGAGAAGGAAAAGGACGGTGTGCAGTACTTTTTCTGCAGCATAGAGCGTTATGAAGCTCTTAAGGCAGACCGAAAAATAATAGAGGAGCGCACATATAACACCGTCTATGGCCCATGGCACTATTTCACGGTTGAT
This sequence comes from Butyrivibrio sp. FC2001, assembly GCF_000424125.1. Lineage (NCBI taxonomy): Bacteria > Bacillati > Bacillota > Clostridia > Lachnospirales > Lachnospiraceae > Butyrivibrio > Butyrivibrio sp. FC2001. Next base: position 6,923 of record NZ_AUJH01000008.1, read on the forward strand.
GATGGACAGATAGATCTCTCCAAGGGAAATTACCTTATCATCGGAACGGTGGAGATGTTTGTGTCCATTCGTGAGTACTTCGGAGAGGGCAATGTGGTGCCGCTCATGATAAGTGCCACAGACGGCGAGATCATGAAGAGAGCCATGAAGAGAGAGCAAAAGCAGGAGGAGCCAAAGTACGATGAAATGTGCAGGCGCTTCCTTGCGGATAAGGCGGATTATGCAGATGAAAAGCTTGCGGCAGCAGGCATAACAAGGACCTTTGATAACAACGGTGAGCTTGAGGACTGCATAAAAGAGATTGAGAAGTTCATCCTCGAAGAGACAAAGTAAAGAGGTGGGTTTATTATGGATATCAGGATTGATAATATTCAGCAGACCACACAGGTTCAGCAGACTGGTGGCGTCCAGGAGGCAAGCGGGGATTTTAAATTCACGCTTACAAGTAAGATCGAGGATGCGTCACTTGCCGAGCGCTTAAATCTCATGATGCAGGATATTGTTCAGCAGGGAAAACAAATCTCCAAGAAAAATGATATCCGTGACATGCAAAGATACAGGCTTCTCATAAAGGATTTCCTTAATGAGATAGTTACAAGATCCCACGCTTTTTCCAGAGAAAACTTCCTGGACAGAAGAGGACGCCACAGAGTCTACGGCATAATAAGGCTGATTGATGATAACCTGGACGAGCTGGCGCAGGAGCTTGTTAAGGATGAAAAGGACAACATAAATATCCTGGCAAAAATTGGACAGATTGAAGGCCTTTTGCTTGATATTTTCACGTAATAAAGGTTAGGTACAGGGGAGGAACTGCCGTAAATGGCGCTTTTTTCAGACATAATAGAGCAGAATCAGATAAAGGAGCATATGCAGAATGCTCTAAGGACAGATAAGATATCCCACGCATACATAATATCGGGGGATACGGGCAGCGGCAAAAAGATGATCGCAAATATCTTTGCTCAGGCGATTCTGTGTGAGGATAAGAAGGAAATAGACGGCTATATCGAGCCCTGCGGGGAGTGTCATTCCTGTAAGCAGGCGCTGGCGGGCACACATCCGGACATCCGCGTCGTGATGCATGAAAAGCCCACCTCGATAGGTGTGGATGAGATAAGGACGCAGGTTTGCGATGATGTTTATATAAAGCCGTATTCGGATCACAAGATTTATATAATTCCGGACGGTGAGCTAATGACAGCTCAGGCGCAGAATGCTCTTCTTAAGACTCTTGAGGAGCCTCCTGCTTACACTACGATCATTATTCTGACTTCAAATATAGACGCATTTCTTCAAACCATACTCAGTAGATGTATAGTCTTTCCGATAAAATCAGTCAGGGACGATCTCATACAGAAATATCTCATGGAAAAAAGAAAAATTGTGGATTACAAGGCAAGGCTGGCGGTTTCCTTTGCGCAGGGAAATGTCGGCAAGGCTATCCTTTTGACTGAAAATGAGAACTTTGAGAAGTTAAAGAACGGCGCCATAGATCTGATGGACAGACTTCCGAGAACTCAGGCGGGAGATCTGGCAGAAAGGCTTCTGGCCCTTCTTACACCTGAGGATTCATCGGATAAAAAGCCCGATGTGATAATGACAAATGACTTTCTGGATGTACTGCTGTTTTACGTCAGGGATCTTCTTGTCTACAAGGCGGAGAAGAGCGCGGATCACTTGATTTTCGCGGATAAACTGTCGTATATTAGTAGTGTTACGGATAAGTGTTCCTATAAGGAAATTGATAATATTTTAAATGCAATCGAGAGGGCGAGAACAAGGATTCGCGCCAACGTAAACAGTATGATGACTCTCGAGATGCTGATGCTTGATATAAAGGAGAATTTATAATATATGACCAGAGTTATCGGCGTAAGATTCAGAACGGCCGGCAAGATCTACTATTTTGATCCGGGTAACTTTGATATAAAAAAGGGTGACCATGTAATTGTCGAGACAGCCAGAGGTGTTGAGTACGGCACAGTACTTTCAGATCCCAAGGATGTTGAGGACGAAGAGGTCACAAAGCCCCTTAAGGCAGTGCTTCGCATGGCCAATGATAAGGACAACGAGCAGGAAAAGAACAACAGAGTCAGAGAGAAGGAAGCCTTCAGGATCTGTAAGGAGAAGATAATCAAGCACGGTCTTGAGATGAAGCTTATTGATGCTGAGTATACCTTTGACAACAACAAGGTTCTGTTCTATTTCACTGCTGATGGAAGAATTGACTTCAGAGACCTTGTTAAGGATCTGGCATCTGAGTTTAAGACAAGAATCGAGCTCAGACAGATCGGTGTAAGAGATGAGACCAAGATAATCGGTGGCTATGGAATATGCGGAAGACCGCTTTGCTGTCATTCTTATCTTTCAGACTTTATACCTGTTTCCATAAAAATGGCTAAGGAGCAGAATCTGTCACTTAATCCCACCAAGATTTCAGGTGTGTGTGGAAGACTTATGTGCTGCCTCAAAAACGAAGAGGATGTATATGAAGAGCTTAACCGCAAGATGCCCGGAATCGGTGATATCGTTAAGACAGAGGATGATCTTGAGGGCGAGGTAGCAAGTGTAAATATTCTTAGACAGACTGTTCGAATCCTTGTTGATGTTGATGATGAGAAGGAAGTTCATGAGGTAAATGTGGACGATCTTACTCTTGTAAGGAAAAAGCAGAAACATAAGCAGAACGGTCCTAAGGAGAAGGATGCTGACGAAGAGGCTGCAAAGGCTTTGGAGCAGCAGGACAGAGATATTAATACCTCTGAGAAGCCTCAGAAGAACAAGAATCAGAACAGAGATAATCAGGACAGAAATAAGAATCAGGAAAACAAGGGCCAGGATAACAACAGAGGCCAGGACAATAACAAGAACCAGGGAAATAATAAATCCCAGGATAACAACAAGAATCAGAACAACAATAAGCCTCAGGAAAACAAGGCTCAGGAAAATAAGGCCCAAGATAACAATAAGAACCAGGACAATCGTGATAAGTCCCAGGATCATGGCCAGAATGACGGTCCAAACGGACCTCAGCAGAAGGGCCATAAGAACTTCGATAAGAAGAATAACAACAGACGCAGGAATTTTAATAATAAAAAGAACCACAATAACCGTGGTCAGAATTCCGGAAACCAGGATAACAAGGGACAGGACAACAGAAACCGAAATCGCGGTGAGGAATCGGATGCAAAGAACTGAGGACAAAGATAAGCTCCTTAAGGAAGGAGAAAGACTGGATGATCTTCAACGAAATGGATTGATGATCATTCAGGATCCCGAGAGGTTCTGCTTTGGAATGGATGCGGTTCTGCTGTCAGGCTTTGCCACAGCGGCAGCAGGAGATAAGGTTCTTGACCTGGGAACAGGGACGGGAATCATTCCGATTCTAATGTCTGCAAAGACAAATGCGGAGCATTTCGTAGGACTTGAAATACAAAAAGACAGTGCGGATATGGCTATGCGCAGCGTCATGTACAATGACTTAACTGAGCGCGTGAGTATAGTAAACGGAGATATAAAAGAGGCGGAGAAATTATTTGAACCTGCCTCTTTTGACGTTGTAACAACAAATCCGCCGTATATGATAAAGGGGCACGGTCTGACTAATCCTGACAGCCCCAAGGCTATAGCAAGACATGAGGTGCTGTGCGACTTAAACGATGTGCTGAGGGCTGCCAAGATCATGCTTCATCCCGGCGGAAAGTTTTTTATGGTGCACAGACCCTTCAGACTTGCCGAGATATTTGACTGTATGCGCAAGAACAGGATAGAGCCCAAGCGCATCAGACTGATACATCCGTATCTTGATAAGGAACCCGGCATGGTTCTGATAGAGGGTGCAAGGGATGGAAAGCCAAGGCTTGCTATAGAACCACCGCTGATTATTTATGAAAAGCCCGGAGAGTACAGCCGGGAAATGAAGGAGAATTATGGCTTCTAACACACAGGGTATGCTGTATTTATGCGCAACTCCCATAGGAAACCTTAGTGACATAACCGCAAGGGTCTTAGAGACTCTTGAAAAGGTCGACATAATCGCTGCTGAGGACACGAGGAACAGCATCAAGCTTTTAAACCATTTCGATATTCATACCGAGATGACAAGCTACCACGAGTACAACAAGGTGGAAAAGGCTGAGTACCTCATAAGACTTATGCAGGAGGGAAAGGATATAGCGCTTATCACTGACGCAGGGACTCCTGCTATCTCTGATCCCGGAGAGGTTCTTGTAAGAATGTGCCATGAAACGGGAATTACCGTGACATCACTTCCGGGACCTGCTGCATGTATTACAGCGCTTACACTTTCAGGGCTTAATACCAGAAGGTTTGTGTTCGAGGGATTTTTACCGGGACAGGATGATAAAAAGGAAAGACACCGAATCCTGGACCAGCTTCAAAATGAGCACAGAACCATCATAATGTATGAGGCACCTCATCACCTTAAGGCAACTTTAAAGGATTTAAAGGAAGCTCTGGGTGACAGGAAGATTTCAATATGCAGAGAGCTCACAAAGAGATTCGAAGAGGTGATGCCTACAACAATAGATGGGGCGATCGCATATTACGAGGAAAATGAACCCAGAGGAGAATATGTCCTTGTAATAGAGGGAGTAAGCCTGGAGGAGCTGGACAGACAGAAGCAGGAGGAGTGGACAAAGATGAGCCTTGAGGACCACATGGCCTACTATGAAAATAGCGGCATGAGTCACAAGGATGCCATGAAACAGGTTGCTTCTGACAGAGGAGTTGGAAAAAGGGAGATTTATCAGGCACTTTTGGATAAATCCAAATAACGCATTTGGGGAGTAATTATTTTATGTTAGATAAAACCATAATGGTTTTTGCGATCGTTGCAGGGGTAGTTCTTTTTGTTCTGCTTGGGCTACTTATTATTGTAAGAATTCGAAGACAGAGGCCACTTCCTATGGATGAACTGGAGGGCCATGACTTTGAATACTACTGCGCTGACCTTTTAAGGGAGCATGGATTTCTGGATGTTGAAGTGACCAAGGGAAGCGGGGATTTCGGAGCGGACATCCTTGCTGAAAAGGATGGAGTAAGCTATGCGATCCAGTGCAAATGCTACGATAAGCCTATAGGAGTGAAGGCAGTCCAGGAGGTTTACGCAGGAAGAGATTACTACGACTGCATGATAGGCGTTGTTATGACTAATCAGTACTTTACGGCACCTGCTGTAGAGCTTGCCAGGAAGCTAAAGATAATGCTTTGGGACAGGGGATATATAGACAGTATGTAAATAAAAGAGCCACCGGAAAAATCGGCGGCTCTTTTTCGATCTATTCATAGTTACAAATCCGACAATTAAGGTTTTATTTTCTTAATTACCCAATAAGTATTACCATCCAAGGCAATCCTTGTATGTCTCTTCTGTTCCAGCTGCAAGATTTCCGCCCTGGAAGAGATAGATGTGGTTATCAGATGCGTTCAGATTAAGAGCAATCTGTCTGTCGTTTACTCTCTCAACAGCAATAGTATTGAACTTCTCACCATGCATTGAAACAGCAGTAAGGTTAGCAGGCATATCGAAACCATCCTTAACATGTAAAACTACTCTGCCGCCTGAAACAAGGGGCGGAAGCTTAACGCCAAAAGCACAAACGATTGTTGCACCATGTGTTGCAGCAATTGACTGAGCTGTGCGTGTATAACGAGGATTTACATGGAAGAGATCTGCTGTCATTCCTGACTCTGTCTGGCCGTCAAGAGTGAAATCACCAACACCTGAAGAAACAGGAATAAAATCATTGGTTTCAAGCCAGAGTCCACTAAGAACTGCGTTGTTAGTATACTCTCCGGGTAAAAATCTGCCGGGTGTCATCGGAGCTGCGCATACAGAAATAGACATAGCGCAAACCATAACTGCTGCTAAAGCGAAAGAAACAATTTTCTTCATTCGAAGTCCCTCCTTAAATACGATTAAGATTCGGATGTAACTACGTTACTGCCATACATCATAGCCTATAGTCATAAATTGGCTATTTATTATGTATTAATTTTTTCTAAAATAGGGAGGCTCAAAAACGGAACCGCATGGGGGCTAGTGTAAAGAGCTTTTTGTTTTTATAGGTAAACTTGTATATATACAACTTGAAAAACTTGTACAAAATTACAAGACAAAATGTATTGACCTGATCATTCTCTCTAGTTATGATTTTTAGGTAATCACTTAGTGATTTCCGGAGGGGAAACGTGGCGAAATATCAAGAGGTCATCGACTGGATACAAAAGCAGGTGAGCAGCGGTGCGCTGACGCCTGGAAGTAAGATACCGTCGGAAAATGATCTATGTGTACAATTTAATATAAGCAGACAAACGGTGAGACACGCAATAGGGATACTTGTACAGGAGGGAATCCTTACTGCCGAGCGGGGAAGCGGAACCTACGTCACCGACGAGAGGGTGCAGACCGGAGAGCGAAGCAGGATAGCTGTAATTACAACTTATGTTGACAGTTATATCTTTCCTAAGACAATACAAGGGATTGAGAGTAAGCTAAGGGAGCTTGGATATACAGTACAACTTTTCTTTACAAACAATTCATCTGTGAGGGAAAGGGAGATCCTGTCGGAGATAATTGAAAAGGACGAAGTGGCGGGAATAATCTTAGAGCCCACAAGAAGTGCTCTTCCAAATCCCAACACGGATCTTTTGTCTAAGATAACAGCCATGAAGATACCCATTCTTTTCATGAACAGCTATTATCCTGAGATGACGAGAACATCTTCGGGGGAAGACGGAGGAAGTGGTATTCCACATGTGTCCATGAATGATAAGAAGAGTGCTTACAAGGCGGTGAAGAGTCTTTTGGATAGTGGGCACAGAAATATAGGCTGCGTTCTTAAGATGGATGACAGGCAGGGACTGGACAGATACAGCGGATATCAGGAGGCTATCTCTGAGAAGGGGTTGGCGCCGGAGGATTCAAGGATCACCTGGCTTGATACCGAGGACTTAAAGAACCAGGAGCATATCAAGGACAAGATTCGCGACAGGCTTTCTGATTGCACGGCGGTCTTTTGCTATAACGATGAAGTGGCGGCGCTGGTAATGCAGATTCTAAAGGAGGACGGAAGGAAGGTTCCGGCTGACATTTCACTTGTCAGCATGGATGATTCGGACCTTGCCAAGCTCACAAGGCCTCCGATAGATTCCATACCGCATCCAAAGGAAAAGCTTGGAGAGCGGGCTGCTGAAAATCTGGTGAGACTTATACACCACCCGGGATTTTCAGCCACTTATGAATTTGAGGAAGATATTACAAAAAGAGGATCGGTTAAAGAAATTTAGAGCCTCTATAAGACAATAAAACAATTTTTAGCGGGAAAAGGAGAAGAAGTATGGGAAATGCAAAACAGGCTATCGCAGATGGCAAAACACTTTTGGGAATCGAGTTTGGGTCAACAAGAATCAAGGCTGTTCTTACTGACATGGATAACAATCCTATCGCTCAGGGATCACATAGCTGGGAAAACAGACTTGAGGATGGAGTTTGGACCTACACACTTGATGATATCTGGGGAGGTCTTCAGGACTGCTATAGCAAGCTGGTAAAGGATGTTGACGAGCAGTATGGAGAGAAGCTTACAAAGGTCGGTGCTATGGGATTTTCAGCAATGATGCACGGCTATATGGCTTTTGACAAAGATGACAACCTTCTTGTTCCCTTCAGAACATGGAGAAACACAATAACAGAGAAGGCTTCAGACGAGCTTACAGAGATTTTTGGATATCACATTCCTCAGAGATGGAGCATCGCTCACCTCTATCAGGCAATGTTAAACGGTGAGGAGCATGTAAAGAATGTGGACTTCTTCACAACTCTTGCAGGCTATATTCACTGGCAGCTCACAGGGGAGAAGGTTCTTGGTGTAGGTGATGCATCAGGAATGTTCCCTATTGATTCAGCAACCTGTGACTACAATGAAAAGATGGTAGGCCAGTTTGACAAACTTACAGCCAAAAAGGGCTATTCCTTCAAGCTTCGCGACATCATTCCGAAGTCACTTCCTGCAGGAGCAGAGGCAGGTAAGCTCACGGCTGAAGGTGCTAAGAAGCTTGATCCTACAGGCGCACTTGAAGCAGGTATTCCGGTTTGTCCTCCTGAGGGAGATGCCGGCACAGGAATGGTTGCAACAAATTCTGTTGGCGTAAGAACAGGTAACATCTCAGCAGGAACTTCAGTATTTTCAATGGTTGTTCTTGAGCATGATCTTTCAAAGGCATATCCTGAGCTCGACCTTGTTACAACACCTTCAGGTGAGCAGGTTGCCATGGTTCACTGCAACAACTGTACTTCAGACCTCAACGCTTATGTAGGACTTTTCAGAGAGTTTGCAAAAGCTGTTGGTGCTGATGTGGATGATGATACACTTTATGGAACTCTTTACAGAAAGGCTATGGAGGGCGATGCAGATTGCGGAGGACTCCTTGCATATAACTATTTCTCAGGAGAGAGCATCACGGGCTTCAATGAAGGAAGACCGCTGTTCGTAAGAAGACCCGATGCAAAGATGAACCTCGCAAACTTCATGAGAACACACCTTTACACAGCACTTGGTGCACTTAAGGTTGGTAACGACATCCTTATGAAGGAAGAAAACGTAAAGGCTGACTTCTTCTTTGGCCAGGGTGGATTCTTCAAGATCAGAGGCGTTGGTGACAGAGTAATGGCAGCAGCACTTGATACACCCATCAAGCTCATGGAAACAGCAGGTGAGGGCGGTCCTTGGGGTCAGGCTATTCTTGCAGGCTTCATGCTTAACAAGGAAGACGGTGAGACTCTTGAGCAGTATCTTAACAACAAGGTATTCAAGGATGGAAAGGTTGAGACCTGCGAGCCCGTAGCAGAGGATGTTAAGGGATTCGATGAGTTTATGAAGGATTATAATGCGGGACTCGAGATCGAGAGAGCGGCTGTAGATACACTTAAGTAATAGGACCCTCATCCGCCCTTCGGGCACCTTCCCCCAGAGGGGGAAGGCAAGAGGAAAAGAAAGGAATATAACATGTTAGAAGAACTTAAAAAGAAGGTCTACGAAGCAAACATTCTGCTTCCCAAGTATGGCCTTGTTACCTTTACCTGGGGTAATGTCAGTGAGATTGACAGGGAATCAGGACTTTTCGTAATTAAGCCGAGCGGAGTTGACTATGAGACAATGACACCCGATGACATGGTTGTCATGGATCTTAACGGTAAAAAGGTGGAGGGAAAGCTTAATCCTTCATCAGATACCCCCACACATGTGGAGCTTTACAAGGCATTCAAGGATATAGGTGGTGTTGTTCATACACACTCATCCTATGCAACAAGCTGGGCTCAGGCAGGAAGATCAATCCCTTGCTATGGCACAACGCATGCAGACTATTTCTATGGAGAGATTCCCTGCGTAAGATGCCTTACAAAGGATGAGATTGAGGATGCTTACGAGGAAAACACAGGACATCTTATCGTGAATGAGTTCAATGCAATGGGCAAGGATCCGGTTGCAGTACCCGCTGTTCTTTGTAAAAACCATGGCGTATTCTCCTGGGGCAAGGATGCTCACGAAGCAGTTCACAATGCAGTAGTTACAGAGGAAGTAGCAAAAATGGCATATAGATGTGAGGTTATTAATCCCAGAGTTATGCCTGCTCCTCAGGAACTTCAGGATAAACACTACTACAGAAAACATGGCGCTAATGCGTATTATGGGCAAGCTGCGAGAACCTGATGAGGTATTTTCGAATCTGGTTCGAGCGTGTTCTGGCGAGCGAAGCGAGAGCAGAACTTCCATGCGAGCGTAGCGAGAGCAGAACTTCCATGCGAGCGAAGCGAGAGCAGAACGTCCTTGTGAAAATGGAAAAGCACTATTTAAGAACAATTGCGCAAAAAAACGATAGTCGGATATTGCGATTTGTGTTAAATTGATACTGCCTGGGGATTCCGGGCAGTACTTCATAAGATTTTTAAGAAAAAAGGAAGTGGAGGAATTATGACAAACAAAGAATTGCAGAAAATTGCAAATGAAGTCCGCAAGGGCATAGTAACAGCTGTTCATGCTGCAAAAGCTGGACATCCCGGCGGATCACTTTCAGCAGCAGATATTTTTACATATCTGTATTTTGAGGAGATGAACATTGATCCTAAGGATCCGGTTAAGGCAGATCGTGACCGTTTCGTTCTTTCAAAGGGACACACAGCACCCGGCCTTTACTCAGTAATGGCTCAGCGTGGATATTTCCCTGTAGAGGAGCTTAAGACTCTTCGTAAGCTTGGATCAAGACTTCAGGGACACCCCAGCATGCAGTACCTTCCCGGACTTGATATGTCTTCAGGTTCACTTGGACAGGGTATTTCAGCAGCTTGCGGTATGGCACTTTCTGCAAAGCTTGATAATAAAGATTTCAGAACATACACACTTTTAGGTGATGGTGAGATTGAAGAAGGACAGGTTTGGGAGGCAGCTATGTTCGCAGGCTTCCGCAAGCTTGATAACCTTGTTGTTATCGTTGATAACAATGGTCTTCAGATCGACGGACCTGTTGATCAGGTTTGCTCACCTTACCCGATCGACAAGAAGTTTGAAGCATTTAACTTCCATGTAATCAACATTGATGCACATGATTTCGATGCTATAAGAGCAGCCTTCAAGGAGGCTAGAGAGACCAAGGGACAGCCTACAGCAATTATTGCACACTCTATAAAGGGTAAGGGTGTATCCTTCATGGAGAACCAGGTTTCATGGCACGGTGTTGCACCTAATGATGAAGAGTATGCTAAGGCAATGGAAGATCTTGAAAAGATCGGCGCATCTTTAGAATAATTGGAGGTTAAAATGAGCGAAGTTAAGAAGATAGCTACCAGAGACAGCTATGGTAAAGAACTTATAGAGCTTGCAAAGGAAAACGACAAGGTAGTAGTACTTGACGCTGACCTTGCAGCAGCAACAAGAACAGGCTGGTTCAAGAAGGAATTCCCGGATCGTCACATCGATTGCGGTATTGCAGAGTGCAACATGATGGGCATCGCTGCAGGACTTGCAACAACAGGTAAGATTCCTTTTGTCAGCACATTTGCAATGTTTGCTACAGGACGTGCTTACGAGCAGGTTCGTAACTCAGTAGGATATCCTCACCTCAACGTTAAGATCGGTGGAACACATGCCGGAATTACAGTAGGTGAAGACGGTGCCAGCCATCAGTGTAACGAGGATCTTGCACTTATGCGCACAATCCCCGGAATGGTTGTTATGTGCCCTGCAGATGATATCGAGGCAAGAGCTTGTGTTCGCGCAGCAGCTGAGCACGAGGGTCCTGTTTACATCCGTTTCGGACGTGCAGCTTGCCCTATTGTTAATGACAGACCTGATTACAAGTTTGAGCTTGGTAAGGGAACAGTTCTCCGCGAGGGAACAGATGTCAGCATCATTGCTACAGGTATCGGCGTAGGTTCAGCTCTTGAAGCAGCTGAGAAGCTTGCAGCTGAGGGTGTAAGCGCAGAGGTTATCAATATCTGCACAATCAAGCCTATCGACAGAGAGCTTGTTGTAGCTACTGCTAAGAAGACAGGCAAGGTTGTAACAGTTGAGGAGCACTCAGTAATCGGCGGCCTTGGCTCTGCAGTTTGTGATGTTCTTTCTGAAGAGTGTCCTACAGTTGTTAAGAAGATCGGTATGCAGGATCGCTACGGCGAATCAGGTTCTGCAGGAGATCTTGTTAAGAAGTATGGTCTTGACGGAGAGGGTGTATACAACTCAGTTAAGGAATTTCTTAAATAAGTTATTACTTGGTAAAAATACGTAGAATTTTTAAGTTTGGTACCCATTTTTCCGCATAAAATGGGTACCAAATTATTATATTGTGATTATTGTTTCCAAATTTAATTGAAATGAGTTAAAATATGGGTGTTTTTGGGTACCAAATCAGGAAAAACGCTCGGAATTTACAAACACATGCATTTGAGGTTAAACAGATATGAATATTCTTGCACCATCAATTCTTTCAGCGGATTTTACAATACTTGGACAGCAGATAAAGGAGACTGAGGCAGCAGGCGCGCAGTATCTTCACTTTGATGTTATGGACGGTATATTTGTTCCCTCTATATCCTTTGGCTTACCGGTACTTAAATCCATAAGGAAGGCTTCTAAGCAGGTCTATGATGTACATCTTATGATAGAGGAGCCTATCCGTTATATTGAGCATTTTGCGGAGAGCGGTGCGGATATTATAACCTTCCATGTAGAAGCTGCATCAGATTCCAGAGAAGTAATAGACAAGATCCGCAGCCTTGGTAAAAAGGTGGGACTTGCTATTAAACCCAAAACACCGGTAGATGCTGTAGTGCCTTATCTGGAGCATATAGACATGCTTCTTGTGATGACTGTTGAGCCAGGATTTGGCGGTCAGAAGTACATGGATGAATGTACTGACAAGATAAAGGAAGCAAGGAAGCTTATAAGTGACGCCGGACTTTCAGTTGACGTAGAGATTGACGGCGGAGTAACTGTTGATAACGTTAATGTGCCTCTGGAAGCAGGTGCCAATGTTATCGTTGCAGGTTCTGCTGTGTTTAATGGTGACATATCTGAAAATGTAAAAAACTTACTTGGGAAAATGCAGTAAGTAAGAATATTATGTAAATATAAATATTATCTAAATTGTTAAGGAGCATAGTCAAAAAAGGGCTTTGCTCCTTAATTTTCTCTAAATTTTTTCTAAATATCGAGAATTGCTGCGCCTTATAACGTATAATTAAAGTGGAAGTATACCCATTAGTGAAAGTAAGGGTAAAGTTATGGCGCACAATGTAAGAAATATTTGTATGAATTGTGGAAGGATGTTTACGGCAAGAGAGAGCTATCATGCCTTCTGCTCGCTTGAATGTAAAAAGATGTATTCAAATCACTCAGGATACAGATGCAGAGACTGCAGAAATGCAGGCTGTAAAGTGCGCAACGATTCTCTTGTAAATTCCCCACCTGACTGTGAAAATCTTCAATTGCACAAATCTTATAAGGCAACGGGTTCTAAATAATGTTTATCATGATTTTTTATGGCACAGACAAGGAGAAATTCTTGCCTGTGTTTTTTTATGTAAGTATAATTGTCAAAGGATTATCAGTATTGATGCATATTCAGATTATGTATTGTTTTCTGAAATACGGTGTAGATACAAGTCGGAGGAATAAGTTTGAAGCGAAAGAAGAAATCTACAGCACAGGCTTTGCACAAATATGGGGAATACATTACAACTTGTTATTTACTAATAATGCTGGCGTTTGTGCCCTTCTATTATCAGAACGGATACAGTGACATAGCTAATGCAAAGTATAAGATATACAGGCTTGTAACAACAGCATTCATAATAATATGTGGATTTATCTGTTATCTAGTAGAGACCGGATGCTTAAGAGGAGAAAACTTAAAACGCAGGCCAAAACTACCTATTATATTTGTGCTTACGCATCTGTTGTCACATATTATCTCATGGATATTCTCAAGCAATCATAAGACCTCTTGGGTTGGAAATGGGAGCTGGCACATGGGATTCCGTGTACAGCTATTGTTTATCGGAGCCATGCTTCTTGTTTTTTACTATTATAAGGACAAGCTCTCCATCTGGATCGCTGCCGGCATAGGCGCCGGAATTACAGGACTCCTGACAGTTCTTAACAGATTCGACATCTACCCTAATAAGATGGGTAATACCTATCCCGGATTTATTTCAACGCTTGGACAGACCAACTGGGCGACAATGTATGTGGCTTGTCTTATGGGTGCAGGAATTGCCTATTATATATATGAAGAAAACCGAATGCGCAGGATGATAGCACTTTTTGTCGATGCCTTCATTTTTATGGGAGCATGGGTGATTGGAAGTGACACCATACTGCCGGTGATGATGGCAGAGCTATTTATTTTATTTGGCGTTTGTATCAGCAAAAGAGAAATGCTACAGAGATTTTCAGTAATTATCGCGATGTTTGGCGTAGTTACCGAGATAGTATACTTCCTGGTGTTCGTTCTGTTTCATGATAAATTTGTATTTGTTGATGAAAATGATGCAGTTAATTCACTTCTCAGAAAGCATGTAGGAGTTCTGATAATATTTGTAGCCTTGGTTATCATGGCCATGCTATATGCTACAAGACAAAAAGAATGGAAGGGTAAAGCCCTAAAAATTCTCTACAAGGTTATGGTGGCAGGGCTCCTTTTGGGAATAATTCTCATTGTAATTGCGATGGTAGTGGTTACTAATACACCTGAGAAGGCGGGTGGCCTTGCAAATATCAGAATGCTGAGGTTTGATTACGATTGGGGAACGCACAGAGGCCTTAACTGGAGATGTGCGGTGTACGGCTTTGGAAGACTTCCCTTTTGGCGAAAGCTTGTTGGAACAGGCCAGGGCGGGTTTGCGGCATACATATACTCTTTTCCGGACTTTGAAGAGATCCTGATTGAAATGTATGGTAAATATAAGCTGATGGTCGCCCATAATGAATACCTTCACTTCCTTGTTGAAAACGGTATTCTGGGGTGCATCACCTACGCCGGGTTTATAATAACTTCATTTGCTGCACTTTGGAAAAAAGCAGATAAAAGCAGGCTTTCAATGATGGCGCTCCTGTCCCTTTCAGGCTATTTTGCATGCAGTATATTCTTTTTTCAGCATGTATATGCAACCTCATTCATGTATCTGTTTGTTGCAATGGCCTTATCGGAAGAGCGAAAAACAAAGATTGCAAATTGACAATAATAAGCAGTAAAGGCATACTAGATAATAGACTTTATGCGTAAACCTGTAATATTTAGAAAGGTTGATATTTAGATAATGTATAAAAAGATGGATAGAAATGCACCGTGCTGGTGCCAGAGTGGTAAGAAATACAAGGCTTGCCACGAGGCTTTTGATGACAAGATCATCAAGCTTCAGAGGGAAGGTAAGATAGTTCCCCACAGATCACTCATTAAGACTGAAAAAGATATTGAAGGCATTAAAAAGAGTGCGAAGATAAATATGGCCTGCCTCGACGAGGTAGCTGACAAGATAAAGGCAGGCATGTCGACTCAGGAAATCGATGATATCGTCGCTGATGTAACTAAGAAGATGGGTGGTATCCCGGCACCTCTTAATTATGAAGGTTTTCCTAAGAGCGTATGCACTTCCATTAATGATATGGTATGTCATGGAATTCCGTCTCCTGACGATATTTTGCAGGAGGGCGACATTATAAATGTAGACTGCTCCACAATTCTGGATGGCTACTACTCAGATTCTTCACGAATGTTCTGCATCGGAGATGTGGATCCTGAATGGAAGAAGCTTGTGGATGTTACTAAGGAAGCAGTTGATATAGGTGTTAAGAATGTAATCCCCTGGACACCCCTTGGAAATATGGGCGACGCAGTTCATCAGCACGCTCTTAAAAATGGTTACACAGTGGTTCGTGAGATTGGCGGACACGGCTGTGGTAACGATTTCCATGAGGAACCCTGGGTTAGCTTTGTAAGTAAGCCGGGAACAGAGATGATCATGGTACCCGGAATGGTATTCACCATCGAGCCTATGATAAACATGGGTGAGGATAAGATTTTCGTGGATGCTGATAATGACTGGACAGTTTATACTGAGGACGGTTCACCTTCAGCTCAGTGGGAAGTGGAAGTCTTGGTTACCGAGACCGGTTGCGAGATATTATGTTGGTAAGGAGATTTTTATAAATGCAGAACAAAGGAAAATATTACATTACTACAGCGATAGCTTATACATCAGGTAAGCCTCATATCGGAAACAGCTATGAGATCGTGCTTGCTGACGCTATTGCAAGATATAAGAGAAAAGATGGCTATGATGTTCATTTCCAGACAGGCTCTGACGAGCACGGCCAGAAGATTGAGACAAGAGCAATCGAGGCAGGCTGCAACAGCCCTAAGGAATTCGTTGATGGCGTTGCAGGTACAATCAAGAGCCTCTGGGATATGATGGATACATCCTATGACAGATTTATCCGTACCACAGACGAGGATCACGTTCAGCAGGTTCAGAAGATATTCAAGAAGTTCTATGACCAGGGCGATATCTATAAGGGATCCTATAAGGGAATGTACTGTACAGAGTGTGAGGCATTTTACACAGAGTCTCAGCTTGTTGACGGAAAGTGTCCTGAGTGCGGATCAGACGTACATCCCGCTGAGGAGGAAGCATATTTCTTCAAGATGAGCAAGTATGCACCTCAGCTTATCGAGCACATCAATACACATCCTGAATTCATTCAGCCTGTGTCACGTAAGAATGAGATGATGAACAACTTCCTGCTTCCCGGACTTCAGGATCTTTGCGTATCCAGAACCTCCTTCAAGTGGGGAATCCCTGTAAGCTTCGATGAAAAGCATGTAGTATATGTATGGCTTGATGCGCTTACAAACTATATCACCGGTATCGGCTATGATGTGGATAACAGCAGCGAGGACTATAAAAAGTGGTGGCCTGCTGACCTTCATCTTATCGGTAAGGATATCATCAGATTCCATACTATTTACTGGCCTATTTTCCTTCTTGCACTTGGCGAGCCCCTTCCGAAGCAGGTATTCGGACATCCCTGGCTCCTTCAGGGCGGCGAGAAGATGAGTAAGTCCAAGGGCAACGTAATCTATGCTGATGACCTTGTAAGTCTCTTCGGTGTTGATCCTGTTAAGTATTTTGTACTTCACGAGATGCCCTATGACAATGATGGCGTGATCACATGGGAGCTCATGGTTGAGCGTTACAACTCAGACCTTGCCAATACACTTGGTAACCTTGTAAACAGAACAATTGCAATGTCCAATAAGTACTTCGATGGCGTTGTAGCTGACAAGGGAGTAGAAGGCGGTGTTGATGCTGACCTTAAGGCAGTATGCACAGGCGCTTATGAAAAGGTTGAGAAGAAGATGGATGAGCTCAGAGTTGCTGATGCTCTTACAGAGATTTTCGCAGTATTTAAGCGTTGCAATAAGTATATTGATGAGACTGAGCCGTGGAACCTTGCAAAGGATGAGGCACAGGCTGACAGACTTTCAACAGTTCTTTACAACCTTGTTGAGGGTATCACAATCGGAACAAGTCTTCTTGAGCCCTTCATGCCCAGAACAGCAGAGAAGATTCTCTCTATGCTGAACACAAAGAGCCGCGACTTTGATACTCTTGATACCTTCGGAAAATATGAGAGCGGCACAAAGGTAACTGATGCTCCTGAGCAGACCTTTGCAAGAAAAGACCTTAACGAGGTTCTTGCTGAAGCTGCCAAGATCACAGAGAAGCAGAAGGCTGACTTCATCGAGTCTCAGAAGAGAGCTAAGGAAAATCTTACCAAGGCTGGAATGCTCAAGGAAGCTAATGCCATTGTTATCGGCGGCGCTGAGGACAAGGCTGAGGAAGGCGAGGCAGCAGAAGGAATCGATATCCCTGCAAAGGATGAGATCACCTTTGATGACTTCATGAAGATGCAGTTCCAGGTAGGTGAGATCATCGCCTGCGAGGCAGTTCCGAAGTCCAAGAAGCTTCTTTGCTCACAGGTTAAGATCGGAAGCCAGACAAAGCAGATAGTATCCGGTATCCGCAAGTACTATACTCCCGAGGAGATGGTAGGTAAGAAGGTAATGGTTCTGGTAAACCTTAAGCCTGCAAAGCTTGCCGGTGTTGAATCTGAAGGAATGCTCCTTTGTGCAGAGGATGCAGAAGGTAACCTTGCACTTATGACACCTGAGAAGGCTATGCCCTCAGGAGCAGAGATCTGCTAATAATTATATAAATACGAACCCGATAATTTCATCTTGGAAGTTATCGGGTTTTTCTTATAATTTATATTTTTTTGGAGATTTATAAACTGAATTTTAGTAGATAAACCAAATACAATCTATTTTCACACAATTTACTTAAATGAATGAAGAAAACAAAAAATTATATAAAAAATATGAGAATTAATAGTATTTTTAGAAAAATAAGCCCTTAATAGCTTGTATAATAAAAATTGCAAAGGTAAAATTATTATAGCAAAATATTATTTCATTTAGCATTCCTATGGAAGGAGACTTGAAATGATCAAACAGATGAGGGAGAGATTGAAAAAAGCAAGGGGGTTCACACTAGCAGAACTCTTAATTGTGGTAGCTATAATAGCAGTTCTTGTTGCAATCGCAATACCCACTTTTACCAATCAGCTCGAGAAGGCAAGAGAGGCCACTGATGCTGCAAATATAAGAGCTTTGTATGCAGAAGTTATGGCTGAATATCTTGAGACAGGCAATGCAGTCGGGGCAAAGACTATTCCTGTACAGCAGAGAAAGGAAGGCTGGCAGTCACAGATCTCATGGCCCAGTGGAATCACTCCGCCTGCTGCTAAGACTTCAGGCAGTTGGTCTGTTTCATGTGGTGCCGACGGTACGATATCCATTAATTAATTGTGTTTAACTTGAGATACGGACTATGAGAAAACTATTTAATTCCAAAGGGCTCTCTCGTATTGTGCTTGTGGCAATTGTTTTTGCAATTGCTCTAGTTGTATTGGTGGCGATAAAGGTCGCAACCATGAAGACAGAGAGTACTTTGCAGGATATGGACAGGCAGGTCGAGATAGCGGCTGAGCATAAGGCCAGGCTGGCATATACGCAAAACGACATGCTGGAAAAAATGGTTTACGATGCGACGAACAAGACATTTGTTGATCCTATGGAGGCTGTAAGCACGGTCGAGCCTTACGGTAATTCAAAGGAACATCAGGGGAAATATCTGCTCATAGTTTTTGGCGACGAAGAAAATATAACATTAGAATGGGTTAATCCATAGCATATACATATAAGATTCAGTTTTTTATGCAGGGGGAAATATGGCAAAAAGAAGAATCGGCGATATGCTTATAGAACGTGGTCTGATTAATCAAAGAGAGCTGGAATATGCTCTTGATGTACAGAAGCAGACACACGAAAAACTTGGTGAAGTACTTATCAGTAATAAGATAGTCAGTCCGGAAGACATGGCTAAGACACTGGCTGTGCAGCTGGAGGTTGACTACATCGATCTTGCAAACGCGGCGATTCCTCAGGAGATGACCAAGTACGTTCAGAGGAATATTGCCAAGCAGAATCACCTGGTACCGGTGCAAAAAGAAGGGGATTCTCTATACGTAGCGATGGATGATCCTCTGAATATTTATGCCTTGGATGAGGTACGAAAGGTTGCTAACCTAAAGATTGTTCCTCTCATTGCAACACACATGGCTGTTGAGAGAGCGATCAATACTCTTTATGGAAATGAGAACGCCAAGCAGGCAATCGCTGACTATAAAAAAGAACATGGAATTGAGGAGAGAGGTGACATTGAGACATCTATGTCATCCGCTTTTGATTTCATAATCTCTTCAAATTCCATTACCGGAGAAAACGAAGGTGCGCCCACTATCAGACTGGTTAACTCAATTATTGAGCGCGCTGTTTCAGAGCATGCATCTGATATCCACCTTGAGCCCAGAGAAAATGGGATGGATGTCAGGATGCGTATTGATGGTGTCTTAAGGGATATCCTTAAGGTTCCGAAGGACATAACCGCGGCAGTAATTGCCCGCATTAAGACCATGTCCGGAATGGACGTGGCTGACAAACGAATTCCACAGGACGGCCGCTTTGCAGTAAGCGTTTTAGGCAGAAGCATCGATATGCGTGTTTCTACACTCCCTATCGCTTGGGGAGAAAAAATAGTGTGCCGTCTTCTTGATAAATCCAACACTGAAATAGATAAAGAGATGCTGGGACTTAGTCCTGACGACATGGAAAAATACGAGAAGCTTATCCATTATAAAAATGGAATGATGCTCCTTGTAGGACCTACCGGTTCAGGTAAAACCACCACAATGTATGCAATGCTTAACGAGTTAAATACAAGAGACGTTAACCTTGTGACATTGGAGGATCCCATAGAGTATAACCTGGATGGCTTAAATCAGGTTCAGGTAAATACAAAGACAAACATGACATTTGCAAACGGACTGAGGGCTATCCTTCGTCAGGACCCGGATATCGTATCAGTTGGTGAGATCCGTGACGGCGAGACAGCAGAGATATGCATGAGAGCAGCCCTTACCGGTAGATTCGTCATGAGTACCATTCATACAAATGACGCAGTGGGTGCCATAGACAGACTTGAGGACATCGGCGTTGAACCTTATCTTATCGCAGCTACACTTAGAGGCGTTATTTCACAGAGACTTGTAAGAAGGATCTGCCCTTACTGCGCTGAGGAATACGAGCCTCAGAGGGATGAGATAGACAGACTTGGCGTGAAAATTAAACCAGGAACCAAATTCAAATATGGAAGAGGTTGCCAGCAGTGCTTCAACACAGGTTATTCAGGACGAATAGCTATTTTCGAAATAATGATGGTAACCCCTAAGATCAGAGACCTTATCAGCAGAAAAGCGGTAAGAGCTGAGATAGAAGAAGAGCTTAGAAAAGAAGGCAGCAATTTTGTATCACTAAAGGAAGCCGGAATGAGACTCGTTTACGATGGTGTCACAAGCGTTTACGAGGTGCTTCGAGTAACTAATGAGAGTGATTAAAGGAAATAAGCTATGACAAGTATTGAAGAGCTGGTAGCGAGAGCAAAAGCCGAAAAAGCTTCTGATATCCACATTATATGCGGGCTCTGTCCTAAATACAGAAAGGACGGCTCTCTTGAAAATATGGAGGATACACCTGTCACCAAAGAAGACTGTGTCTTGACAGCAAAGGTGCTTGCAAAAACAGAAGAAGCCTTCGAAACACTTATGAAAACCGGCGAGATAGATATCGGAGATACTATATCAAATGCAAGGTGCAGGATTCACATTTATAAGCAGCAGGGAGTGCCTTCCATAGCACTCAGAATCCTTTCGGAGGAGATACCTCAGCTTCCGATGCTTGGTCTTCCTCTTGGAGTTCTCGATATACCCAAGATGCATAAGGGCATAGTCATTGTTACAGGTGAAACAGGCTCCGGTAAATCCACAACACTTGCAGCTATTCTGGATGAAATAAACCACAGCTACAAAAGGCACATAGTTACATTGGAAGACCCGATAGAATATGTATACAAACCGGATTTATGTGCCATAAACCAGCGCGAAATCGGAAAGGATACCGAGAGCTTCGCTGCAGGCTTAAGAGCTTCACTACGTGAGGACCCCGATGTAATCCTGATCGGTGAGATGAGAGATAGAGAAACCATAGAGACAGCGATAACAGCTGCAGAGACCGGACATCTTGTATTTGGAACGCTCCATACAGGAAGTGCGGCGGATTCAATAGATCGAATGGTTCAGGTATTTCCGGAGGCTAAAGCACAGCAGATAAGAGTACAGCTTTCCATGGTTTTAAAGGCAGTCCTTACGCAGCAGCTTCTTCCCAAAAAGGAGGGAGGAAGAGTTCTTGCCACAGAGTACATGATAGTTACGGATGCCATAAAAAATCTCATAAGAAACGGGGATACACCTCAGATAGCAAACATGGTTGCCACCAGTGCTGAGATTGGCGGTCAGACAATGGACCAGTCGATAGTCATGCTGGTGAGAAAGGGAATGATAACAAGAGAAACAGCACTTCACTATGCAGTTAACAAGGACTTTGTATCAAGAAATATGAATTAACGTTAGAGGGGAAAGATGAACAGCTACAAATACACAGCTCTGTCAGCTTCAGGCGAGCAGGTTAAGGGGATGCTGGAAGCAATCGATCAGCTTGAAGCGACTGCAAAGATCAGGGAACAGTATAATGTGGTTTTATCAATAAAGGAGATCAGGAAGAGTTCTCTTGAGCTGCCGGAATTCCTGACTTCGGAAATCAGTGTGAAAAAGCTTGATCCTAAGGCTTTCACATTGATGTGCAGTCAGTTTGCCACAATTTTAAAAGCAGGTATTCCCATTGCAAGAGCTGTAAGACTTATCGGGGATAAAACAACAAATAAGAATCTGAAAAGACTTTTATCTGAGGTGTTTGCAGATGTTGAGGCAGGAAGATCACTTTCTTCCGCATTTGAGGATCACGGAGCAGGAATGCTTCCACCGACCTTTTGCGAGACCATAAGAGCAGGAGAGGAAGCGGGAGATCTGTCAGGAGCATTTGATTCGATGTTCAGACACTTCGACAAGCAGACAAAGCTTGGAAATAAGGTCAAAAGTGCTATGACCTATCCCATGTTCGTGCTCTTTGTAGCGGTTGTGGTTGTGATCATACTTATGGTAAAGGTGGTGCCCACATTTACGGCATTATTTGATGAGATTGGAGAAGAGCTCCCTCTCACCACCAGAATACTCATAGGGATTTCGACATTTTTCAGTAATAACATACTTATCATTGCTACCGTGATCGCACTTATTGTGGTGCTTTTCATAATCTATAAGCAAAATCCCAAGGGAGCACTTCAGCTGGCAAGGCTGCAGCTTAGGCTTCCACTGTTTGGAAATATCGCAGAGCTTAATGCGGCAAGCCTTTTTTCAAACACAATGGCGACAATGATCAGCGCAGGCCTTCCGATGACAAAGGCAATTGATATAACTTCAAAGGTTATGACCAATGAAGTCTATAAGCAGAAAGTCGCAGAGATGGTTGGAAAGATAGAAGAAGGCAGGACCATTGCAAGCTCAATGCGTGAGATAGCTGTTATGCCGGATATTCTGACAGACATGGTTGCGGTCGGAGAAGAGACCGGCGAGATGAAGCACACCATGGATATCGTTGCAAAGTATTACGACAATGAGCTTGAGCAGGCAGTTGCGAAGGTAATTGCAATGCTTGAACCGGCGCTACTTATATTTATCGCGCTGATAGCAGGATTCATAGTAATAGCTATTTACATGGCAATGTTCAGCATGTATCAGGGGATGTAGGTTGGCAGAGCAAATTTACGAGATCATCTGCATATCGCTCTTTGGGCTTGTGTTTGGGTCATTCCTAAACTGCATGGCGATGCGAATGGTCAGAAAGGAAGATTATGTAAAGGGCAGAAGCCACTGCATGAGCTGTGGTCACGAGCTTGGCCCGCGGGACCTGATACCGGTTTTCAGCTATGTGAGTAGCGGCGGCAGATGCAGATACTGCAAGGAGAAAATATCACTCAGATATCTGATAACGGAAATCAGCTTCATGGTTCTTTCGGATGTCTTATACATCTGCACGAGACCTGACGGGATAATGTTCTATAAAAACTGGGTACTTGTCGGCTTACTCTTTGCAATAGCACTTGTGGACCTTGAAGCCTTTGAGGTTCCAAATGAGCTTCTCTTGGCAGCATTTATAAGCTGGGCAGCCTTTTCAGTAATAGAGCTGATACTTGGAAGAAATAACCTTTTGTACTATGGAAAGCAGCTCCTGTCAGGCCTGATATTAGGCGCGGTGATGCTTTTGTTAAGCCTCCTTATGGATTCTATATTAAAAAGAGACAGCCTTGGAGGCGGAGATATAAAGCTTTACGCAGTCCTCGGAGTTTATCTGGGATTTGCAAAGAGCTACGAACTGGTACTTTTGTCCTGTATATTCGGACTTATTTTTGCACTTATAAGAAAAATGATAAGCCGCAATGCTTCGAAGGAATTTCCGTTTGGACCTTCAATTGCTTCGGCGGCATATCTGGTTTTACTGTTTGGAGATGCGATAACAGCCTGGTATTTCAAACTGCTATAAGAGGGGTAAACAGATGGCAAGAAATGATGGCGTTTTAGGATTAAGTGTTACTCATGAAATTCTCTCACTTACGCTGATGAAGGGCGGAGTAATACGCAAGACAGTATGGGAAGAATTCCCGGACAATATAGTTGAGGAAGGAAAAATTGTTTCCCAGAACCTGTTTGCAGAATTCCTAAAGGAGCAGCTGAAGGAAAAGAAAATTAACTGCAAAAATGTAGCGTATGTAATTTCAGACACGGATATTTTCGTCCGTAATATTTCTATGCCCAAGATAGATGAAGAACAGATAAGGTTCAACATCCCCTTTGAATTCAAGGATCTGATCCAGGGTGAGCTCAAACAGTATGTATATGACTACGTTGAGAGACGAACCGTGAATGATGAAGGAAGTAATACCATAAAACTTCTTGCTTATGCAGTTCCTTTAGGTGTTATCACAGAAATTCGTGAGACCTTAAAGCTTGCGGGATTGAAGCTGGTAAAGGCTTTGCCTGAGACCTCGGTCTATGAGACTCTCCTTGGTGCCATAGGCAATGAGGAGGAAATCCTGAAAGAGCGCTGCTTTATGGATATCAGTCAGAAGACTATAAGAATGATGATATTCAAGAACGGTGAGTTCAAGGTTTCACACATGATCGATATAGGTGAGGACAGGGTAATAGATGCAATTGCCGATGAATTCAATGTCGACAGGCATCTTGCAGTTACTTACCTTAGAAGCAAATATAAGGACTGTGACCAGGTTCCCGGTGCTATCAATGCATACAAGGATATCTCGATAGAGATAATGAAAGGAATAAATTACTACGAGATGTCAGATATGACATCAAGGCTTAAGGATATCGTCCTTTGCGGTATGGGTGCGATGACAGAGCCTTTGGTAGAGATGCTTAAGCAGCGCCTTGATAAAAATGTAGTGACGCTTGACGAATTATATCCAAAATTCAAGAAGGATAAGGATATAAGCGTGACCTTTGGCTCGGTGGGAATACTTCTTAGTGATGCCGTCGGAGCAGCCACCAACGGAGATATGGCTGTTGCCGGAGAAAAGAGAAAGGTAAAGACAAGCTCCGTACTTATTGCAGCTGCTGCGATTCTTGTTGCCCTTTGTATTGGTGCAAAGTTTGGTGTCATAGACAGAATGAATATTCTTAAGGCAGAGAGAGAAAAGGCTGCACTTTTACAGGAGGAAATAACTGCGCAGACAAAGCTTATAGTGGATGCCGAGAGCGCGATGGAGGACTACTACCACTATAGCTGGGATATGCTCAGCGATGAGGAAAAGGGAAGAGTTGACAGATTAGAGGCGGCAAAGCTTGCTGATCTGATAGGGCAGCAGGGTATGAAGATAAAATTTATGGACCTTGCAGGAGAGACGCTTACCGTTGATCTTCTCGCAAAGAATCTTGACAGTGTAAGTCAGCTGTCAAGGCTCTTAAGCCAGCAGGATATAGTTGAAAGCTGCGCTGTTACTTCAGCAAAGACTATAGAGGAGGCACTTCGCGAAGATATTGGGGCCGGGGATAACAATGTTAATGCTCAGATAAAGATATATCTGATTACTGATTCTTCAAAAGAGGGGAATGAACAGTGAATAGACTAAACAAGGAACTAACCGGAACTGAAAAAATCCTGCTTGTTATTCTGGGAATTGTGATAATCGGTGCCCTGTACTATTTGCTTATATTTACTCCGATCGAGAATGGAATAGAAGCGGCAAGATCAGAGCAGCAGGCTCTTGAAACAGAGCTCTCTGTCACCAAGGCAAGGCTTGAAAAGATAGAGAGAATGCAGGCGGATGTAAGTAGTGAGGATAAGTCTGGAATCAGCTATATGCCAAGCTACAATGCGGGAAAAGAGGAAATTGATTTTCTCCACACCTTGCTTGGGAAGGCTACGGACTATTCTGTAAAGTTCACAAACATCTCAAGAGAAGAAGACCTTATCCGCAGGGATTTTGCAATGAGCTATACAGCAGGGAGCTTAGCTCAGGCAGAAAAAATCCTTAAGGAACTTGAAGACAGTGAACTTAGGTGCCTCGTAGGTGATATGTCGATATCTCCGTTTTTCAGAGAGTCAAACCTTCAGGACGGTGAGGTGACAGTAAGTCTAAGCGGAACATTTTATGAGACCATGCACGGAGGAACTCCGGATAAAGAGCTGCCGGAGGACCAGAAGAAGGAATAATTATCAATGCGTTCATCTTTAAAAGCTAAATGTCAGAAAAAATTAAAATCCGATAATGGCGCATCAGTAATTCTTGCTCTGGTGGGATTTCTCATTGTTGCCTTTGTTGCCATAGCTATCGTGAATGCAGCGATTCTTAATGCGAGGCGAACAGTCGAGGAGAAAAAAGAGGAGGTAGCATATATTGCTACAACCGAAGCTGCAAGACTGATTCAGGATTGTATCGAGGGAGATTTCGCATACAAAAGGGCTGAGGATGATGATGAATCAACATTGACAGGAGTTGACGACAAGCTTGGAGACAGCATTAAAAGCATGGCAGATTCCATAGCTGCAGGGGGCGGAAGCCAGGAGAGAGACATTAGCTTTTCATACAGCGGACTTGAAAAGATTGAAGGAAGCCTCGTTGGAAAAATGAAGATGGATTCAAGCTATACGATTTCTATCGACATATGGGTGGAATCCGGAAAAACGGATTATCCTCTTACGATCATCATCCCCGGAGAGGGACAGACAATTGAAGAGGAAATCCCCGGGACAGGCGATGAAAACGGAAACATGGAAAAAAGAAAAGTAACCTATGCATCATGGTCAGGCGAGGGAGCATATATTATCGGAAAACAGAAGGACTAAAGTAAGAACGGGTAAATAGTCATGCGGGTCAAGATTTTAAAAAGGCTTAAAAGTAAAAAAGGAGAGTCGCTTATAGAGACTCTGGTAGCGCTTCTCATAGGAGTGCTGGCGCTGATGATGCTGCCGGGGGCAGTTGTTGGAGCAGCCAGAGCTAACAGGAAGGCGGCGGAACAGTCGGTCTATTCTGATGAGAATGCAGTGAACTTTGGGGTTGAGGTTACTGATTTTAGCATTAGGTGACAGATACAGGTATGAAAAGGAAAAAGATAAAGCTGATAAAGCTTTTGCGGAATAAATTAAAATCCGATTCAAAGGGATTTTCCATATTGGAAATGCTGCTAGCTGTGGTCATACTGCTTCTGGCTACGCAGCTTGTGACTCAAGCCATGGACCTTGCGGCAAAGCGCTATATAGAGAGCACCAACAGATCCAAGGCGCAGATGATAATGTCGACGCTATCGGATTTTGTAAGAAATGAGCTGACTACAGCGAGTGATTTTGTATTAGAGGGCAATGACATATCCTTTATCGATGGCAGCGGCATCCTGGGCGGAAGATGTGTGCTGGCAAATGATCAGAACACGGTATGTCTTAAGAACATAAAATCGGAAAAAAGCTATTATCCGATAGTCGGATCAAATAACGGAACAGCTTTTAATTATGCAAATAACCTTAGAGTGAGCTTTGTTCTATCGCCACCATCTAAGGATGACAGTAAATTGAATTTTGAATATACGATAAACGTAGAGGATAAAACAGGCAAGGAGCTGGCAGCCGGAAGATATAAGGTAACGGTGAAGGCTTCAGTAATGGAATAAAAAATACTTAAAATAAAATACTAGTTGGGGAGTTAGTTGGTAATGAAAAAAGTTAACTTAAGAGAAGACAGAAAAGGCTTTACAATTGTTGAGCTATTAATAGTTATAGCTATTATTATAATTCTTATGGCGTTTGGCTTTATTGCCGGCATGAGATTAATAAGGAATATGAGACAGTCTCACCTTGATAAAAGAGCTGAGGCTGTTTATTATGCCGCTGAAAGCCGAATGATGGAGCTTTTCGTAACTGAAGAAAAGACAGAGAAGAAGGAAGATAAAAAGGTAAAGGCGGTAGTTGAAAAGCTGTACAATGCCAAGACCTTTAACTATGAGGGCGCAACACTGGCGTATATCACATCGGAGGATGTGGGAGAAGCAAAGAACCTGTTTGCAGAGGATAACTCTCTGGAAGCAGAGATAAAATCCGCATCCTGGATCATAGAGTACGACCCTGTCAGCCTTAATGTATTTGCGGTTATTCTTAGTGATGACCTGGAAAAAGCCGGAACAAGTATCGCAGGACTTAGCGAATCACCAAGTGGTGCGCCTGTAAGAGGAACACCGCAGGACAGAATAGCAGCCTTTGATGCCTATGTGGGCTATTACTCAGAGGGTGCAAACGGAGTCCTGGGAGCTTCTGCTAAGAATGGTCTGTCAGTTGGCGCATGGATTCTTAACAGACGTGACCTTCTTGGTGTCATCAAGATTACTGCAGACGAGAACACAAGGGCTGCAATTGAGAATCTCTCCTTCAGAATATCTCTTAAGGGAACCAAGTCGACGTCAGACGGAGACGAGGTTGACATCTCTTCAAATGAAATATACTGGCAGAATTATGCAGGTGATAGTGGTAGCAATTTCCTTGAGTCTGATGGAAGGACAGGAATAGTTATCACCACTAATGATGTCAGAAATACAATCCCTGTATCCTGCTTTGGTGATACAACGGATTCGAATGATAAATATGGTCTTATTGGATATATAAAGCTCGACAGTCTTGATATCGACAGACAGTTTAAGGATCTTAAAGTAAAGGGCGGCGGTGCGTTAGGCGATTATTTAACACCCGGTGATGATATCACTATGTCCGTAAAGGTCTGGGATTCTTCTGATGGTAATTCCAATTATTCACAGAATGTCAGAAGGACAAGCGCAATCTCAAATACTGAGAACAGTCTGTATGCAGATTTTGACGTAGAAGGTGCAAATGGCGTAGCTAAGATAGTTTACCCCAGACATCTTCAGAATCTTGCAGCAGAGTTTTCAGAGGTAAAGGCCGAGATGGCAGCAGGTAACAGTAATCCCGGAAGCATGGATGCTGTACTTCTCGAGGATATCACCTGGGATGAGGAGAAGAACCTGTATAAGCAGGGCGGCTCTTTGGGTGTAATACGTAATTTCACACCTATATCCAATAATCAGCTCGTATCCTTTAACGGATATAGATTTGAGACAGCAAAGAGTGCTCAGCCCCTTAGAAATATTGAGGATGCCACAAAGGAAAATCCTGAGGAGGTAAACCTCAAATCATCTAAGAAGGAAAACAAATACCATTACATTACAGGATTAAGAATAGACACTTCTGACAGTTCATACAGGATAGTAGGAAACCCGGCAGATATCGGGTTATTCGGTAAGCAGTCAAATCTTACTCTTGCTAATCTTGTTCTTACCAATTTTGATATCAAGAATAATAATGCCGGCGGTACAGGAATGCTGGCAGGTGAGCTTGATAATTCCAAGATTAAAAATGTGCTCATCTATGAAAAGAAGGATGCAAACAAGGTAATTACGGGAGCCGGAGATACAGCCGGCTTAGTTGGCGTGCTAAACAGTTCGTCCATAGAGGACTGTGTAATCAAGAATATCTCTGTCAAGACTACTGCAGGTTCAGCAGGAGCTCTTGTAGGAAAAGCTACTTCAGCAAAGGTTGAGAATACCCTGGCATATAACGGTGAGATCACAGGAGTAGAAGGAAGCAATACTCCCGGAACAACAGTTGGCTTTGATGATTCCAAGCTGGAGATAACAGGCGCAAGGAATGCCGGAGGTCTCATCGGTGAGATGGAAGGCGGAAGTGTTACTGGCGCAGCAGCAGCGCTGTATGTAAGAGCAACCGGTGGAAATGCCGGAGGCTTTGTTGGCAGCGCTCGCGGAGCTTCAATAGATATGTGCCATTCAGGCGGTCATACTGTAACCCTTGATAATAAGATTGGACGATATGACAAGGTTCAGTCAGATGGCTCAAAGGGAAGAGTTAACGTTATAGGAAGCTCTAATGCAGGTGGTTTTGCAGGTAAGCTTGATGGCGCATCTGTTCAAAACAGTTATTCAACCTGCTCTGCAACAGCCGGAACAGTTGGCGGCTTTGTCGGTGCTTCATCAGGTGGAACAATATCCAAAAGCTATGCAGTAGGACAGGTATTCTTTACAAATGCAGCCTCTGCAGGCGGTTTTGCCGGAAGTCTTGGTGGTGCTGGAGTATCAGATGATCACTATTTTGAGATTATCAATCCTACTGAAGATGGCAAGTATTTGCAGGGAGTAGGTAATGTCAAGAAGGACGTAGAAGGCTTAAAGGCAATAGATAAGCCTCTTGAAAAGGGTGAAGATGAGTACGAGTACAACAAGTTCATGCTGGCAGCAGCTGACTTAACAATGGCTCGTCAGGATAAAACACATAGATATGACAGTGAACTTCAGCCTGCAATTTTCGCTATGCCCTTCTGCTCACAGCTAAAGGATGTGGCTTCTTCTGACATGTTCTTTGTGGAAGCACATTACGGCGACTGGCCCATTGTGGAAACACATGTAATAAATGCAGACAGTTCTGCAAGGGTTCGATTTACAATGTCTGATCCCTTTGCGGTTATCAAGGCCTTTGCCAGCGACCTCAGTAAATCCGATATATTAAGGTCTCTCGCAGAAGAGGTCATAACTACGCCTATTCCGGAGGAGGACCTCGCCGAAAATAAGGACTCAAGTGAGGAACAGGCTCCTGCTGAGGAAGAGGAGAAGGCGGAAGAGACTAAGGAAGAAGAGACTCAGCCTGAAGAACAGGTTGAAGAAACCACACCTGAGGAGAGCGAGACTCCGCAGGAAGAGACTCGTCAGGATGAGGTTTTAGAGGAAAATACAGAAGCTCCATCAGAGGAGCCCGCAACCGAAGAAGCAAAGGATGAAACTGCGACAGAGACGGCAGAGCCTCAGGAGGAGAAGCCTGCTGATGAGACAGCAGCCGAAGCCCCTACAGAGGATAAGGAAAAGGAAGACCAGGGCCTTATAGAAGAACATTCTTATGCGATGGTAGTAGGTGAAGAGGAAGAAGAGCCGGAAGACGATTCTATAGAGGGTCGCCTTGAGGCAGAAGGAAGTGGCGTAGCCATAACCTTCGGAAAGGATGCGGAGATTCCTGAAGGCTCCGAGCTTCAGGTTACCTATATCACAGAGGATAGCGAGGACTATGACTATTCTCAGCTTATTAGTGATGCCACAGAAGCAATGGAGATAGATTCTGAGGAAGTCGCCAGCTATAAGGCAATTGATATTGCAATCGTGAAGGACGGCGAAGAAATCCAGCCGAAGGCACCTGTAGATGTAGAAATAAAGGCAGAGAATTTCTATGAGAATAAGGAGCTTTTCCTTGATGATGAAGTGACAGCTGTCCACATGAAGGAGGATGATCCTGAGGTTATCGGTACTGAGCTTAAGAAGGATGAGACTGAGAAGAACTCACAGGCTGAAGATGAGAACCCTGCAGCAAATGAGTCTGCGGATTTCGTCAACTTTACTGCAGACGGATTTTCCGTTTATGTTCTTGTGCAGCCTATCAGTGCCAAGAAGGTTGTCACATCTGATGATAGTACCTATCAGATAACAGTTGATTATGATAATGCATCCGGTATTCCCGCAGATGCTGAGCTTGTAGTGGTTGAAACTACAAGCGATAGTGCTGAGTATGCAGGCATTGTGGAGGAAAGTGCAAAGGAACTTGGAACCTACAGTGAATATGTAAAGGGTGCACATGTATTTGATATTTCATTTGTTAATCCTGAAACTGGTGATACATACCAGCCTGTTAAGGATGTAAAGGTTTCTGTAGAACTTATGCAGGAAGAGGTTGACGCAGAAGACGAAGAGATTAAGGTTGTTCACTTTGGGGAAGCCAATGAGGTTCTTGAGCCTGTTGTAAATGAAGGTCAGATCGAGTTTACTACAGGCGGTTTCTCAACCTATACAATCATCAAGTTACCTACCTTTGATGTATTTGATACTTCCCTTGATGGCGAAAAGTATTACATATCATATGAGGACACAACTACAGATCCAGCTACAAAGTATTATCTCTTCATAGATGGATCAACATCTCCTGTCAGCTTTGGATACACCGATGATGCTGCCAAGGCTACAGCATGGAATTTTGAGCTTTTTGGAAAGGGTTACAGAATTAGCAACGGAACCAATTACCTGTCCAATGATGGAACTGATTGGAAGCTGGGTACTGAAGGAAGTGCCAGCGAATTTTCATCAGCTGACTGGGGTGACTATCATCTTCTGTGCCTTGCTGAGTCAAATATTCCTAATAAATATCTTGGATATGTTGGATATGGAGCAGCAGATCACCTTGATATGATAGCTAACACTGCTACAGCGCATATGCAGCTTACTGTTGCAGTTAATGGTACTGATATTGAGGATAAATCCTACCATGGAAGAAGCTTCTATATCACTGGAAGCGGATATTTCCTTACCTATAAGGATGGATCAACATATACTCAGGCTCAGGTTCCGACGATGTCTACCGAGTGGACCTTTATTCTTGATGACCATGGCTACAAGATTCACAACGGACAGAAGTATGTTGGAATTGAGAATGGACAGGTGGTGTTCACAAAAGCATCAAAGGGTGCTCAGTTCAAGGTTGTTGATCTTGGCGAGTATCACTTGCTTGAGTACTATGATGAGACAGCTTCTATACCTGGATACAACGGACAATATCTGAATATTGGAAGAGCAAAGGATTCTCAGTTTGGCATAGCTGCAACTGATCCTTCAAATCCTGCTGAGACAGCCAAGATGCTGCTCATAAATGATATTACTATAGAAGGCA
Organism: Butyrivibrio sp. FC2001; assembly: GCF_000424125.1. Lineage (NCBI taxonomy): Bacteria > Bacillati > Bacillota > Clostridia > Lachnospirales > Lachnospiraceae > Butyrivibrio > Butyrivibrio sp. FC2001. Next base: position 39,368 of record NZ_AUJH01000008.1, read on the forward strand.
ACTATGCTATGTATCTGACTAAGGCACCAGATAAGTTTGCTGTTGCTGATGTGAAGGTGACACAAAGTGGCAGAGGCGACATGCTAAGAGCTGATAATATTAAAAGTATCGTCAACGAAACCACAGGTCAGATAGTGGAAACGGCGTCAGTTAAAATTAATGCAACCTGGAATTTTGAGAAGGGCGAGAACAAATTTGAGCATTATATCAAGGTTGCTTCAGGAACTCAGGCCGGAAAATATCTGAATCTGGTATGGGATGGCGGAAAGTCACATCTTAGGCTGACAGATACGAAGCAGGCCCTTACTATAGCGACTTTACCAAATGGACAGATCCGTATTTTCGGTGGAAGTAATACGGCGCCTCTCGCAGTTGACTATTCAAATGGTGGTAAGAATTTCCAGGCCTATGAGTTTTTAAAAGGCTCTGATGGTACTGCTACAAATGAGTGGTTTAACATTGCGGAAGTCAGCACTTTGACTCACTACACATTGCATTACACCTATCCCAAGGAAATGGATGATGTGGGTCATAAGAATAATCTTCCGGCCGCAACAACAGAATTTGTTTCAGGGGATGCTTCGGATACGACAGGACCCCTTACGAATTATGAGCTGGAGGCACCGACTGCTGATAAGTATTATTCCTATGATGACACCTGGAAGTACACATACGAATTTGTGGGCTGGAAAATTGCTGGCCTTACAGGAACTCATGAGCAGCAGACATTTATACCGACTGAAAAAATTGATCTTGTAAATTACATTGAGGGACTTACTCCACAGACCAGACCTTCAGGCGCTACTATAAATATTAATGCTGTATGGAAGCTGGTTAAGAAGGAAAAAATTGAATATAAGGTAATCTATCAGATGTTTGATGCTGAGCCTGGTTACGGTACAGGAATAATTGGAGATAAGCTTCCTGATATCGTTGACCTTCCTTATGATGCCGGAACTTCTTATCTGGCAACTGAAAATGTGGATATAGATGGCATAAAACAGTATTCGCTCAGAAATATCGGTTATAAGGATGACGATGGAAAGTACTGGATATCTTATCAGGAAAAGACTGACCCCGATGGATATTTTCCTAATAGAAATGTAAGGTCATATCAGCGTTATAGCGGATCCGGCGATCTGACGTTCTATCACACCTATTTGTTCATGGGATGGGAAACAGAAACAGGAGCAGTCTTAAGCGCTTACGATCTCGATCATAATAAGCGTGATCTTTCAAAATATGATGAGAATCTTGACGGAACGATAGAGCTCAAGGTTGTATGGTCTTACCAATGGGCTGAATCAGGAAACTCAAATCCGTCAGTGAATTTGTCAGTGCTTAGAAATGCTGACCAGATTGATAATCCGAACAATGCTAATCAGTTCCTCACTGAAGACAGGAGTATGTATATTCATATCGATGGCGCTACTATGTACCAGCTTGATGAGAATGGCTATCCGGTTGCCCATACTGAATGCAGAGCTCCTTCCAAGAGGCCCTATAAGTATTTCATGCAGTATATTATCGATGAAAATACTGTAACAAGAACTGAGAAGGATATCGTCAGAGCTGATAAAGCTGTTAGGAGAAAGCTTGCAGGAAGCGACGGGTATTCTGATAGCGGTGCAATAGACGAGACTGTTCATGACAAATATGAGTCTGAGAGCACAGTAGGACCTGTAAGTGACAATGTAGATAAGGGTCACACATGGCAGATTTCATATCTTCCAAGTGATGAGCGTGTGTTTGATTATCTTAGCAAGAAATCAACAAGAGATATATTTATATACAATGAAATTACCGGTAGAAGCGAGAAAATTAATAAAAGTGAGCTTACTCCGGATAAATACATGATCAGATGGGTAGTTGTTAAGTACCAGTCCGGAGACAGTGAGGTTGGATGGCATGTCAACGCCAAGATTACTAAGAAGATAAGCTGTGTGACAGTAACCAAGACCTTTAAGGGTAATGCTGATAATATCAGTAAACTGATGGATGGTATTGAACAAATACAGGAGGGAGATTCGGAATCAGAGATATCCAGAAAGGTTGATATTGCCAAGAAGAAGTTCAATATCACTCTTAAAAACAATGCAAATCCTGACGAGGTATTGTATCTTACACTACTAAACCGGGTGACTAATAATGCCGCAATATCAAAGACCGGCATGGCAAAGGTTGCTAATGATACCTTTGGCTATGTTGATTACAAGGAGAAAACAGATAGCAACGGCAATATAACCGGTACCTACACCTGGCTTATAACTTTTGATGATGAAAAGACCTTTTCAATTAAGGAGAACAATTACGACGACAGGGATCCGGTTACAGGTAAGTCAACCTTTGGTACAGAGCTGACTTATAACCAGACTAACACCGGAGCATCTGATGATGGTGAAGAAAAGCAGTGGGATCCGGAAATACCTGTTAAGACATCAGCAGAGCCGACAGATAATACGGATTATGAGGATAATTTTACAACTAACCTTACCAACAACATTAAGCCAATTTCCCTTTTCAGAATCAAGAAGATTAATGATAAAAAAGAGGGAATAAAGGACGTTAAGTTCAAGGTATATCTTAAGGGTAGTGATGATCCCATAAGGCTTTATTATCGAAATGATGGCGAAAATCCTGATGGAAACTACAACGTTCTTTATGAGAACAATAAGAGTGAGTTCTATGCTCTTACAAATGACAAGGGATTTCTTAACCTGTACCTTGCATGGCCTCAGAATGAACCAATTGTTTATACGATTCAGGAAGAGATTCCGGAGGGATATCAGGGACATGAAAAGTATGCTCCGAAATTCGAAGTTGAGGTAAAGAATGACGGAACAGTTTCCATTACAAAGTCCAAAATCGATATGCCACCGTCCTATGGTATGGTTGAGCCTTATGTAATAACAGAAAACGGAACAGAAGATGTCTGGACCAAGAAGCCCTATGAAAAAGTCGGTGAAGAGCAGATAGCTATCTGTAATGGTGCGCTTGTAACCAATAGCAGCGGAGTTGAAATTGCTCTTAAGAAGATTTCCGGTAAAGCTGATACTGATGGAAAGGCAGAACGACTTGGTGAAGCACAGTTCACCTTCTATGATGCAACAAAGGAAGGCGATAATAATTCGCTTGCATCCGTTGTTGATGGCAGCGCCACGGAGTACAAGAATATTATTCTTAAGAATGGTGATGATGAAGAAGTGGCAACTGTTGTCAAATCGACTGAATCAGCTGATGAAAAGGGCAATCTGATTTTCAAGATTCCTGCTGGAATATATTACATGAAGGAGACAACAGCACCTGCCAAATATGAGCCTGATTACTATGTAGAAGAAGGTAAGGATCCTGATGATGAGGAAAATCATCTACAGTATATTTACAGACTTTATGTAGGAGAGGACTACGTTAAACAGGCAGTAGAGGATGTCCGGAAGGATACAGGAAAAACACTGGATATAGTAGAAAGCGGCGAGAATCAGACGATGTATGTGATCGTCAGAATGGATAAGGATGCTGCTGCTGAAAAGATTGATACCGAATGTATCCAGAAGAACAGAGCTGTTATAGGTGATTTTGGAATCATAGATCTGTCAAAAGAAGTAACCAAGGTCGTTTTAAAGAAGGTAGGAGGAGATGGCTTACCGCTTACAGGACCTAAGTTTGAGATATTCAGAAGTGACGGACTCAGGATTCTGAATGGTGAAAACGAAAGCTGGACTGCCGGCGCAGCCGGAGCGTTCTATATTGGAAAGCTAAGTGTAGGTACTTATTTCTTACATGAGACTGCAAATGGCGGAGCAGGCAGTGATTGCTGGATAAGAATCGATGTGGAAAAAGACGAAGGAGGAACTATCAAGGTAAGTGAACCTAAACAAATATCAGGCTCACCGTTTAAATTAGACACTGAATAAGTGGTAATCATGAAATAATTATAAAAAATATAACAATTTAACGAATTTTTAAGAATGTGTATGACGATATTATGGTAAAATATACACAGAAGAAATATGTCTAAAAAAGCTATCTTGCTTAAGGGGGTATTATGGCACGAAAAGAGGAACTTACTTACAAATCTAGAGACCGCGAAACTACTATTCATGCGATAAGATGGATTCCAGATGAAAAGCCTATTGCTATTCTGCAGATCATTCATGGTATGCAGGAGTATATTGACCGTTATGATGAATTTGCCAATTTTATGGCAAAGAACGGAATCATGGTAATCGGAAATGATCATCTGGGACACGGAGATTCAGTATCTACCAGAGTACCCTATGGATACTTCTGCAAGAATGATCCTGCCACAGTAATCTTAAGAGATGCTCACAGACTTAAGAAGATGACACAGGAAGAGTATCCCGGAATTCCGGTTATCCTTCTTGGACATAGCTTTGGTTCATTTGTAGCAAGAGAGTACCTTACAAGATATGGTACAGGTATTCAGGGTGCTATCATTCAGGGAACAGGATGGCAGAATCCCGGAACAATCAAGTCCGGTAAGACATTGTGTGCAATACTTGGTGCCTTCTTTGGTGAAAAGCATCGCTCCAATTTCATGAACAATATGGCATTCAAGGCATATAACAGCAGAATATCCAGTCCTAAGAGCAAATTTGACTGGCTTTCTCACAACGAAGAGAGTGTTAAGAAATACGAGAACGATCCCAAGGATAATTTCGTATTTACCATAAATGGTTTTGAGACACTTTTTGAGCTCCTTAACAGAGTTCAGGATACAGGTAAGATGGAAGATATTCCGAAGAAGCTTCCAATCCTCCTTACAGCAGGTAAGGAAGATCCTGTTGGTGAGTATGGCAAGAGTGTAGAGCATCTCTATGGAATCTGGAAGGATCAGATTGGCCTTCAGAATCTTGAGATCAAGCTTTATGAGGGAATGAGACATGAGCTTCAGCAGGAGATTGGCCGTGAGAAGGTATTTGCTGATCAGCTTGAATGGATCAAGAAGACAATAGGATGATAAAAAATCAATAATTGAAATGCATTTAACGCTCAAGCATGTTATAGTAGTGCTTGAGCGTTTTTTTGTTAAGTGAGATAGAAAATCTATGATTTTCGTGATCGAACTTAGTTCTGGCGAGCGCTTTAGCGCGAGAGCAGAACTTCATTGTATTATAAGGAGTTATGTTATGGGTAAGTTATTTGATTTAGACAGTCCTTTCATAAGAGCACTCAACAGAGTTGCAGATCTTATGATTTTGAATCTGGTTGTACTTTTGTTTGTTCTTATACCGTTCACAGGAGGAGCAGCTCTTACAGGTATGCACTATGTACTTCTGAAAATGGTAAGAAATGAAGAGACATACGTTGTAAAGGGATTTTGGAAGTCCTTTAAGCTTAATTTTAAGCAGGCCACAATTTTGTGGATAATCATCATGGTGCTTGCAGGTATTATCGGAGTTGATTTCCTTTGGGTTAGAGCCAATGCAGCAATGCTTCCTTCGATATATATATACATTATGCTGGGAATTGTGCTTATCCTTTATATGATTTCACTTTATATATTCCCGCTTCAGGCAAGATTCGAGAATCCTATCAAGAACACTCTGAAGAATGCATGTATGTTTTCAATTCTCGGTCTTCCCAGAACAGTAGGAATGGCAGTTGTTTCACTTATTCCGCTTCTGCTTTTATATTTCTTTGATATCAGGGTCGTGCCGATACTCATCATGTTTGGTCTTACCGGCCCTGCTTATCTTATGGCTCTTATGTACAACGGACTTTTCAAGAAGTTTGAGCCCAAGGTTGCAGATACTGGCGATGAAGAAGTTCGCACAGATGATGACGATGAGGAGCTTCAGGCTGCTATAAAGCGTATGCAGGAAGCAAGAGATAAGAAGTAATATTGACAACATGCACACAAGAATTTATAAAATTTGTGCAAATATTCCTAAAGAATTTATAAACAAAAAATAAATAAGCAATACTTACAACGATTACCGAAATCTTTGTATAATAGTTGCATAGCCAAAGCAAATCGCTTTGGCTATACTTTTTATATCGTGAAAAACGATTTTGAGGGTACTCGGTATCCTATTTTGCCAGTTAAAAAGAGGAGGAAAAGGAAATGGCAAGTTTAACACTTGAAAATGTATGCAAAGTTTATCCTAACGGTTTCGAAGCTGTTAAGAATTTCAATCTTGATATTCAGGACAAGGAGTTCATCATCTTCGTTGGACCTTCAGGATGTGGTAAGTCAACAACACTTCGTATGATCGCAGGTCTTGAAGATATTTCTTCAGGTACACTTAAGATCGGTGATCGCGTAGTTAACGATGTAGAGCCTAAGGACAGAGATATCGCAATGGTATTCCAGAACTACGCTCTGTATCCTCATATGACAGTATATGATAACATGGCATTCGGCCTTAAGCTTCGTAAGGTTCCGAAGGCTGAGATCGACAAGATGGTTAAGGATGCTGCTAAGATCCTTGATCTTACAAACCTTCTTGATCGTAAGCCGAAGGCTCTTTCCGGTGGTCAGAGACAGCGTGTTGCTATGGGTCGTGCTATCGTTCGTAATCCTAAGGTATTCCTTATGGATGAGCCTCTTTCAAACCTTGATGCTAAGCTCCGTGTACAGATGAGAACTGAGATCGCTAAGCTTCACCAGAGACTTGGTACCACAATCATCTACGTTACACATGACCAGACAGAGGCTATGACTCTTGGTACAAGAATCGTAGTTATGAAGGACGGTGTTGTTCAGCAGGTAGATACACCTCAGAACCTCTATGACAAGCCTTGCAACCTCTTCGTTGCAGGATTCATGGGATCACCTCAGATGAACTTCCTTGATGCTGAAGTAGAAGTATCTGGCGACAAGGCTTGCCTCAAGATCGCAGGTCAGTCAATCGAGCTTCCTCCGGCTAAGGCTAAGAAGGTTATCGAGGGTGGCTATGCTGGAAAGACAGTTACATTCGGTATCCGTCCTGAGGATGTTGATGATTCTGAGATGGTTGTTAGCACATCTAAGGCTGTATTTGAGTCAACAATCAACGTATACGAGCTTCTTGGTGCAGAAGTTTATCTGTACTTCGATCTTGCAGGCTTCCCTGTAACAGCACGAGTTGATTCTCGTACAACAGCTCGTCCTGGCGATAAGGTTAAGTTCGCATTCGACGTTGAGAAGATTCACGTATTCGACAAAGAGACAGAGAAGGTTATTACAAACTAATACGTCTATTGAAGGGGAGATGCATTTGCATCTCCCTTTTTTTAATTGTATATTTATGTTATCAACATATCACGGAGGCAGGTTTTCATGATAACAGCACAGATTATTCAGAATAGTATTGATGAGCTTTCAGCTATAACAAGAGTGCAACTCAGTGTCATGGATTTAAAGGGAAGAGCAGTGGCTGCAACAGCTGATGCGCCTGATTTTGACACAGACTTTATTGCAAGCTTTGCAGAATCACCTGTAGAATCTCAGGTTATTAGCGGAGTACATCTTTTGAAAATATTGGATGAGGGCGAGCTTGTATATATCCTTCTTGCTTCAGGCCAGGGTGAGGATGCATACATGGTCGGCAAAATCTGCGTAAGTCAGCTGCAGAATCTTATTGTGGCCTACAAGGAAAAATATGACAGGAATAACTTTTTCCAGAACCTCCTTCTTGATAATCTGCTTCTTATCGATATTTACAATCGTGCGAAGAAGCTTAGAATAGACGTAAATGTTCCGAGAGTTATCATTCTCGTTGAGACAAGGGCTGAGAGAGACAGCGGCGCTGCTGAGCTTCTTGGAAGCATGTATACATCTCAGACAGGCGATTATGTTACAGCGGTTGATGAGTCCAGTGTTATCCTGATCAAGTCACTTAAGTCAGGGGAGACCTATGAGGATATCGAGGGCATTGCCACAACTATTGTGGATATGATGAACACTGAGGCTATGCTTGATGTTCGTGTTTCCTACGGAACAATAGTTGGAGAGATCAAGGATCTTAGTAAATCCTACAAGGAAGCTAAGATGGCTCTTGATGTTGGCAAGATCTTCTATGCTGAAAAGCATGTTATCGCATATAACACATTGGGAATCGGAAGACTTATTTATCAGCTTCCCATCAGCCTTTGCAGAATATTCATTGACGAGATCTTCGGAGACCGCGAGGTACCGGAGAATCTGGATGAAGAAACTTTAAATACAATTAATAAATTCTTTGAGAATAACCTCAATGTGTCAGAGACTTCAAGACAGCTCTTTGTTCACAGAAATACTCTTGTGTACAGAATTGAGAAGCTTGAGAAGGCTACAGGCCTTGATATCAGAACCTTTGATGAGGCGCTTACCTTTAAGATTGCGCTGATGGTTCTGAACTATATGAAATACGTGGATTCAAATAATTTTTAATTAAGCAATAAGATATTATGAGTAAATACCCCCAGTTAAATGTAAAGAGTGATGAAGAAAAGCTCGATGAAAAGTACATGAAAGCAGCGCTTAAACAGGCGCGAAAGGCAATAGAGCTTGGAGAGGTTCCCATCGGATGCGTTATCGTGTACGAGGGCAAGATCATCGGAAGAGGCTATAACCGCAGAAACACTGATAAGTCCGTTCTTTGCCACGCAGAGATAACAGCTATTAAAAAGGCATGCAAAAAGATGGGCGATTGGAGACTGGAGGAGTGCACTCTTTATGTGACATTGGAGCCCTGCCAGATGTGCGCCGGGGCTATTGTGCAGTCGAGAATCCCAAGGGTTGTTATGGGAGCTTCAAGTCCTAAGGCGGGATGTGGCGGAACAGTCTTAAATATCCTTGAGAATCCTGAGTTTAACCATCAGGTCGATGTTACAAGAGGCGTTCTGGAGAATGACTGCAGCGATATCCTTAAGGAGTTTTTCACAGAGCTTCGAAAGAGAAATAAAGCAGAGAAGGAAGCGAGAAAGCTTGCTGAGGCTGCTGAAGAACAAAATTCATAATTTTAGAGAGTAATATATTTTGAAGACAGAGCAGGAAAAGCTTGATATGAAAACATGTATGATATGTCCAAGGAAGTGCGGTGTGGACAGGACTAAGGGGCAGCTTGGCTATTGCAGGCAGCCTGCGCACCTCACTGCGGCAAGGGCATATCTCCACGCCTGGGAGGAACCCTGCATTTCCGGGGAAAAGGGCTCAGGCACAGTGTTTTTTTCAGGCTGTAATATGCACTGTGTCTTTTGCCAGAACTCAGAGATCGCATTGGGAGATGTTTCAAAGCAGATTCCGCAGGAACGATTATCTGAGATTTTTTTTGAACTTCAGGAAAAGGGTGCTTCGAATATCAATCTGGTTACGCCCACGCATTTTGTTCCATTAATTATTCCTGCGCTGGAGAATGCCAGGAATCAGGGGCTTTTCATTCCTGTAGTTTATAACACAAGTGCCTATGAAAATGTGGATACACTTAAGGCGCTTGAGGGTTTGATAGACATTTATCTTCCGGACTGTAAGTACTACTCCGAGGAGCTTTCCTTAAGATATAGCAATGCGCCAGGTTATTTTGAGACCTCCATCGCGGTGATTGATGAGATGCTGAGGCAGGTTGGAGTGCCGAAGTTCTTTGCGAATAGGCCAATAGGAGCAAACGCTTACAATTTATTAATGGAAGAGTCAGAGGATGATTATGAGGGACCTCTGATGAAGAGCGGAGTAATAATAAGGCACCTTATGCTTCCGGGACAACTAGCAGATTCCAAGAAAATCGTTAAAGAGCTCCTTCATAGATATGGAGATAAGGTGTATCTTAGCATAATGAATCAGTTCACTCCCCATGGAGATCTGACAGGATACCCCGAGCTGTTAAAGGGAGTTAATCCCGATGATTACGATGAGCTTATAGATTATGCAATAGAGCTTGGACTTGAAAATGGATTTTTCCAGGGCGAAGGAACGGATGCTGAGAGCTTTATTCCTGCCTTTGATTTTGAAGGTCTGTAGAAGATAGAAGAAAAAGATGAAAACTACAAGCGCGGAGAGGTTGACAATATGCCCTCTTCTGCGTATCATAAACAAATGACGGTCTTGTGATGGGTACACGCTCGTGTGGGATCGGGTCTTATGCAATGAGAGCCTGCGAACCGTGTCAGGTCGGGAACGAAGCAGCACTAAGCGGAATCTCTCATGTGTTGTAAGGCAGCCTGGTTTCACCTTGCGTGTGTCCTTCACAGGACCGTTTTAAATTTCTTATTTAGCACACCAGTACATATTTCTGAATTCTGTGGGCGTGCATCCCTTTATTATTTTGAACATTCTTATAAATGATGACAGAGAAGGAAAACCGCAATTTAATGCAACGTCAGTAACTGAGTTGCGGGGATCCATAAGGTATGTCTCTGCCTTGGCAATGCGTTTCTGATTTACATATTTATAGAAGGAGACATTGGTGAACTGCTTAAATCTCCTTGAAAAATAGAACTTACTAAAGCCGCTTCTGTCAGCAATCTCATCAAGACTAAGATCCTCTGAGCAGTGCTCCTGCAGATAGTCACAGATTTCAATGAATTTCTCGAAGTATTCATCGCCTCTTGAATACTCGGAAGGATCACCGTTACTTCTTGTGCTCACATAGTTCTTGCCGATGCAGGAGAGGAACTCAAGGAGCTTACAGAAAATATCAACCTCTGAAAAAGCGTTGTTCTTTTTATAAATCTCATTGATCTCCAGCAAAATGGAACGGGCATGACTGTGAATCTCGGGGTAATCCTCGGGAGTTACTACGATATAAGGGGACATGAGATTAATAAGGCTCTCAACCTCACTCATGAATCTGAGCTCAGTGGTATCGGGCTGGAAGATGATTCTTTTTCCAACCTCAGGGGCCTTGATGGTGTGAATACAACCGGGGCAGATGATTATGATGTCACCCTCCCTAAGCACTACGTCCTCGCCTGCGCAGTTTAAGTAGTAGGGATTCATGGTGGGCATGATGATCTCAATGGCTGCGTGCCAGTGCGGAGGATAGTCCTCGTATTCGTCGTTATCGTAGAGCTTTATGGATGTGCTCTGCTTAAAGTTTACAGTTTCAACCAATCCGTTTAATGTCTCTATCATATGGTATTACTCCATTTTCTTGAAAAACCGGTCATTAGTAGTAGTTACAAAGCTGTCTATTGGTTTCTCAATTATTGCGTTAGCAATAATTGGTTAGTATAGCAAATATTCTATTACAAAAAAGTGCTCTTTTAACTATCAAATATTGCTCTTCGACAATTAATTATTGCGGATTAAAAAGAGAATAGTAGGTCAAAATGCCTTGATATGTACGAAGATGCGGTAATAATTTGACATACAGAGCAAAAATACATCACAACAGTAGGCAATATTTAATAATGAAGTAACAAGTATTGAAAAGAAAAGATTATATTTCTTGTGGTATCTTTATATCACTTGAAATGACGAGAGGAGACGCAATGAGCAAAGAAAGAGAGCCCTTAGTTACACATATTTTCACAGCCGATCCGTCGGCCCATGTTTTCGATGGAAGAATATACGTATATCCATCACATGATCTTCCCCATGACGGAGAGGACAATGACAACGGCGATGAGTACCAGATGGAGGACTATCATATCCTTTCAATGGATAAACTCGGAGGCGAGGTTACAGACCACGGAGTGGCTCTCAGCATGCATGATGTGCCCTGGGTGAGAGATCAGATGTGGGCACCTGACGCTGTAAATACAAATGGAAAGTACTATCTTGTTTTCCCGGCAAGAGATAAGGAAGGAAACTTCAGACTTGGCATTGCTGAAAGTGATAAGCCCGAAGGACCCTTCAAGCCAGAGGAGAATTGTATAGAGGGAAGTTTCAGTATAGATCCATGCTCCTTTAAGGATGACGATGGCAAGATTTATGTATACTTCGGCGGACTCTGGGGTGGTCAGCTTGAAAAGTACAGAACCGGCGAGTTTGATCCTAACGGAACAGAGCCTGCAAAGGATGAGCCTGCAGTATGTCCTAAGGTTGCGCTTATGAATCCTGATATGAAGTCCTTTGCTGAAGTACCGAGAGATGTGAAGATTCTCGATGAGAATGGAAATGAGCTTCTTGCAGGTGACGAGGACCGCAGATATTTTGAGGATCCCTGGACATATAAGTACAATGGAAAATATTATTTTTCATATTCAACAGGAACAACACACTATCTGTGCTATGCAGAGAGCGATAATCCGTACGGCCCCTTCACCTATAAGGGAAGAATCATGGAGCCTGTAATCGGCTGGACAACACATCACTCAATCCTTGAGATCGAGGGAGAGTGGTATCTGTTCTACCATGACTGCGAACTGTCTAACGGTGTTAACCACCGCCGCTGCGTAAAGTATACAAAGCTTAATATTGCAGAGGATGGTACAATCGAGACAATTCATCCTTACGACCATAAATAAAAGCAAACCCGCGAGTATTTGATACCCGCGGGTTTGTTACATTAATTTTCTACGTTTGTCATATCAAGACCGCTCATCTGATCAAGAAGCTTCATCTTTGTATCGTAAAGTCTCTTGGACAAATCTACGTGAACCTCATGAGGATTGAAGAGACGTCTTGTTTCCTCCCAAAGAGTATCTTGCTCCTTTAAGCAATAATCTCTGATTTCCATAGTCTTGGGTGAAGTGTATACACATTCGCCGTTCTTGAAGATAGGAACCATGATCTCGCGCAGAGTGAAGGATCCTGCAGGAAGAAGTGTTTTCTTCCAGGGCTCAAGGGGATCGAAGAGAAGGAGCTGCTTATCCTCTGTAAAGGTCTCGTTCTCGAGGCAGATAAGATCAGCCTTGATCTTGCCGCTGGCCTTTTCATAAACTCTGTAGATCTTCTTGTTACCGGGGTTGGTAACCTTCTCAGAATTCTCTGAGAGCTTGATCTTGGGGATGAACTCGCCGTCCTCACCCTTGATTGCTGCAAGCTTGTAAACACCGCCAAATGACGGATTGTCCTTAGCTGTGATGAGGTGAGTACCAACACCCCAGGAAGTGATTGCTGCGCCCTGTGTCTTAAGTGATGAAATAAGATACTCATCAAGGTCGTTGGAAGCAGAGATAACAGCATCTGGGAAGCCTGCGTCATCAAGCATCTTTCTTGCTTTCTTGGAAAGGTAAGCAAGGTCACCGCTATCAAGACGAATACCATAGAAGGAAAGGTCGATGCCCTCTTCCTTCATCTCTTTGAATACTCTGATAGCATTCGGCACACCTGAATTTAATGTGTCATAGGTATCTACAAGAAGGATGCAGGCTGAAGGATAAAGCTTTGCATATGTCTTAAATGCTGTATATTCATCAGGGAAGCTCATGATCCAGCTGTGAGCGTGCGTTCCCTTAACAGGTATATCAAAAAGCTGACCGCAGAGAACGTTACTTGTTCCAACACATCCACCGATAACAGCAGCTCTTGCGCCGTAGGTTCCTGCGTCAGGTCCCTGTGCACGTCTTAAGCCGAATTCCATTATTCCATCGCCCTGGGCTGCATAGCAGATACGTGCTGCCTTTGTGGCAATAAGTGACTGGTGATTGATGATGTTAAGAATAGCTGTCTCTACAAGCTGTGCTTCCATGATAGGAGCGATAACCTTTACGAGTGGCTCGCGGGGGAATATAAGTGTTCCCTCAGGAATTGAATAGATATCGCCACTGAATTTGAAGTCCTTCAGATAATCAAGGAAATCCTCGTCGAAGATACCGATACTTCTGAGGTAATCAATGTCTTCCTTATCGAAGTGCAGCTCCTTGATGTACTGGATAAGCTGCTCTAAGCCTGCCATTATGGAATAGCCGCCGCCGAAGGGGTTATTTCTGAAAAAAGCATCAAAGATAACAGTTTCGTTCTGAGACTTGTTCTTGAAGTAACCCTGCATCATTGTCAGCTCGTACAGGTCGGTTAATAGTGTGAGATTTTGTCTGTCCATAATATTACCCTCGTTTATATAGTTTTTTACGATAAACCTTATGTAACATAATACCACAATTATGGAAAAGTGAACGATTAAGATAAGAGCTTGTCAAATTGTAAAAATCATAAGGGTGTAAAGTGCCAAAAGATACAAATTAAAGATGCGGAAGAAGTGGGCGCTATCATTGTTTTTTGCGAAATCTTATTATAAAATGGTAACGATACGAAGTCAGGCGAATTTATTCTTGCATTTCCAAGGCCTGGCTTTGGTTAGAGTCATAATTATAATTAATTCATAATGGATGAAAAAATATGGGAGATTACGACAAAATTTACAATGCGAGCAGTCGCATATTAAAGGAAGTTGAGAAAGCCGTTGAGACCGGCAACTATAATAATCTGAGCAGTTCGCTCAAAGTATCAATAGAGGATGCGGTTAAAGCTGCAAAGGCAAACCCGTCAAAGAATTTTAGCGGAAAAGCTTCAACTGTAAAAACCGTACATTATGCAGGTGCAGGAAGAAGAACACCGTTCTTTACAAGAACCGTTGGATATAATACCGGAATGGGAAAAGCTGTTTTTGGAATTATCGGCGCTTCCTTCTGGGGAGTGGCAGCACTTGGAGCTCTTATTGATGCGAGCTTTGCAGCAGGTATCGTATTCCTTGCAATAACAGCGGTGTGCGGACTTCTTATTAAAGCAGGCTCTGATGAGAAGAAGCTTGCCAGAACATTCAATAAATATGGAAAGATACTTGGAAATGCCGAGTATTTTGCAATAAGCGATCTTGCCATAGCAGCGGGAGAACGTTCTGAGACAGTTCTGGATAATATTAAGAAGATGATCAAGAAGGATTACCTTCCCACAGCAAGAATCGATAACGCTGAGACAACAGTAATGCTGTCAGAGCGTGCTTTTGCTCAGTACATCAAGGCTGAGAAGGCAAGACAGGACAGAGAGTTTGCAGAGAACCAGAATAAGCTTAATGCTGCGGCAGCTGCAAACAATAACCAGGCATTCCAGGCTGAGAGCACAGCTAATGTTGCTGATGCTCGTGCAAGAGCAGTTATTAATGAAGGAAATGCTTACATCGCTTCAATTCAGAGACTTAATGATGCTATTCCCGGCGATGAGATGTCAGCCAAGATTTACAAGCTTGAAGGCATCATGAGGAAGATCTTTACTCAGGTTGAGAAGGATCCCGGATGTGCGGAGGATCTTAAGAAGTTTATGGAGTATTACCTTCCTACAACCACAAAGCTTTTGCAGGCTTATGCTGATCTTGATAAGCAGCCTGAGGTTGGAAGCAATATCACGCAGACCAAGAAAGAGATTGAGGATGCGATTGATGTTATAAATGAAGCTTTTGAAAATCTTCTGGACAGCCTGTTCCAGGATATGGCATGGGATATTTCCTCTGACATATCTGTCATGAAAACAATGATGGCTCAGGACGGACTTACAGATGATGCTTTGACACAGATTCAGAACGGACAGATGCAGGGCTTTGAGGGCGGCGCTTACCAGACAGCTCCCGGAGGTCAGGCTATGGCTCAGGCAGCTGAGCAGACCACTGAAGATGGCAAGGTTCAGCTTAAGTTCTGATAAGAAGATAAAAGCCTAAAATTACTAAATTAATTACAGTCGTAAATGTATGTTTTTTGGAACATTTTGAAAAGAAAAAAGGAGTTGGAGGAATTAAAATGGGAGACGAGTTTAAAGAGTTTGAGAATTCAGCACCGACATTATCATTCGATGCACCTGTAGCGGAGGCTGAAGCACCGGCTGCAGCAGCTATGGCACAGCAGCAGACACCTGAGGCAGCAGCCAAGGAAGCACAGCTTTCTGAAGAAGAGATGAAGCAGATCGATGCTTTTGTAGATCAGATCGATATCACCAATTCACAGGGAATCATGAACTACGGAGCAGGAACTCAGAAGAAGATGGCAGACTTTTCAGAGAAGGCCATTGATAATGTTCGCACTAAGGATATGGGACAGGTCGGAGACATGATCTCAGGACTTGTTACAGAGCTTAAGAACTTTGAGGTCGAGGAAGATGAGAAGGGTCTCAAAGCTCTTTTCAAGAAGAGTGCCAACAAGGTTACTGCATTAAAGGCAAGATATACAAGCGTTGAGAAGAACGTTGAGACAATCAGCAACGAGCTGGAGAGACATCAGATGCAGCTCATGAAGGATGTAGCAACTCTCGACAATATGTACAAGCTTAATCTCAACTATTATAAAGAGCTCTCAATGTACATCATTGCAGGTAAGAAGAAGCTCGAGCAGGTTAGAGCAAACGAGCTTGTTGAGGCTCAGAAGAAGGCAGAGCAGTCAGGACTTCCTGAGGATGCTCAGGCAGCTAAGGATATGGCAGCTCTTTGCGACAGATTTGAGAAGAAGATCTATGACCTTGAGCTTACACGTACAATTGCTATGCAGACAGGTCCTCAGATCCGTATGGTTCAGAGTGCAGACACAGCCATGGCTGAGAAGATCCAGTCAACAATCGTTAACACTATTCCTCTTTGGAAAAACCAGATGGTTATCGCCATTGGTATCGAACATTCAGCACAGGCAGCTAAGGCAGAGAGGGAGGTTAATGACATGACAAACGCACTTCTTAAGAAGAATGCCGACATGCTCAAGGTAGCTTCAGTAGAGGCTGCGAGAGAGTCCGAGCGCGGTATCGTAGATATGGAGACACTTAAGCACACAAACGAGACTCTGATCTCAACACTTGATGAGGTTATGAAGATACAGACAGAGGGTAAGGAAAGAAGAAAGAACGCAGAGGCTGAGCTTTCACAGATCGAGACACAGCTCCGTGAGAAGCTCCTTCAGGCAGCTAAAAACTAATATTGGAAGGGTAGAGTAAAATGGAACAGAAAATGAAAGAAGCCGTACTTAAGGGGTTCGAGGAGCAGTACGGAAAAAACGAGAATGTAAAGGCATATTTTGCTCCGGGTCGTGTTAACCTTATCGGAGAGCATACTGATTACAACGGCGGACATGTTTTCCCCTGCGCACTTACTATTGGTACTTATGGTGCTGCAGCAAAGAGAAACGACAGAAAAATGCGTTTCTTCTCAATGAATTTTGATAATGCAAAAATAATCGAGGCTTCTCTGGATGACTTTGAAGCATCAAGAAATCCGGGATGGACATCCTATCCTGTAGGCGTGGTTTGGGCTTTCGAGCAGAGAGGCTTCAAGCTTGATACAGGCTTCGATATGGTAGTTTACGGAAATATCCCGAATGGTTCAGGACTTTCATCTTCAGCTTCCCTTGAGGTTCTGACAGGTTTCATTTTAAGAGACCTTTACGGATTTGATGTTACCAATCAGGATCTTGCCCTTATCGGACAGTATTCTGAGAACAACTTCAACGGTTGTAACTGCGGAATCATGGATCAGTTTGCCGTTGCTATGGGTAAGGAAGGTAATGCTATTTTTCTTGATACTGCGGACCTTTCATTCGAGTATGCACCGATAAAGCTGGATGGTGCAAAGATCATAATCAGTAACACCAATAAAAAGCATAAGCTTACAGATTCTGCATATAATGACAGAAGAAGTGCATGTGAGAAGGCTCTTGAAGAGCTCCAGACAGTAGTTGATATTAAGGGACTTGGAGATCTTACAGAGGAAGAGTTCGAAGCTCACAAGGATGTTATCAAGGATGACGACAGACGCCGTAAGGCTAAGCATGCTGTGTATGAGAACCAGCGTACAATCGAGGCTGTAGCTGCACTTAAGGAAGGTAACCTTGAGAAGTTTGGAGAGCTTATGAAGCAGTCCCACATCTCACTTCGTGACGATTATGATGTAACAGGCGTAGAGCTTGATACTCTTGCTGAGGAAGCATGGAAGATTCCCGGAGTTATCGGATCAAGAATGACCGGTGGCGGATTCGGAGGATGCACAGTTTCTATCGTTAAGGATGAGGCCGTTGAAGAATTCAAGGAAAAGGTTGGAAAGGCTTATCGCGATAAGATCGGCTACGACGCAACCTTCTACACTGTTTCAATAGGTCAGGGACCGACAGTATTATAACTAAATGAACAAAACTCCCATCGCCTGATGGGAGTTTTAATATGTATGATTATGAAGTCTGTTTCTGAAGTTCGTTTTCACCAAGGTACTCGTTTAATGTATAAACGATGTTGTCCTTACTGAGTGAATTCAGGGACTCAGCTATAGGAAGAATGCTTCTTATCTTATTTTTTAATTCAAAGTCGCTGAGCTCCAGCTTGTTTTTGTACAGATCACAAAGGAGTCTGTAGGAGGCTGTAACATCAGACTTGGTTGAGATTGCGAACTCAAGCACAGACACAGCTTCCTTATAAAAACCGGCGTCGCTAAGCTCGGCAGCCCATTTCTGGAGCATGGTCACCAGAGTGGTGTAGTTCTGATCATAGGTTGTGAGAAGCGTAATGTTTGGCGCTCCGTATTCAAGCTTTAAATCTGTGTTGGTGATGCCTGTAAAGTTTACAATTTTCTGATCCTTAAGACGAAGGATGTTCTTTTCACAAAAATCGATCTCGGCGTTGTCCGGGACAAGTCCAAAGGGAAGGTCATCAACAGGCACGGCAATATAGTCCAGAGAGTCAAGGCTTTTTCTTCTGGTGCTGTTGGCTTTAAGCTCCTTAGCCCAGAAGTTTTCCTCGTCTTTACGGGCCTTAGCATTGCTCCTTCGTATGGCGAAGTTGGTGATAAGAACAATCATGATAAAACTTGTAAAAACAGGTAATCTCATTTATAATATCCTTTCAGAAAATGAGGAGTAAAATTTATGTTTAAATTTTTTAATTCCGGTAAAAACAGAAAGATCATTTCTGCGGTTATTATCATAGTGTTGATACTTGCAATGGTAGTTCCGCTTGCAAGCAGTCTTTCATTTTGATTATATAACACCGGTATTTGCCAGAAAAGTGGCGAAATGGAGAAGTTTATGAAAAAATTTATGTTTCTTTGTCTGATGGCGCTTACGCTTGCACTTGTTCTTCCGGCAAGCATAGCAGAGGCTGCTTCAGATACTATTCATCAAGGCGTTTTTATTGGTGATGTTGATGTTTCTGGCATGACAACTGCGCAGGCAACTGATGCTGTAAATCAGTACATTGAGCAGCTGCGAGCAAAGAACGTAACCCTGAAAGGTATGGAGGATAGCCAGACTGTTCAGAAGACTATGGCTGACTTGGGACTTGGATGGGCAAATACTGAAGTGGTTGATGAGGCCTATGCTCTTTGCAGAGAGGGTAACATCATTAAGCGCTACAAGGCTATGAAGGATTTGGAGCACAGCACGAAGAGATTCAACATTGAGTATTCTTTCAATGATGATGCTATTTTCCAGATTCTTGACGTTGATTGTGCACCTTTCAATGCGTCAAAGGAAAATTACACACTTACAAAGACAGACTCCGGATTTGTGGTTTCTGACGGACAGACCGGATATATTCTGGATGAACAGACATCCCTTACAAAGATTAAGGACTATGTTCAGAACGAATGGGATCACCAGGATTGCACTATTCAGGTGGCTATAGATGAGGATGAGCCCCTTGGAAGCTATGATCAGCTCAGCAAGGTGGGCGACGTTCTTGGAACCTTCACTACAAGCTACTCAACTTCAGGCGCTGCCAGAAGTGCTAACGTGGCAAATGGTTGTAAGCTTATCAATGGAACAACCCTCTATCCCGGAGAAGAGTTCTCAGTACTTAGTGCCATAACACCTTTTACAGAGGCCAACGGATATTTCCCTGCAGGCTCCTACCTCAACGGAATAGTAGTTGAGAGTGTAGGTGGTGGTATCTGCCAGGTTTCTACAACACTTTACAATGCAGTTCTTAAGGCAGAGCTCGAGGTCACAGAGAGGCATAATCACTCCATGATCATCAGCTATGTTGAGCCTTCAATGGACGCTGCTATTGCTGAAAATGGTGGAAAGAACTTCAAGTTCGTTAACAACACAGAGTATCCTATCTATATAGAAGGTTCTACTACTAGTGACAAGCATATAACCTTTACAATTTACGGTGTGGAGACAAGACCTGCAGGACATAAGGTTGAGTTTAAGAGCGAGGTTCTTGAGACAACACCTGCGGGAGCAGATCAGATCGTTACTGATGGTGCATCTCCTATTGGATCAATAAATACACAGTCTGCACATATAGGCTACAAGGCTCAGCTGTGGAAGATCACATACGAAAACGGCGCTGAGACCAGCAAGGAAGTTGTAAATTCAAGTACCTACAAGATGGTTCCCAGGATCATAACCGTAGGAACAGCTACATCGGACCCTGTTGCTGCATCTCAGATTGCAACAGCAATTGCTACAGGTGATATCAACCAGATCAAGGCAGTTGCAGGAGCTATTGCAGCAGTTCAGCAGGCAGCAGCTCAGGGGGGAGATGTAGAAGCTGCACAGGCAGCGGCTGCAGCACAGGCAGCATCAGCTGAAGCTCAGCTTCAGTCACAGAACGCTGACACTGCACCTGCAGAGAATCAGGGTGAAGCCCCTGCAGAACAGCCGGCACCTACACCTGAACCGACACCTGCACCAGCACCGGCTGAGGGCGATACACCTGCACCGATAGATCCGGTACCGGAAGAAGTACCTGCACCTATTGACCCTGCTGAGTAAACAGACGGAGCAAGTTAATATATGAGAATCGGAAAAGTAACTGAGAGCGTACTTAAACGCTCAGTACTAAAGATAATTAAAAGCGATTCTATAAAGGAAAGCGCAGCTGCTAAATCAGACTGCGCTTCTTCTATAGATGAAAACGGAGAAAAGCTGCTGTCCTCTGTCGCCACCTTTGCGGTTAATTCGGAGGATGCAGGTTACTACGCTCTTCACAATGCAGCAAATAATATATTCTGCGCGGGTGGAAAGCCAATAATGGCAGTTATAAGCATATTGCTGCCTGCGGAGGCCGAAGAAGCAGAGCTTAAGAATATAATGAGAAGCGCCGTAAGTGCTGCCAATGACCTTGGAATTGCTATTGATGGCGGACATACAGAGGTCAGTGATGCGGTAAAAAGACCTGTTATTACAGTCACAGTGACAGGAAAAGAAATACTTCCCATAGCAATCCCGAAAGCAAAAGCTAAATCCGGTATGGATATAGTCATGACAAAGTGGGTGGCGGTAGAAGGAACTGCGATCCTTGCAAAGGAAAAGGCATTAGAGCTTAAGGACAGACTTCCTGACTACATGATAAGACAGGCGCAGGATTTTAAAGAGCTCATATCCGTAAAAGAGGATTCTGAAATCGCTATAAACGCAGGAGCAGCCTATCTTCATGACGTCTCAATGGGCGGAATATTCGCAGCTCTTTGGGATATAGCTGAGAGAGCGGGCTGCGGTATGGAGGTTGACCTTA
The DNA here is from genome assembly GCF_000424125.1 of Butyrivibrio sp. FC2001. Taxonomy (NCBI): domain Bacteria; kingdom Bacillati; phylum Bacillota; class Clostridia; order Lachnospirales; family Lachnospiraceae; genus Butyrivibrio; species Butyrivibrio sp. FC2001. The sequence continues at coordinate 60,654 of NZ_AUJH01000008.1, forward strand.
AGAAGATTCCCATAAGACAGGAGACTGTTGAGATAACCAATAATCTTGGTGTTAATCCCTATCAGCTGGTTTCAGGAGGAGCACTTCTTTTAATAGCTTCTGATGGTGATGCGGTAGTAAGGGCTCTTGAGGATAAGGGAATTAGTGCCTGTGTGATAGGTATTACGACTGATAAAAATGACCGTATCATCAGAAATGAAGATGAAACAAGATACCTTGATAAGCCTCAGGCAGATGAACTGGTGAGATTTATGGTATAATAAATGGAATATTGCTAATTAGTAGAAAGTTGGAGGAGAAGATAATGGTAAACAGAGAAGAATTACTTCGCACAATTGACAAGAACAGCCGTATAGGTGTTTCTGAGCTGGCCGTACTTTTAGGCGAGCCGGAGATAGACGTCGCGAATGAGCTTCGAGCGCTTGAAGACGAAGGGATTATCTGTGGTTACCATACAATGATCGACTGGTCTAAGACTTCTATCGACAAGGTAATGGCTCTTATCGAGGTTAAGGTTACACCTCAGAGAGGCATCGGCTTTGATTCTATTGCTGAGCGTATCTACAAGTATCCCGAAGTAACTAGTGTATATCTTATGTCAGGCGGTTTTGACCTCATGGTTATGCTTGAGGGAAAAACTCTTAAGGAGGTTGCAAGCTTTGTTACAAACAAGCTCTCTCCGCTTGATACGGTTCTTAGCTGCTCTACACACTTCATTTTGCAGAAGTACAAGGAGCACGGAACCATTCTGACAAAAAAATATGATGATACAAGGGAGATTATTACGCCATGAGGAATCCGCTTTCAGATAAAATCGTAGACATAAAGCCCTCGGGAATACGTAAGTTTTTCGATGTTGTAAAAACTATCGACGGCGCTATATCCCTCGGTGTTGGTGAGCCTGACTTCGATACACCGTGGCATATTCGTGATGAGGGTATTTACTCACTTGAAAAGGGTCGCACCTTTTATACATCCAATTCAGGACTGGCTGAGCTCAAGAGTGAGATCTGTAATTATTTAAAGAGAAAACAGAATACAGTATATGAACCTGGCAAACAGGTACTTGTTACAGTCGGTGGTTCAGAGGCTATTGACCTTGCTATAAGAGCAATGATAAACCCCGGAGAAGAGGTTCTTATTCCGCAGCCAAGCTACGTATCCTATGAGCCCTGTGCAATTTTGGCAGGAGCAAAGCCTGTGATCATAGAGCTCAAAGAGGAAAATGAATTCAGACTTACCGCTCAGGAAATTCTGGATAATGTAACGGATAAGACAAAGCTTCTTGTCCTTCCTTTTCCTAACAATCCTACCGGTGCCATCATGGAGAGGTCTGATCTCGAGGCTATAGCAAAGGTAATAATCGAGAAGGATCTCTATGTAATATCCGATGAGATTTACAGCGAGCTCACATATACAGACAAGCACGTTTCAATCGTTGAAATACCCGGAATGTATGAGAGAACTATCCTGATTAACGGATTCTCCAAGTCCTACGCAATGACAGGTTGGAGACTTGGCTATGCCTGTGGACCGGAGATCATCATTGAGCAGATGACCAAGATCCATCAGTTCGCTATCATGTGTGCTCCTACAACCAGCCAGTATGCTGCAGTTGAGGCGCTTAAGAACGGCGACGATGACGTTAAGATGATGAGGGATCAGTACAATCACAGAAGAAGGTATCTGGTTCATGAGCTCAGGGATATGGGACTTCCCTGCTTTGAGCCCTTTGGAGCTTTCTATATTTTCCCTTGCATCAAGAAGTTTGGCATGAGCAGTGATGAGTTTGCCACAAGACTTCTTCAGGAGGAGAAGCTTGCTGTTGTGCCCGGAACTGCATTTGGAGACTGCGGCGAAGGCTTCCTTAGAATTTCCTATGCGTATTCTCTTGATGACCTCAAGAAGGCAATGGAAAGACTTAGAAGATTCATCGGGAAACTCGAGAAAGAATAATATCAGAGGCATTTATGGAAGATAAAAAGAACAGTTCTGAAGACGAAAGACTGGATCCTGAAAAGAGTCCTATAGCCAGGGCTGATTTTATGCGGGAAAAAATAAAGCAGCGCCCCATAAATAAGAAAAAGCTTCTTAGAAGAACTCTTATAACCATGACAATGGCCGTTGTTTTTGGTGCTGTGGCGTGCCTTACCTTTGTTTTTCTCTCGCCCGTTATAAACAATAAACTGTATCCGGAGGAATCTCCCGCGCCTATCGATCTGACAGAGGAGACTGTAAAGGATGAGATGCAGCCGGAGGACATGTATGCAGACGACAATGCAATTGCCGCAGAGGCAGCAAGCGTTGCCATCGACATGGCGTCCTCAGAGATATCAAGGATGCAGGAGGAGATGAGTTCCTATCATTTTGACTCCTCAGACTATATCGAGATGTATGCGTCTCTTAAGACAGTGGCTACCAATACTTCAAAGAGTATAGTTACTGTGACCTCCAGGACATCTGATACCAACTGGATCAGCAATCCCTACGAGAGTGAAGGACGTACTTCCGGAGTCATCGTTGCTGACAACGGCGCTGAGTACCTGATACTCACCCAGACCTCGGCAATAGATGATGCGGAATCAATACAGGTTACTTTTTTTGATGGAAGCACTACCAGTGCTTATCTTAAGATGAGCGACAAGGTGACAGGGCTTAGTATTCTTGCGGTCAAAAACAGGATCGTTGATGACACCACAAGAGAAGACATCAAGGCAGCGCCTCTTGGAAGCTCAAGCTCAGGCATAGTGACAGGTACACCTGTAATCGCTATCGGAAGTCCTACCGGAGTGCAGGGCTCTATATGCTATGGCTTTGTCACTTCTGATAATTCCGCTCTTGATCTGCCGGATTCAAAGTATATGATGCTCACAACTGACATGAGTGCCGCAACCAATGCCAGCGGAGCCATCATCAACCTTGCAGGTTCTGTTGTGGGATTTATCGACATGAACTACAACAATGCAAATATGCCTAACACACTCTGTGCTATCGGAATAACCGAGCTCAGAGCGCTTATAGAGGACCTTTCCAATGAAAAGGCAAGACCCTTCCTTGGAATTTACGGTCAGACTGTGCCCGAGGAACTCACAGATGGTGAGACAATCACCGGTGGAGTTTATATAACAAGGACTGATATTGACTCTCCTGCCATGCTTGCAGGAGTTCAAAGCGGTGATATCATAACCGCAATAAATGAAGAACCAATAGAGGGATATGAAGCATTCATCTCAAGACTGCGCACTATAAAGCCCGGTGAAGAGGTTCACATGTCACTTATGAGGCAGGCAGCAGAAGGCTATGTGGACCTTACAATAGACATTACCGCAGGAAGTGCGACAGTAAGCGGAGAGTAATAGATACCCTCACCGCCCTAAGGGGCTAGAATAGGAGTTATAAATGAAATTTATCAAGGATTTAAATTCAGGGGACAGAGTAGCAGATATATATTTTTGTAAACACATTCAGGCTGCTACTACAAAAAACGGAAAGACATATTATTCCGTAACCCTTCAGGATAAGACAGGAACAATAGATGCCAAGGTATGGGAGCCCAACAGTGAGGGAATAGATGACTTCGATTCTCTTGACTATATCGATGTATATGGCGAAGTTACAAGCTTTATGAACGCTCTTCAGGTAAACATAAAAAGAGCACGCCGCTGTCACGAGGGAGAGTATGATGAATCCCTCTATTTACCTGTATCTTCCAAGAATAACGATGAGATGTATAAAGAGCTTATGGGCATTATCAACACAGTTGGCAATAAGTATTTAAAGGCTCTTCTCAACGCTCTTTTTGTAGAGGATGAAGCATTTATCAAGTCCTTCCGTAAGTCATCTGCTGCAAAGTCTGTTCACCACGGCTTTGTTGGAGGCCTTCTTGAGCACACACTCAGTGTTACCAAGATGTGCGATTATTTTTCAAAGGCATATCCTGCCCTCAACAGAGACCTTCTTATAACTGCAGCAATCTGTCATGACATAGGAAAAACACGTGAGCTTTCACTTTTCCCTACAAATGATTACACAGACGAGGGACAGTTCCTCGGACATATCGTGATGGGTAGCGAGATGGTTGCTGAAAAGATCAGAGATATCAGCGATTTCCCCGTGCTCTTAAAGCAGGAGCTCCAGCACTGCATCCTGTCTCATCACGGAAAATATGAGTATGGCTCACCCAAGATGCCTGCAATAATAGAGGCTATGGCCCTTCACCTTGCAGACAACACGGACGCCAAGCTCGAGACATTTACTGAGATACTAAATAACACAAATGAAGTAGGTTGGCTCGGATTTAACAGACTAATGGAGAGCAACCTTTTTGATACCAGGGTTGAATCGTAATGAATGAAAAAGTTTTACACGTACTTGAGTACGATAAGATTATCGAGCAGCTCTCAGAACACGCTTCTTCAGAACCTGGAAAGAGAATGTGCAGAGAACTTCTGCCGTCCTCAGATATCCGCGAGATTCAGAGAAACTTAAAGAAGACTGAGGCTGCTATTTCAAGGATTTTTAAAAAGGGCTCGGTGTCCTTTGGAAGTAACAGGGACATATCGGGCTACCTTAAGGCGCTGAAGATCGGAAGCTCTTTGGATGCGCCGCAGCTCCTTAACATAGCAAGCTTTTTGGACAATGTTAACAGAGTAAAAAGCTACGGAAGATCAGATAAGGAAGATGACGCAAGGGACGTTCTTACAGACTTCTTCGATGGGCTTGAGCCCCTTACGCCGGTTGCTGCTGAGATAAGACGTTGCATTATTTCAGAGGATGAGATATCCTCTGATGCCAGCCCCACGCTCAGACATATAAGGCGAGACATTCAGATAACAGGCGACAGAATCCATGACCAGCTGGGCAAAATGGTAAATGGTTCCCTGCGCTCATACCTTCAGGAAGCGGTTGTCACCATGAGAGGTGACAGGTACTGCATCCCGGTAAAGGCTGAGTACAAGAGCCAGATAAGCGGAATCGTCCATGACCAGTCATCTACAGGCTCCACACTTTTCATTGAGCCTGCTGTTATCGTTGAACTAAATAACAAGCTTCGTGAGCTCGCAGGAATGGAGAAGGCAGAGATAGACGTTATCCTTGCCCGCATTTCCGAGGAGGTTGGAAGCTATCTTACAGCGCTGTCAGATGACGCTAAGATCATGACAGAGCTTGACTTTGTGTTTGCGAAGGCATCCCTTGCCCTTACGCAGAATGCAATCACTCCGATTTTCAATGAGGAGCATTATTTCAACATCATAAAGGGAAGACACCCTCTTCTTGATAAGAAGAAAGCAGTGCCGATCGATGTCTATGCCGGCAAGGACTTTGACATGGTAATCATCACAGGACCCAACACCGGTGGTAAGACAGTTACGCTGAAAACTGTGGGACTTCTCACATTGATGGGACAGGCAGGCCTTGCCATCCCTGCAGGAGACAGGTCAGAGCTTTCAGTATTTAAGGAGATTTACGCTGACATAGGTGATGAGCAGAGTATTGAGCAGAGTCTCTCAACCTTTTCATCACACATGACTAACACGGTGCAGATTCTTGAGAATGCTGATGAGAATTCACTCTGTCTTTTCGATGAGCTTGGTGCCGGAACTGACCCCACTGAGGGTGCAGCTCTTGCAATATCAATTCTTAATCACCTGCATGAGCGTGGAATCAGAACCATGGCTACGACCCACTACAGCGAGCTCAAGGTTTACGCCCTTACTACTGAGGGAATCCAGAACGCCAGCTGTGAGTTTGACGTGGAATCACTAAGACCCACCTACAGACTCCTTATCGGTGTTCCCGGAAAAAGTAATGCCTTTGCGATATCCAAGAGACTTGGACTTTCTCAGGAGATCATCGATGCTGCGGGCGAGCAGATAAGCCAGGATAACCGCAAGTTTGAGGATCTTCTCACAGACCTTGAAAACAGCAGGGTTACAATTGAGAATGAGCGCCTCGAGATAGAGAGATACCGCAAGGAAGTCGAGAAGCTTAAGGAAGAACTCCAGGGCAAGCAGATTAAGCTTGATGAATCCAAGGAGAAAATCCTTCGCGAAGCCCATGAGGAGGCAAGGGCAATTCTGCAGGAGGCCAAGGATGCAGCAGATGATACCATTCGCACAATGCGCAAGGCCGAAGCAGGAATTCCCATGCAGGATCTTGAGAGAGCCCGCCAGAGCGTAAATAAGAAGATCTCTGATAAGAATCAGAAGCTTTCAATAAAGAATAAACCTTCTACTGCAAACCATAAGAAGCTTAAGCCCACACAGATACACCTTGGAGATGCAGTAAGAATCATATCCATGGGCATGAAGGGAACCATAAGCTCCAAGCCCGATAAAGATGGGAATGTTATGGTCCAGTGTGGTATTATGAAATCAAGAGCACACATAGATGATCTTGAACTCATCAAGGAAGAGAATGGCAAGGAACAGATGAAGAAGTTCTACGGACAGCACAAGATGGATCTGTCCGGTGCAAGGAACATCAGAACTGAGCTTAATCTTATCGGATTAAACAGTGCCGATGCCATTGCAGAGCTGGATAAATACTTGGACAGCGCTTATGTTTCGCATCTTCCGTCAGTCAGAATTGTTCACGGCAAGGGCTCAGGTATCCTGAGACAGGCTGTACACGATCATCTGAAGGCAGCGCCCTATGTTAAGTCATTTAAGCTTGGGGAATTTGGCGAGGGTGACTCGGGTGTTACTATCGTGACATTTATAAAGTAAAAATGTTTATAAAGTAGATGAGGGAGTTATGGTAGCAAAACAGAAAATATTAATCGTAGACGATGACAACAACATCGCAGAGCTTATTTCGCTCTATCTCGTAAAAGAGTGCTTTGACACACTTATTGTTGGAGATGGAGAGTCTGCACTGGCGGCATTTGATACATTCGCACCTAATCTTGTACTTCTGGATCTGATGCTTCCGGGCATTGACGGATATCAGGTCTGCAGAGAGCTTAGGACCAAGTCACAGACCCCAATAATCATGCTTTCCGCAAAGGGAGAAGTTTTTGATAAGGTACTTGGCCTTGAGATGGGCGCTGATGATTACATGGAAAAGCCCTTTGATTCAAAGGAGCTTGTAGCCAGAGTAAAGGCTGTACTTAGAAGATATAAGCCTGTTGTTGTGGAGCAGGAAGCCTCTGACGATAAGGTGGTTAAATATCAGGATCTTGAGATCAATATGACTAATTACTCAGTTAATTATCAGGGCTCAAGAATCGATATGCCTCCGAAGGAGCTGGAGCTTTTGTACTTCCTTGCTTCTTCACCCAACAGAGTATTCACAAGAGAGCAGCTTCTTGATCAGATCTGGGGCTATGAATACGTGGGTGATACCAGAACCGTTGACGTGCATATCAAGCGTCTTCGCGAGAAGATCAAGGATCACGATACCTGGCGCATCGCCACAATCTGGGGAATTGGATACAAATTTGAGGTGTCATAATAAGCCTTCCCCTTGGGGGGAAGGTGGCGCAAAGCGCCGGATGAGGGGATAAACGGAACTACTTCCTTTACTGCGATAGTGCAGCGGAGTGGTTCCGTTTTTTATCTGCAAATTTTAGATGTGATTTCTTATATTTTTATGTGTTTTTTTATAACATCGAAATTCGTTCAAGATTATATTAATAATATCTAGTTGGTTTATGGAAAGGATGGATAAAATGGCAACAGACGTTAAGAAACTTGTATCTGAAATGACACTTGAAGAGAAGGCATCACTCCTTGGCGGAGCAGATTTTTGGCATACAAAAGCAGTCGATAGACTTGGAATACCGAAGTTCATGATGTCAGACGGACCTCACGGTCTTCGTAAGCAGGACGAGGAGGGTGACCACCTCGGAATTAATGACAGTATCAAGGCAGTTTGCTTCCCTGCAGCATGCGCTACAGCATCCAGCTTTGACACAGAGATGATAGGAAAAATGGGTGAAGCCATCGGTGATGAGTGCCAGGCTGAGAACCTTTCAATAGTTTTGGGACCCGCTGTTAACATAAAGAGAAGCCCTCTTTGCGGAAGAAACTTTGAGTATTTCTCAGAGGATCCCTATCTTGCAGGTAAAATGGCAGCAGCTTACATTAATGGAGTTCAGAGCCGTCATGTAGGCACAAGTATCAAGCATTTTGCCCTTAACAACCAGGAATATTTCAGAATGAGCAATTCCTCTGAGGTCTCAGAGAGAGCAATGCGTGAGATTTACTTCCCGCCTTTTGAGATCGCGGTTAAGGAATCACAGCCGAAGACTGTAATGTGCTCCTATAACAAAATTAATGGAACATATTCTGCAGATAACGAGTGGCTCCTTGATAAGGTTCTTAGAAAGGACTGGGGCTTTGAAGGCTTCGTAATGACAGACTGGGGCGCAGTTAACGACAGAGTACAGGGCGTAAGAGCAGGACTTGAGCTGGAGATGCCCGGTGATTCTTCAGTTAACGATGCTAAGATCGTTAAGGCAGTTAAGGATGGAAGCCTTGATGAGAAGCTCGTGGACAGAGCATGTGAGAGAATCCTCACAGTAGTTTATGACTATTTCGATAATAAGAAGGAAGGCGTGATATTCGATAGAGATGCTGACCATGAGAAGGCAGTGGAAGCAGCAGTAGAGTGCGGTGTTCTTCTTGAGAACAACGGAATCCTTCCTCTTGATCCTTCCAAGAAAATCGTGTACATCGGTGAGTACGCAGAAAAGCCCAGATATCAGGGCGGAGGATCAAGCCATATTAATTCTTCCAAGGTAACAAGTGCTCTTGATTCTGCTAAGGCAAAGGGAAGAAACGTAGAGTACGTAATGGGCTTCCCGGGACAGAAGGATGAGCCCCTTGATAAGGCAGAGCTTGAAAAGGCAGTAGCTGCAGCAAAGGGCGCTGACGTGGTTGTCATTTTCGCAGGTCTTCCTGATGTAATTGAGTCAGAGGGATATGACCGCGCAAACATGAATATGCCTGCAGCTCAGAACGAACTCATTGAGGCAGTTACAGCAGTTAACGAGAACACAGTAGTTGTACTTCACAACGGAAGTCCTGTTGAAACACCCTGGGCAGACGACGTAGCAGCTATTCTTGAGATGTACCTTGCAGGACAGGGCGTTGGTGAAGCTACAGATCAGCTCCTCTATGGTGAGAAGAACCCCAGCGGACATCTTGCTGAGTCCTTCCCCTTCAGAGTTCAGGACAACCCGTCTTATCTTAACTTCAACACTGATCCTGAGAAGTGCTATTATTCCGAGGGAGTTTATGTAGGCTATCGTTACTATGACAAGAAGATGATGCCTGTAAGATGGGCGTTTGGTCACGGTCTTTCATATACAACCTTCGAGCTCTCTAACATGAAGCTTTCATCTGACAAGATGACAGAGGATTCCACAATAAAGGTATCTGTTGATGTTAAGAACACAGGCGATGTAGTAGGAAAAGAGGTTGTTCAGCTCTATGTTGGTGACCTCAACGGAACCTTCGACAGACCTGTTAAGGAGCTCAAGGGCTTTGCAAAGATTGAGGTAGCTCCCGGAGAGACCAAGACGGTTACAATGGAAATTGATTACAGATCACTAGCATATTTCGAGGAGAGTATGGGTGACTGGTTTGCACCTTCAGGAAAATACGAGCTCCTTGTAGGTAACTCAAGCGATAACATAACACTTCGCGAAGAGATAAGCTTCGAGACTAAGAAGGTTAAGCCCATGAGATGCGATTCCTCAATCACAATCGGAGAACTCATGGCAAATCCTGCAACAAAGCCCATCATCGATGAGATGATGAAGAAGGCTGCTGAGAATTCACCTTTTGGTGATCCCAGTGAAGCAGTTGGCGATGAAATGATGCAGGCAATGATGAGATTCATGCCACTTAAATCTGCAATGTCATTTGGCATGATGACAGAAACTGATATGGAGCAGCTTTTGAGCGCAATAAGCGCTGCACTCGGCCAAAGGTAATGAGCTCTGTATTTTGATAGAAGCGGGCAGGACGAAAAGTTCTGCCCGTCTTTCTTTGCCAGTAATGATGGTTGTTGCTATAATGTAATTTGTTATGAAACGCACATTATATCTTAAATTTCTAATTGCATATCTGCTGTTTGCAATTTTCGGTTTTATCATGGTGGCGACCTTCGTTTCCAACATGACGGTAGAGCATTGCAGACGCGAAAAGGCAGAGAGTCTCTACGCTGAGGCAACACAGATAGCCAATACCTATGCGGCAGATCTGTATAACAGTGAGACGTCACTTGATACTGTTCAAAGGCAGCTCTATGCCCTTTCCCAATATATGGACGGTGCAAGGATATGGATCGTTAACCCCTCAGGTCGACTGGTTCTTGATTCATCAAATGTAATTGCACAGGGTGAGGAGATAAAGATTCAGGGCTTTGACCCAGCAGCAACGGCTGGCACCTACTATACGATCGGTAGCTTCTGGGGCAATTTTGAAGAGGACGTCCTCTCCGTATTTGCACCAATCACAGCTAATTACAAGGTTCAGGCCTACGTTATTATTCATACGCCTATGAGTCAGATAAGGAAAAAGGCGGATGAATTCCTGAACATCTCATATCTGATGCTGATAGTAATGTTCCTTTTGTCACTGATAATCCTGATATTCTTCACAGAGCTAGTTTATATTCCGCTTAGGAGAATTACCCAGGCTACGGAGGAGTACGCAGCCGGTAACATGGACTACGAATTCTCAGTGGAGTCCGAGGATGAGATGGGATATCTGGCAGCCTCCCTGTCCTACATGGCAGGTGAGATAGCAAGGCAGGAGGACGATCAGAAGAAGTTTGTTGCGAACGTATCCCACGATTTCAGGTCTCCCCTTACATCAATCCGTGGCTACATTGAGGCTATGCTTGACGGAACGATCCCACCGGAGATGCATGAAAAGTATCTGGGGATAGTTCTTAATGAAACTGAGCGCCTTACAAAGCTTACAAACGGACTTTTAACTCTGAACAATCTTAATGCCAAGGGAATGCTCCTTGAAAAAGCCGATTTTGACATAAATCAGGTAATAAGAAATACGGCAGCATCCTTCGAGATGACCTGTCTTGAAAAGAAGATTGCCATAGAGCTTGTTCTTACAGATGATAAGATGATTGTTAACGCTGATATGAGTAAGATTCAGCAGGTTCTTTATAACCTTCTGGATAATGCAATAAAATTCAGTCATCATGACTCAGTCATTAAAATAGAGACCACCGAGAAGAAGAGTAAGGTATTCGTATCGGTTAAGGACAGCGGAATCGGAATCCCCAAGGAAGACCAGAAGATGGTATTCGAGAGATTCTATAAATCCGATTCTTCCAGAGGAAAGGACAAGAAGGGAACAGGTCTTGGACTTTCCATTGTAAAAGAAATCATCAAGGCCCACGGAGAAAATATTAATTGTATTTCAACCGTTGGAGTGGGCACGGAATTCATTTTCTCAATCCCTAAGGCAGCATCTATGGACAGGGATGAGGAAGTATGAACTACCATGACCGATGACATCGGAAATGGTTTCAACAATACCTTGCGGTATAGTAAGGCACGTTCATGGTGCCACTACTCCGTCAGGCAAAGCCCTTCGGCATACTTGAAAATGTTATTTGATGCGCCTATGGCGCGTGGGAACTAACACCATGTATATTTTACGCACCACAGGTTCTTGGTTTGTTAGATTCGTGGTACAACCCTATATATACAGTTTTCAAGGTTCCGATTGACTTATTCTATCACGAACAACTGTTTGTGTAAAGGCGATTCATCCCGCAACCGACTTCATCGGAAGGGGTTTTCTCGCTGAATTTTATAAATAGTCTTCATTTTGTATGAAGAAGATATTTGTGAGGAATAATTAATGCATATTGTTTTACATCAGCCGGAGATACCACAGAACACCGGCAACATAGGGCGAACATGCGTAGCTACAGGTAGTACCCTGCATCTTATCGAGCCCCTTGGCTTTGCACTTCACGGCAAGGACCTTAAGAGAGCAGGAATGGACTACTGGGATAAGCTTGATTACACAAGATATAAGAACTACGAGGATTTTAAGGAAAAGCATCCCGGCGCAAAGGTCTGGCTTGCGACTACCAAGGCAAAAAGATCCTACACAGAGGTTTCCTTTGGTCCTGACGACTACATAATGTTTGGAAAAGAAAGCGCAGGAATCCCTGAGGAGATTCTTGTGGATAACGAGGAAGATTGCATCAGAATCCCCATGGGACACGATATCAGATCGCTTAATCTGTCTAACTCAGTGGCAATTGTTTTGTATGAAGCACTAAGACAAAACGGCTTCCCCGGAATGGAAGAGGAAGGCGAGCTTCACAGACTGCATTGGAAATAGAAATTTTAAGGTTTTCAGTCAGTAATAAGGAATGCGCTTTAATTGACGTAAAGGAATCGTGACATTTTTCAGGCTGTTCAGCCAAGAATAAGGATTGAGTTTCAGTTGACGTAAAAAAATAAGAGAAGATATTTCACTGGTAAGTCAGTTAGAGATATAGAGTGGATATTGATGTAACAGTGGAGCAATGTTTCGGACTGTGATTCAGTCAGTAGGTCGTTGGAAGTTCAGTCAGACGTAAAGAAAAAACGTAAGTCAAAATTATGTTTCAGTCAGAAACAACGAATGAGAATAAACAGGTGTAAAGCAAGTTGTTAAGCCATTTCAGTAGTTCAGTCGGAAGTACTAAATGAAAGTAAACAGGCGTAATGTAAGTTGATTCTTAACTACAACCGTTCAATCGGAATCAATAAAATAACACTAACAGACTTAACGGATGTAACATACCCATTTTTTGAATCAGTCGGCATGAAGAATTAGTAGCAGATAGACGTAAAGTTAAGTTTAAAGGTTATGGCAAAGGAAATAAGATGAAAAAAGGTAAGGAAAATACACCTTATAGCAAGGGTGTTATCTTAGAAGTGAAGATAGAAGACATAGGCAATGACGGAGAGGGTATTGGCAAGGTTGATGGCTATACCCTTTTTGTTAAGGATGCGGTTATTGGAGATACAGTTAAGGTCTCAATAATGAAGAGCAAGAAGAACTACGCCTATGCCCACCTTGATGAGGTTATAACTCCATCAGAATACAGAATAGATCCTCCCTGTCCTGTTTCAAGAGCCTGCGGAGGCTGTCAGATTCAGAATCTTGATTACAAAAAGCAGCTGGAATTCAAGAACAACAAGGTTAGGAACAATATTGTAAGGCTTGGCGGATTTGAGCCTGAATTCATAGACAGCATCATGGAGCCTGCACTCGGTATGGATGGTGAGAGCTCTGATGATAATACATTCAAAGGGGGAAAGCTGCCGGCATGCTTCAGATACCGCAACAAGGCACAGTTCCCCATTGGAACTGATAAAAACGGCAACCCCATAGCTGGATTCTATGCGGGCAGAACTCATGCGATTATTCCGGTAGAGGACTGCCTTCTTGGCGTAAAAGAGAATAAAGAGATATTGGAGATAGTGCTCTCTCACATGAAAAAGCACCATATTCCTGCCTATGACGAGACTACAGGGAAGGGAGTTTTCCGCCATGTATTAATTCGTAAGGGCTTTAAAAGCGGAGAGCTGATGGTGTGCCTTGTCATCAACGAGGATGGTAATAAACACAAGAAAAACAGTGATGTTAAAAATGCCGAAAACACAGATAAAATCTATTTTAAAGGGCAACAGGAACTCATTAATAGACTGGCTTCTATTAATGACTTGAAGAGCATCACGGTAAATATTAACAACGAAAAAACCAATGTAATTCTTGGAAATGAGATACATACCCTCTGGGGAGAGGACCATATTAAGGACACCTTATGTGGAATAGAGTTTAGTATTTCTCCGCTGTCCTTCTATCAGGTGAATCCGATACAGACAGAGAAGCTGTATAGTACTGCGGTTTCCTATGCAAATCTTACAGGTAATGAAACGGTATGGGATCTTTACTGCGGAATCGGAACCATCAGCCTTTCCATGGCTAAGAAGGCAGGACATGTCTACGGAGTTGAAATTGTTCCACAGGCGATCGATAACGCAAAGGATAATGCAAAAAATAACAATATAGATAACGCGACTTTTTATGTTGGCAAGGCTGAAGAGGTTCTTCCTGCCTTCTATGAAGGAAAGCTTGATGAGCAAACTGGTGATGATGGTACAGTTGCCAATAGCGGCGATAGAGAAAAAGCCCTTCACCCGGATGTCATTGTTGTTGACCCGCCGCGCAAGGGCTGTGACATTAACTGTCTTGATACCATGCTCAAAATGAAGCCTGACAGAATCGTCTATGTAAGCTGCGATTCAGCAACACTGGCGAGGGATCTTAGAATCCTTGTGGACGGCGGCTATGAACTTAAGAAGGTTCGCGCCTGTGATATGTTCCCCAATACGGTTCATATCGAGACTGTTGTTCTTCTGTCCCAACAAAAGCCAGATGATCATATTGAGATAGAGATTAATCTGGATGAGATTGATGCTACAAGTGCTGAGTCGAAGGCTACATACAAGGAAATTGAGGAATGGGTGCATAAACACTATGGATTTCATGTGACAAATCTGAACATTGCGCAGGTGAAGCAGAAACATGGGATTATAGAAAGAGAGAATTACAATAAGCCTAAATCAGAAAACAGCAAGCAACCGGGATGCCCGGAAGAAAAGGTTAAAGCGATTGAAGAAGCTCTAAAACATTTTCAGATGATATAAATAAAAACTCGTGACTATCGGTATTTGGTGGCCACGAGTTTTTTTACGTACATTTTACCAATGTTGATAATGGATTTTACATGTATCTGCTAGCATTGCGCTAGGAGGTGAAGAGTATGTCTAAAATATGGAGTTTTGTAAATGACTTGAAGGTCAAGAAGAATCATAAAATCACAATGTTTATGTGGCTTACAACAATACTATATGGATTAACTGGCGGTTTGATATGGGGATTGATTGGAAGATTGATATTACCTGAAATAACTTGGCTATTTTGCTTTATAGGGTACCCTGCGGTGTTCATGGGACTGCTTGGCGGGGCAATCTATCTATACAATCATGAGTTCATATGATTTTTCAAGACTTTTACTGAACTTTTACATAAAGATGGCTATGGATTTTACATTAGGCGAATAATATTGTCATTGTAAAAAATACGGCGCCAAATAATGTAAGTTTAGAAAGGAATGAAAAATATTATGAAGAGAAGGATAATTGCTATTATGGCAGCAGTAAGCATGATGACATTTGGGCTAGTAGGATGTGGAAGCAATAGTCCCCAAAGTGCTGATGCTGCAGAGCAGGGAAAAAATGTGGAATCTGTAGAATTAAATGGAACTATTAAACTTGCAGGCTCAACTTCTATGGAAAAACTTTGCGAGGCTATGGCTGAGAGTTTCATGGAGAGAAACCCAGGAGTGACAGTTACCGTTGAATATACTGGCTCAGGTGCAGGTTTGGAATCTCTTGCAGCCGGTTCTGTAGATATCGGAAATGCTTCCAGAGGCCTGAAGGATGAGGAAAAGGCAAGTGGTGCAGTAGAAAATATTGTGGCAATTGACGGTATTGCAGTGATTACTAATAAGTCTTGTAGTATCAAGGATGTGACATCAAAGAATCTTGCTAAAATCTATTCGGGCGAAATTACAGACTGGGCTGAGCTTGGTGGTAAGGAGCAGCCAATCATTGTAATTGGTAGAGAGGCAGGTTCAGGCACAAGAGATGCATTTGAAGAGTTACTTGAAGTAAAGGATGGTTGCGTGTATGCACAGGAGTTGGATTCAACAGGAGCAGTTCTTGCAAAAGTAGCAACTACACCAGGAGCAATCGGTTACGTCTCGCTTGATGTGGTTGATGACACCGTGTCAGGATTAAAGATTGATGGAGTGGAGCCAACAGAAGAAGAGATCCTAGCAGGAAATTACATGCTTCAGAGACCGTTTGTAATGGCTACAAAGGGCGAAATGTCAGGGCAGAATGAATTGGTTCAGGCTTGGTTTAACTATATCAATTCTGATGATGGTAAGGAAGTTATCAAACAAGTTGGACTTATTATTCCACAATAAGGGGTATACATGAAGAGAAAAGCATTTATAGAAAAAACTGCCAAAACATTATGCGAGCTTTGTGCAGTAGTGGCTATATTTGCAGTTTGTGCAATTACTATCTATATGTTCATGAAAGGTGCCCCGGCCTTAAAGAAGGTCGGGGTTTTTGATTTACTTTTTAAAACCATATGGAAGCCAACTGCAAGTGAACCATCTTATGGTATTGGATTTATTATTTTGGCTTCGGTAGTAGGAACTACCACTGCAATTTTTCTTGGAGTTCCGATAGGGTTGTTAGCTGCAGTATATATATCAGAAATGGCAGGAAAAACAACAGGAAACATTGTACGAACTGCAATAGAATTATTGGCTGCCATTCCATCAGTAATATATGGATTAATTGGAATGATGGTACTTAATCCGATTATGTTCAGATTTGAGCAAATAATATTTGAAGACGATAGTTCTCATCAGTTTACTGGAGGAGCAAACATGCTTTCCGCAATTATTGTACTGACAATCATGATTTTGCCAACGGTAATAAG
This sequence comes from Butyrivibrio sp. FC2001, assembly GCF_000424125.1. Classification (NCBI taxonomy): domain Bacteria; kingdom Bacillati; phylum Bacillota; class Clostridia; order Lachnospirales; family Lachnospiraceae; genus Butyrivibrio; species Butyrivibrio sp. FC2001. The sequence continues at coordinate 77,222 of NZ_AUJH01000008.1, forward strand.
CGTAAGCACATCGTCGTTAAAAGCTGTACCTGACACTCTTAGAGCAGCGTCGTTAGCACTTGGTGCAACGAAAGAACAGACAATATTCAAAGCAGTTATTCCAGCGGCGAAATCAGGAATACTTACTGGTGTAGTGTTAGGTACAGGCAGGGCACTTGGTGAGGCAATGGCTATAACTATGGTTGCAGGGGGAGCAGTTAATATTCCGTTACCATTTAATTCTGTTCGTACTCTTACCACTCAAATTGTAAGTGAAATGGGTTATGCCCAAGGTACGCATAGACAAGTATTATTCACAGTGGGATTAGTCTTATATATTTTTATCATGATTGTGAACTATGCATTGCTAAGAGCAAGGAAAGCGGGGATTGATGATGTCGATTAGTAGAAGAAAGTTTATTGATTGTATCCTGCGTTTTTTAATATATATCTGCTCGACATTTTCAGTACTTTTGTTACTTGGAATTATTGGATATGTGTTAATAAGAGGGATTTCTGCGGTTAACATAACATTTCTTACTTCAGTAACAAGCGTATTGAAAGGAACTGTGGGGATTGCAGGTAATATTGTAAATACATTACTGATTATTCTTATCACCATGATAATTGCAACTCCAATTGGTGTAGGTAGTGCAATATATCTTAATGAATATGCAAGGCCTGGGAGAGTTGTAACAGCAATAGAATATGCAACAGAAACCTTGACCGGTATTCCATCCATTATCTTCGGCCTATTTGGAATGATGTTTTTTGGAGAAAAGCTCGGATTAGGTTATTCACTTTTGACAGGATCTTTAACATTGATTCTCATGGTTCTTCCTTTGATAACACGAAATACTCAGGAAGCATTAAAAACTGTACCAAGTTCGTATCGGAATGGTGCAATCGGACTTGGAAGTGGCAAATGGCACATGATACGAACAATACTTCTTCCAAGTGCTATGCCAGGAATAATCACAGGAGCAATACTTGCCATAGGAAGAATTGTGGGAGAATCAGCAGCACTTTTATTTACAGCTGGAAGTGCCAAGTTATTACCCAAAGGGATTAGCGGATTTTTAGCTAAACCATTTCAGTCTGGAGGAACCCTTACTATTCAGATGTATCTATCTGCCACAAGTGAAGGTGATTTCGAAACAGCATTTGGAATAGCTGTAGTGCTTTTGATTATCGTATTGGCTATAAACCTTGCAACAAAAGCATTAACAAAACGATTTGATGTGACAAGAAAGGAATAGTAATGGGAGAAACAAAAATCAGTGTTAATGATTTGAATTTATATTATGGACAAAATCATGCATTAAAAAATGTAAGCATGGAAATAAAGGAGAAGGCTATTACGGCATTTATTGGACCATCAGGTTGCGGTAAATCTACCTTTTTGAAAACTCTAAATAGGATGAATGATTTAGTTGAGGGAGTAAGGATTGATGGGACGGTAAAAATCGATGGAGAGGATATTTATGGTAGAGATATAGACACTACGCTGCTTAGAAAAAAAGTAGGCATGGTATTTCAGCAGCCAAATCCATTTCCAATGAGTATATATGATAATGTGGCTTATGGTCCAAGAGTCCATGGCATTAAGGATAAGAAAAAGCTTGATAAAATTGTAGAAGATAGCCTGAGAGGAGCTGCGATTTGGGAAGAGGTGAAAGACAGATTAAAGAAATCCGCTTTATCACTTTCCGGGGGACAGCAGCAAAGAATATGTATAGCCAGAGCTCTGGCCGTAGAACCTGAGATTCTGCTGATGGATGAACCTACATCGGCTCTTGATCCTATCTCTACCACAAAGATTGAAGACCTTATGGAGGAATTAAAAAAGAACTATACAGTAGCTGTGGTCACACATAATATGCAGCAGGCCGTGAGAGTATCGGACTATACTGCATTTTTTCTTGTAGGTGAGATGGTGGAATTTGGCACAACCAAGCAGATTTTCTCTTACCCAAATGATAAAAGAACCGAGGATTATATCACCGGAAGGTTTGGCTAATATGCTTAGTGAATTAATAAGAATTATAGAAGGGAATATTCGAATGAGAAGTAAATTTGATGAACAGCTTTTAGAACTTAATCATAAGATGATTGAGATGGGAAACAATATAATATCCTCGATTCAGAAGGCTATAGAAGCGTTGGTAGCCCGAGATATTGATCAGGCAAAGCTGATTATGGATGGTGACGCAGAAATTGATCATCTCCAGAAAGTAATCGAAAGTATATGCTTTAATCTTTTGATACAACAGCAGCCAGTTGCAAGAGATCTTCGAACAGTGACAGCAGCAATGAAAATGGTTACTGACATGGAGCGAATAGGTGATCATGCAGCAGATATTTCGGAAATGACTATACTTATGGGGCAGAATAGTCGAATAGATAAGTTTAATCATATTTCGGAGATGGCAAGCGAGACAATGATAATGCTCAATCATAGTATTGAAGCTTATGTAGAAAAGGATGTTGTAAAAGCTAGGGAAGTTATTGAAGATGATGATATTGTTGATGAGTTGTTTGTAAAGGCAAAAAAGGATGTTATCAAACTTATCTTAAATAATCCTGAAGAAGGTGAGGAGGCAGCCGATATTTTGATGATAGCAAAGTACTTTGAACGAATAGGGGATCATGCAACAAATATAGCAGAGTGGGTAATTTATTCACTAAAGCAGAAGGAGAATGAAGATGAAGTATAAAGATATTAAAGAGAATGAAGAGGTACTGGCATTAATAGCGAAGGGAAATGAAAACCTTGGAATATTGGGGTATACAGACCATTCAGAAGTACATGCAGCTTTGGTAGCCGAGCGTGCTACCAATATTCTTGAGATTCTTGGATACAGTAAGAAACAGATTGAACTTGTTAAGGTGGCTGCATTTATGCATGACATTGGGAATGCCATCAATCGTAGTAGGCATGCAGAGTATGGTTCATTACTTGCAAATGACATATTAAAGGAAACAGGCATGGATAGGCAGGAGAGACTTACAGTGGTTTCTGCAATCGCCCATCATGACGAGTCAACAGGTGGAGCTACAGATGTAATATCAGCTGCACTCATTATAGCAGACAAAACAGATGTTAGAAGAAACAGGGTGCGTCAGAAACCAAAAGCCAACTTTGATGTTCATGATAGAGTGAATTATGCTGTTACCAAAACAGATCTTATTATTGATAAGGATAAAAAGCAAATTTCATTAAATCTCGAAATTGATGAGAAAATCTGTACCATGTATGAATATTTTGATATTTTTCTCGGTAGAATGCTGATGTGTAGAAAAGCTTCAGAACTATTGGGAGTAACGTTTAGATTAATGGTTAATGGAAATAAAGCATTGTAATAGTAAGCAACGTTTAAAATTTTACATAGATTTTACATAGGACATTCATACATTTTACTTTCATTCAGTATGCTAATAATTGGCGTATTTTTTAGCATACCCAGAAAGGAATTTGTATGGATATTTTTAATGTTCTAAATATGATAGGTGGGTTATCCCTGTTTCTATATGGAATGAGCATGATGGGGAATGAACTGTCAAAGATGGCAGGCGGAAAGTTGGAAATAATTCTTGAGAAGCTTACTTCAAAGAGGATATTTGCGGTGTTGCTTGGTGCAGGAGTTACGGCAGTTATTCAATCATCATCTGCAACTACTGTCATGGTAGTTGGATTTGTAAATTCAGGCATTATGAAGCTAAATCAGGCTGTAGGTATTATTATGGGGGCAAATGTGGGTACAACTATTACATCCTGGATGCTTTCACTTACAGGAATCGAGGGAAGTACCATTTGGCTTAAGATGTTAAAGCCTTCATCATTTTCGCCTATATTAGCGGCAATAGGTATTATTTTAGTTATGTCAAACAAAGAAGAATCTAAGAAAAAGGATGTTGGTGGAATCTTACTTGGATTTGCGATTCTCATGTTTGGAATGGAAACAATGAGTGGAGCTGTGTCTGGGCTAGCAGACAATACTTCTTTTACAAGAATGATGACAGCTTTTAGGAATCCTATACTTGGAATGGCTGTTGGTGCAATTCTAACGGCAGTAATTCAAAGTTCATCTGCATCTGTTGGTATTTTGCAGGCACTTTGTTCTACCGGAGCTGTACATTATGCAGTAGCGCTTCCGATTATTATGGGGCAGAATATCGGAACCTGTGTAACCTCAATTATTTCATCTGTTGGGGCAAACAGAAACGCACGTCGCTCAGCGATGATCCATTTATATTTTAATCTTATAGGAACAATTATTTTTATGGTTGTTTTCTATTCTTTGAATACAGTTATAGATTTTGTTTTTTTAGATAAGGCTGCTAATGCAGCCGGGATAGCTGTGATTCATAGTTTATTTAATATTGGTGCGACAATACTTCTTTTCCCATTTGCGGATAAGCTTGTAAAGCTGGCTGAAATAACCATACCAGATGGAGCAAAAGAGCCGGAGGCTAAAAAGGATTCTATCATTATTGACGAGAGATTCTTGGACAGGCCGGCATTTGCAATGGAATTATGCCGTGGAAAAGTAAGAGAAATGGCAGAGTATTGTCAGAAATCTATCACCTTATCACTGGAATCCCTATTAGAATATGATAAGAAAAAGATTAAGGAAGTTAAAAGACTTGAAGCTGTAGTCGATAAGTACGAGGATGCAATTGGCTCATATTTGGTAAAAGTATCAAGTAAGAATATTTCAAAATCAGATAGCCAAAGTATGTCCATTATTTTGCATAGTATCAGTGATCTTGAAAGGATTTCAGATCATGCCTTAGAGATTGTTAAATCAGCAGAAGAAATAAAAGATAAGGGCTTAGAGTTCAAGAAGGGGCAGCTCAGAGAAATGAAAGCTCTTTGTGGAGCCGTTAATGATATATGTGCACTAACAGTTGATAGCTTTTGTAGAAATGATGTAGAGCAAGCTACTCATGTTGAGCCTCTTGAAGAAGTTATTGATACACTATGCAAGACCATTAAGGAGAATCATATTAAGAGATTGAAGAAGGGAAAGTCTACTATTGAGATGGGATTTATTTTGGATGATGTATTGACCGGTCTGGAGCGAGTATCTGATCATTGTTCAAATATAGCTGTTGAAATGATAACTATTTTAGATGATGATTATAATACGCATGAGTATTTTGAAAGCTTATCTAGTGAAGACAGAAAGAGCTTCAACAAGGAGTATGAAGAACTGATTAAGCAGTACCCCATCAGTAAGAAAGAGATAGAACAGTCTAAGGACGCACAATAGGAGAGAAGAATGGCGCTTATTTATATAATTGAAGATGATGACAGCATAAGGGAAATCGAAGAGCTGGCCCTCATAAATGCGGGGCATAAGGTATTAGGATTTTCATGTGCAAAAAAATTTTATGACAAGATGAATGATGTGATTCCGGATTTATGCTTAGTGGATATTATGCTTCCGGATGAGAGTGGCAATGAAATAGTAAAGAAGCTTAGAAAAAATCCTGAGACAAAGAAGCTTCCTGTGATTATTGTTACAGCTAAAACAACAGAGCTTGATTTAGTTAGAGGAATTGAGGATGGTGCTGATGATTATATCAAGAAGCCATTTTCGGTTATGGAACTAATCTCAAGGGTGAAAGCCCTGCTTCGTAGAACTCAGGCTGAGGATATAAAAGAACTTAGGCTGGACGAACTAGTTATAAATAATGAAAAGCATGAGGTTACTATCAGTGGAAATCATGTTGAGCTAACCTATAAGGAGTATGAGTTTTTGTCTTTTCTTGTATTAAACAAAGGAATCGTACTGAATCGTGACACTATCATGGAGCAGGTATGGGGAGCTGATTACGAGGGGGAATCAAGAACTATAGACATGCATGTAAAAACTCTTCGCCAAAAATTAGGGGATTATGGTAGTAGAATCAAGACCGTGAGAAATGTAGGATATGTAATCGAATGAAAATAAGAATAAATATAAGACTGGTTGGAATTGCGATATTAGCAATTATCGCAACAGTTACTGGAATTACAATTATATATTACAATCTCTTTGAGGGTCAGGTGCGATCAGATCTATCTGTCAGTGCGAAACTTCTAAAGGATACCCAATATTTTGAATCAGTAGATATTGATGTAGATCAGATAGATTTATCTACTGATTTAGATGAGCTGCGTGTAACTTGGATTGATAAAGATGGAACTGTTTTATATGACAATGATGCCTCAGCGGAGCTATTGCAAAATCATTTTGACAGACCAGAGATACAGGCGGCTTTTGAACAGGGTGAAGGGGAAGCAGTTAGAAGATCTGACACTATGAATGAGGATACTTTCTATTATGCGTTGCGTTTAGATAATGGAACGGTTCTTCGTGTTGCTACCAATGCACAGAGCATTTGGGCGGTATTCATATCAGCGATACCAATTATTTTATTAATTATTCTCCTTATCATTTCAATTTGCATAGCGATTTCTCATCTGCTTACAAAACAGTTTTTAAAACCAATAGAGATGATGGCGGAAAATTTGGAGAATGCTGATTATGAATCACCGTACAGGGAATTGGATCCTTTGGCAGAAATGCTTCGCACCCAGCATACAGATATTTTATCTGCTGCAAAAGCCAGACAGGATTTTACGGCTAATGTTTCACACGAGCTGAAGACACCGCTGACCGCTATTTCTGGTTATGCTGAATTGTTAGAGGGAGGAATGATAGGCGCTGAGAAGCAGAATCATTTTTATCAGGAAATCAGAAAGAATGCCGACAGATTACTTGCATTGATAAATGATATTTTGAGACTCTCGGATTTGGATAGAAAAGATTCTGAGTTACATTTTACCGAGGTTGACTTATATGAGACTGTCTCAGAATGTATGGAAGTCTTATCAGTTAATGCTAAACAAAGAAACGTGACAATAGAGCTTGAGGGGAAAACGAGTATTGTTTGCGGAAACAAAGATATGCTCAAAGAGTTGGTTGAAAATCTGGGGCAGAATGCAATCAGATACAATAATCCCAATGGCAAGGTAAAGATTTCTGTGGGAACAATTGATGGTCAGGTTGCGCTTACAGTTAAGGACAATGGAATAGGAATACCTGCTTCAGAGCAGCAGCGAATTTTTGAACGATTTTATCGTGTTGATAAAAGCAGATCAAAAGCTACAGGTGGAACAGGGCTTGGTCTTGCGATTGTAAAACACATAGTTGAGATTCATGATGCCAAAATTGAGTTAGATAGTGCACCTGGGGTAGGAACGACTATATCTGTGCTGTTTTAGGATTATTTTTTCTTCTTACCGCGTCCATTTCCTTTAACCGGTTTGCAGAGATCAGAGTAGCGCTGCAAAATGTCGGTAAAGGTCTTGAACTCGTATGGATCCATCTTAGTAAAATTGATTTTGAAGAGTTTGCTATACATGACCATCTGAGCCTGAGTGACATTGTCGGCGGTCTTTAATTCCTCAAATGAGTCAAGGATATCGTCAACCGGTGTGGTTGCATCACCGGTTTCTGCATCTTTGCCATGGGCATCTCGTATAGCTTTTGCTATTTTGACAATGTCGTTTCCAAGAAGATTGTTGAAGTAGTTGTCTTCAGATATGGTTGCTGCTTCTAAGGTTTTCATGTAATGATCTTCATCGGAAATGCCTTTATTTTGAAGCCGAACTCTTGTCTGTTCAATCATTTTGTTGATGTTTCGAAATTGCATTCCGGCAAGATTATCAACGTAGATTTCCATGTCCGAAAGAAAATTTATAAAATCCGGGTGCTTAATCATTTCACAAATCAATCTGACATTAAGCTTCCCACTTTTTAGTAAATCTACAGTTTCATCATCCAGTCCAAGTTCATCTATAGGAAATATATGTTGTTCTCTATTTTCAGTAAGTCCCAGAAGATAGTCTGATGTTACTCCATAAAAATCCGCAAGTGTGATGATGGCCTTGTGAGAGATTTCTTTGTAATCATCTGTTTCATAATTTCCCAGTGATGCTCTGGATATTCCGGTCTGCTCTGACAATTCTTGCAGAGACAGGCCTTTTTCTATTCTTAAATCTTTTAGTTTTTCCTGAATTGATAATTTACACTTCAATGCTTTATTCCCCCAGTGCTTTTCCTAAAGTCCTTGTATATGTAAATCATAACAAAATGTAGGTTTGCTATAAATGATGAATTCTAATATCGTGGAAAAATTTGAGTAGAGCATCTATTTCCTACCTCTTGGATATACGGAGTTGGGCTTCTAAATCTTGGATAATTAGTCCATGAACAACGATAACGAGAGGAGGTGAAAAGCAAATGTTGTTAAATCAGGGATACGTTCCATGTAACAAACAGATTCATATCAAGATTCCCGAAAATGAATTACAAATGATTCACGACAGGATGGAGCAGATAGGAATCAAAAACATGAGCGCCTACATTAGGAAGATGGCAATCGATGGATATTACATCCACATTGATTTCAGTGAGTTATTAGAAATCATCAAACTTCTGAAAATTGACAGCAACAATATCAACCAGATTGCAAAAGTTGCCAATTCATGTGGCACTGTAGATAGCAAAACAATTTCTGATATGAAGGAGAATCATGAGCGAGTTTTGAAAAAGGTAGAAAAGACTTTCAACAAATACTTAGACATTTATTGACTTCGTTTTTAGCCTGCTTTGCAGGCGTAGCTTGTCGATGAAAATCGGCAATCAGGGGGATTGGGGGCGCACGACGTCCGGGGGACGTCGGCTTTGCGCGGACCGGAGTGGAACGGAGATCACTCCCCAACAAGCAAAATCGCATCAGGTGTACACCGATGCACTGCTTGCCAATTTGTGAAAGACTATAAAACTATGATGAAAGGGAGGAAAATATGGGAAGGAATTACTTTGAAAATCCATCTTGTAATGTAGCTTTTGAAAGATGCATCGATGTACTTGCTGAGCTAATTGAAAAGTATGCCGGTAAGTTTGCTATGGATGATATAGACTATGACTATTGCGTATATATTGGCAATACGCCGGTCACAATTGTTTATTCATACGAAAAAATTGGTAACCGACTCAAAGATTATTATAGGCAATGTTATCACAATCAAGACTCAGGGATGAAATCAGAAAAGAACATGTGCCAAAAAGCAAGTTGACAGTGACACAGTGCAGAATTACAATGGTGTCAGAAAGCGAGGTGGCACAAGATGAAGATTACAACTCTTGATGAAGCCCTTGAAAGAATAAAGGAATTAGAAAAAGAGGTTGCCGAGCTTAAGGCGGAAAATGAAAAGCTTCGAAAGCGTAACTTCGGTGGTCGCAAAAAACATGATGAAGCTTGGATGGCAGCATACAATGATTTCATGTTGAAGTATGAGAGTGGCATGACTCTAATGGAGATTGTGGCAGAGGGGGATGTCAGCAGAAGAACAGCCTATCGCTATCTGGCATATTATAAAGAACTGCAGAAAATTGCAGGGACTTCAAAAAGTGTTCAGAAGTGAACATTTTAGATTTAAGTTTAAGACGTAGAATCTTGAGGTCAAAAAATTTGACCTCAAGAATTGGAAAGGAAAATATGGACGATAAAAAGAAGGAAGTGGTCGAAAATACTGAAATAGTTCCAGTAGAAATCACAGAAGAACTCTTGAAAGAAAAACTATATGAAGTACGTGGTGTAAAGGTGATGCTTGATTCAGATTTGGCAGAAATATATGGATATGAAACCAAGAACTTTAACCGCCAGGTGAAGAATAATGCTAAAAAATTTGAGGGTGACGAGTTTATGTTTCGCCTTACAAAAACAGAATTTGATGAAATTTTGAGGTGCAAAAATTTCACCTCAAGTTGGGGCGGCTCGCGCTATACGCCTTATGCATTTACAGAGCAAGGCGTATATATGCTGATGACTGTTTTAAGAGGTGACCTTGCAATTAAGCAAAGTAGAGACCTAGTACGAACCTTCAAAAAAATGAAGGATTATATTTTAGGCAATCAGAATCTGATTGGACAGCGTGAGGTTATGCAGCTTTCAATACAGACCATGGAGAATACAACCGAGATTTCTAATCTTCGCATGAATCTTGGCTCCGTTGAAAAACAGATGTCCGATGTAATGGAACAGCTGGGGGAGGTAGTTACTAAATCAGAATTGGCAGATATGATGAATGGTTTTGTTAATAATGAAGATAATGGATGGCTTATGTTTAATACTAAGTATTGCAGTGCCGCTGTTGCTTATTCTTCCATATATAGCCAAGCGAAAAAGTCAATATACTTAGTCGATAACTATATAGGTCTTAGAACGCTGGTGTTACTGAAAAATGCGCCTGCAGGAACTGATATTAGAATATTCAGCGATAATATTGGGAGTGGTAAACTTCACAATGTTGAGTATACGGATTTCTGCAAAGAATATCCTAATATTAAACTCACCATGCAGCACACCGGTGGAATATTTCATGACAGATTTATTGTTCTTGATTACGGAACAAAAGAAGAACGTGTATTCTTATGCGGCGCATCGTCAAAAGATGCGGGTGGTCGAATCACAAGTATTGTAGAAGATTTTGGAATAGATAAGTATAAACCGATGATAAAGAAATTATTGCAAAATGGATTATTGCAACTTCCATAGGAGGATGTTCAAAATGAAGAAACAAACGAAATGCTATATCTACACTCGTGTTTCTACTGCAATACAGGTTGACGGTTATAGTTTGGATGCCCAACGTGATAAACTCACTAAATATGCTGAATATCAGGACATGGAAGTTGTAAAAGAATTTTCAGATGCAGGTTACTCCGGCAAAAATATAAATGGTAGACCGGAGTTCTCAAGGATGCTTGAAGAAATTGTTAGTGGTACGGATGGTGTGAGTTATGTCTTGGTGTTTAAGTTATCAAGATTTGGGCGAAATGCTGCTGATGTTCTCAGCTCATTACAGCTAATGCAGGGATTATTGAAAAACAGATACTATTGTTACCCCATACTTTATCTGTTAAAATCCCAAGTATGGGGACACAGGAAACTACAAACAAACTGAATAAGCAGAGAATGCTTTTATTAACAACTGTGCTCTTTACCCTGGCTACGCTGGTGGTGGGAGCACTTGTTTTTCGCTTTTATATGGCAGATTTCGGCAAGGCCTCAGAGGCTACCGAATATGATAAATACTACGTGATGATAACCGACAACTATAAGGCGGACTTCTGGCAGGCAGTGTACAAGGGGGCTTTCGATGCTGCCAAGGACCAGAACATATACGTAGATCTTTTGGGGCAGAACATTGCAGGTGACTACAGCTGCGAGCAGCTGATGAAAATTGCCATAGCATCACAGGTTGACGGAATCATAGTCTTTGCCAATGAGAGCGAGGAGATGACAAATCTCATAAACGAAGCAGATGATAAAGGGATACCGGTAATCACACTTTACGGTGACAGCACCAAATCCAAGAGACGAAGCTTTGTGGGCGTCGGAAGCTACAACATCGGAAGAGAGTACGGCAGACAGATTTTCAATATAATCAAGGAAAAGCGAAGAGAGGACTTTATAGAGTCTGAAAAGATGGGACACCGCAAGACCATGCAGATAGCGGTTCTTGTAAATACGGATTCCCAGGACAGCGGACAGAACATCATTATCTCCGGACTTCAGGAGACCCTTGATCAGGAAAATGCCACAAACTCTGAGTTTTCGATTTCGATAGTTCCTGTGGATAATAAGAATCCTTTTTCTGTAGAAGAGTCTATCAGAGATATCTTCCTAAATGATACAGTTCCGGATGTAATCGTGTGCTTAAATGAGCAGAACACAATCTGCGCATACCAGGCGGTTGTAGATTTCAACAAGGTTGGAGATGTTAATATCCTTGGCTACTACAACTCCGAATCCATCGTTAACGCAATTGATAAGGGTATAGTTTATGCCACAATTTCAATTGACACAAGACAGATGGGGCAGTACTGCATAGAGGCACTGTCAGATTTCTACGATTACGGGACCACCAGTGAATACTTCACTGCGGATGTAACACTTATAAACGGGAAAAATGTAGCTGAATATCTGATCAAGGAGGAGAGCGATGAATAGATTCTTTAATCTCCCCCTACAAAAGAAAATAGTCAGCATATACATGGCTGCCAACATCATCATTTTCATAGTAAATGTATTCCTGATACTGGGAATCAACAGCATGGCTTTGGATATGGAGATGGTCTATCAGGATAACAGACAGCTGAACGAGCTGGCCAATTCTCTGACAGAGGTTCAGGACAACATGACCAGTTACTTAAGCTCCAAGACCACGGACTCACTGGAGAGCTATTATAAAAGTGCCCAGACGCTTCAGAATCTCGCTGAAGAGCTGGACGGACCTGTGACGGATCAGTCGTTTAGCAGAATGAAGCGCAACATCAAAAATATGGCCATCAACTATCTGGATGGTGTTTCACAGACGGTTGAAGCAAAGCGCGGAAGAAATGTTGAAAAATACAGGACACACTACGAGGATGCGACAGAGCTCTACGAATACATCACAGCTTACATCGCAAGACTTAATAACGAGCAGTTTGTAAGTAACTCTGATCGCTACACGGAGCTTGCGAAAGCCTTCAGGACCTTTGAGAGCACCTCGATAATAGTCCTTACTCTTGTCATGATCGGTAATATCGTCAGTATCATCATAATAGTTGGGATGATGATAAATCCGTTAAAAGAGCTGGCATCTTCTGCCAATGAAGTAGCGGCAGGTAATTTTGATACCAAGCTTCCGGGGACGCCCTATCACGATGAGATAGGTATAGTTACAAAGGCCTTCAACAAGATGGTGGTCAGCATTAAGGAGTACATAATAAGGCAGCGCGAGAGTATGGAGAAGGAGCGCCTCATGCAGGAAAAGGAGCTCACCATGGAGGCTCACTTAAAGGACGCACAGCTTAAATACCTTCAGGCGCAGATAAATCCGCACTTCCTTTTCAACACCCTTAATGCCGGTGCACAGCTTGCAATGATGGAGGGCGCTGATAAGACCTACGAATATGTGCAGACCGTAGCGGACTTTTTCAGATATAATGTAAAAAATCATGAGACAGAGGTTACCGTTGGGGAAGAGGTAACCCTTGTTGATAACTACATAAGGATACTGAATGTAAGATTTTCTGGGGATATTCAGTATGAAAAGCAGGTGGATGAGAGATTACTCTCGATCGAAATGCCCAACATGGTGCTTCAACCAATAGTTGAAAATGCTGTGAACCATGGAATCAGGGAAATGGGAGATCAGGGCAGGATAACCCTCAGGGTATACAGGGAAGACGACGATGCCTGCATAAGCGTATGTGATAATGGTAAGGGTATAAGCCTTGTGGACATAGACCGCATTCTTGACGGAAGCTGGAGCAAGGATGAACAGCAGCATGATCACAACGGAATCGGAATGGTAAATGTAATTTCAAGACTGAGGCTTTTTACGGGAAAAGAAAATGCGGTTTCCATAAGGAGCGGAGGTATTGGAAAGGGGTGCGAGGTTCTGATAAGACTGCCGCTAAAATGATATTGGGAAGGTGTCAGCTTAGCTGACTAATTGGGGATTAGTAATAATGTATAGGATAATGCTAGCCGATGACGAGGGTATAGTCATCGATTCAATGAAATTTATCATAGAGAAGGAATTTGGTAATCTCTGTGATGTCGAATTCGCGAAAACCGGAAGAAGCGTAATAGAGCTTGCAGAGCGCTTCAGACCGGATATCGCCGTCATGGATATTCACATGCCCGGAATTAACGGCATAGAAGCCATGAAAGAGATCAAGAAATTTTCCGCAAATACAATTTTCATAGTAATGACAGCCTATGATAAGTTCGATTACGCAAAAGAGGCAATCAAGCTTGGCGTTCTCGACTATATCAATAAGCCCGTGGACAGGATGAAGATAATTGAAGTCCTGAAAAAAGCCATGGCTCAGATAGACAGAGAGCGTGAAAAGAGAAGTAACGACCTTATCATCAAGGAAAAGCTGGAGACCATCGAGCCCATAATCGAGAATGGTCTTATTTACGACATCCTTCTTCAGGAGCACTTTGACGAGGACATCAACAGCTACAAGACAATTCTTGGAATAGAAGAAAATTATGGCTACATGATGGCCATAGTCAGCGGTGATTCCCAGGAGGGAAACCACATGACCAACGCCATCGGAAGCTCGGTCAAGGTCTCCGGAAAATATCAGGAAATAAGAGAGGGTGTAAAGGAATTTTTTGACTGCAAGATCGGAAATGTAATGGCCAATAAGATCGCTGTTCTGGTGCCCTCCTACTCGCAGAAGATGGAATACGCCACAAGAACCGAGGTCGTGGATAAGGCAAGGGATCTTGCAAGGTACTTAAGGAAAAAGACCGATATAAAATTTCGCATTGGAATAGGAAAAATCAAACCCCTAAGAGAGCTTGGCGACTCCTATCACGAAGCCCTAAACGCACTTATTGCAACGACAGGAACCGTGGCCCATGTGGAGGACCTTCCCATAAGCTGCGACTATGATGAGGGCTATCCCATCGACCTTGAAAAGCCGCTTTTTGATGCGGTATCCAAGGGAGACCTGGACGAGGCTATAACCATAGCTAATAAATATGCGGACTGGATGAGCAATGCCGTAAACGGTGGCGACGTGATGGATATGCGTCTTAAGGTTCTGGAGTTCTCGCTGTATGCGGAGCGAATCATGTACTTAAACGGCGGACAGACCTACCACTACTCCGCAAGAAATCACTATCTTCCTGAGATAATGGCGCTTGATACGCCGGATCAGCTAAGGAGCTGGTTTATCGACAAGATATCCGCTGCCTGCAAGAACGTACTTATAAAGCGCGAGGAAAAGTCAACGGATGCCATAAAGATGGCGAAGCGATATATCGAGGAGAACTTTTCAAAGGACATCTCCCTTGATGATGTATCGAGGGTTGTTAATATCTCGCCCTACTATTTCAGCAAGATTTTCAAGGAGGAGAGCGGAAGTAACTTCATTGAATATCTGACAGGAATAAGAATAGAGAGGGCGAAGGACCTTTTGATCAATTCCGATAAATCCATGAAGGAAATCTGCTCAATGTGCGGATATACAGATCCCAACTACTTCAGCAGAAGCTTCAAGAAAAACGTTGGAGTAACCCCAACAGAATATAAGGAAGGAAAGTTCTCCGCAAGGCAGGCAGAAGAGACATGAAAATAAAAACGAATAGCATTTTTTTAATATTGAAAAGACTGACTGCCGTAGCACTGGCTATGACCATGGTGGTAGCGTGCCTTTGCGGATGCTCTACCGAGGAAAAGGGGCAGAGCGGTCAGAGTAAAACAGACAGCGATAAGATACAGATAGGAATGACCTTTGATTCCTTTGTTATAGAGAGATGGCAGAGAGACAGGGACGTATTCGTATCCATGGCAAAGGAGCTTGGCGCCGATGTAAACATCCAGAATGCCAACGGTGATGTGGCGGAGCAGAAAAGGCAGATTGAGTATTTCATCAAAAAGGGAATGGATGTCATCGTCATAGTCTGCATAGACTCTGCATCAGTAAGGCCAAACCTAAAGAGGGCAAGGGACGCCGGAATAAAGGTGATAGCATACGACAGACTGATAAGCGAAGCGGATGTTGATCTCTACATATCCTTCGATAATGAGAAGGTTGGAGAGATGATGGGACAGGCACTTGTGGACAACGGACTTACCGGCGGAAAAGTGCTAATGATAAACGGCGCTGAAAATGATAACAATGTCCCCATGGTCTGCACAGGTTTTGAAGCAGTCATGGAGGAGAATGGAAACGAGATTCTGGACAAATATTACGTGGAAGGCTGGAAGGCTGAACTGGCAGCTGATTACATCTACAGTAATATGACTAAGGTTATTGAGTGCGACGCAATAATGTGCGGAAATGATGACCTTGCAAGCCGCGTGGTTACGGCACTTTCTGAAAAGCGAATGGCAGGGAAAAAGATGGTTGTGGGACAGGATGCCGACCTTGAGGCGTGTCAGCGAATCGTCGAGGGAACTCAGCTTATGACAGTATATAAGCCCATTGAAAAGCTTGCCCAGAGAGCAGCAGAGTGTGCGGTCAAGATGGCGAAGGGCGAGGAAATAACACAGACCATAAGCGGGATAACAACCAAAAATGACGGAGCCTATGATGTTCCATATCTTAAGATAGATCCCGTAAGTGTAAATGCCGATAACATGGATGAAGTTATCATAAACAGCGGCTTTCACTTAAAGGAGGATGTATACTTAAACGTCCCCTCCAAGCTGAAAGAAAATTGAAGCCTTTTTGGTGATCGGGAAACCGTAAAGAATAGCACATTTTTAAAATTAAAGACTCTTATAGCAAAAAAATGCTATAAGAGTCTTTTTTTCGTGAACCCTGATTATAAAAATTTGAAGAATATCATAAATTATTCCTAAAATTACTGTGATAATGTATATCCTGTAAAGAGCGGGTAAAAATATCCGCAGGAAAATTTCTCAGAAAATTTCTCAATAGGGAGGGAAACAAAAATGAAGAGAAAACTTGTTAGTACTTTTCTTAGTGTAGCAATGGCTGCATCACTTCTTGTAGGCTGCGGCGGTGGATCTGCACCTGCATCATCTGACACACAGACATCAACAGAAACAACAACAGAGACAGCAACTGAGACAGAGGCTTCCACAGAGGAAACTACTGAGGCAGCTACAGAGGCTGAATCAACAGAAGAAGCTACAGAGGCTACTGAGACAACAGCTTCAGGCGGCGGTAAGGTCGGCGTAGCAATGCCTACTAAGGATCTTCAGAGATGGAACCAGGACGGCGAGAACATGCAGAAGCAGCTCGAGGAAGCTGGATATGAGGTTGACCTTCAGTATGCATCAAACGATATCGCTACTCAGGTTAACCAGATTGAGAACATGATTTCTTCTGGCGCTCAGGTTCTTGTAATCGCATCTATCGATGGTGATTCACTTGGAACAGTTCTTGAGCAGGCTAAGGAGCAGGGCGTACAGGTTATCGCTTATGACCGTCTTATCATGAACTCAGACGCTGTTAGCTACTATGCAACATTCGATAACTACATGGTAGGAACAAAGCAGGGTGAGTACATCAGAGATCAGCTTGATCTTGACAATGCTGCAGGCCCCTTCAATATCGAGATCGTAACTGGTGATCCCGGTGACAACAACGCTAGATTCTTCTATGGCGGTGCAATGGATGTTCTTAACAAGTACATCGACGAGGGTAAGCTCGTAGTTAAGTCCGGACAGAAGGAATTCGACGAAGTTGCTACAGCTAACTGGGCAACAGAGACAGCTCAGTCCAGAATGGACGCTATCATTTCTGCAAACTACGCTGATGGCACAAAGCTTGATGCAGTTCTTTGCTCAAACGATTCAACAGCACTCGGCGTTACCAATTCACTTGAAGCTAACTACACAGGCGATTGGCCGATCATCACTGGTCAGGACTGTGACGTAGCAAACGTTAAGAACATGATCGCTGGTAAGCAGTCAATGTCTATCTTCAAGGATACACGTACTCTTGCAGCTAAGACAGTAGAGATGGTTGACGCTCTTATGAAGGGCACAGAGGCTCCTGTAAACGATACAGAGACATATGACAACGGAACAGGTATTATTCCTTCATACCTTTGCGAGCCCGTATTCGCAGATGTAAACAATTATAAGGAACTTCTTATCGATTCTGGTTACTACACAGAGGATCAGCTTCAGTAATACTAATTGAATGTATTCTTTCGGGGCGGGTATTAAACCCGCCTCGAAGTATGCATTAAGTAATCACCCGGTGAGGTTCTTTCGAACCTGATGTACTACTTAGTTCTGGCGAGGGCTTGTCCCGAGAGCAGAACCTCAAAATTATAATGGGATAGGGTATCTATAAAAATGGAAAAGCAAATTGTGAAAAGGAGGGGTTAACTTGGCGAAGATCTTACTTGAGATGAAAAATATCACCAAAACCTTCCCCAACGTAAAAGCTCTGGATAACGTAAATCTCCAGGTTGAAGAAGGCGAAATCCACGCACTGGTAGGTGAGAATGGTGCAGGTAAATCTACACTGATGAACGTACTTAGCGGAATTTATCCGTATGGAACCTACGAGGGCGATATTATATATGACGGTGAAGTGTGTAAGTTTAACGATATCAAGGACAGTGAAGGAAAGGGTATCGTTATTATTCACCAGGAGCTTGCACTTATACCATACATGACAATTGCGGAGAACATGTTCCTTGGAAATGAAAGAGGAACAAAGTTTAAGATCAACTGGAACGAAACCAGTGATCTTGCACGTAAGTATCTTGATGTTGTCGGACTTAAGGACAGCACCGAGACATTGATTAAGGACATTGGTGTTGGTAAACAGCAGCTTGTCGAGATAGCGAAGGCTCTTTCAAAGAATGCAAAGCTTCTTATCCTTGACGAGCCTACATCTTCACTTAATGAGTCAGATTCACAGGCACTTCTTGATCTTATGCTGAAGCTGAAAAAAGAGCAGGGACTTACTTCTATTATTATTTCCCATAAGCTCAATGAGGTTTCCTACGTTGCAGACAAGATCACGGTTATCCGTGACGGATCTACAATCGAGACAATGACCAAGGGTGTTGATGACTTCTCAGAGGCCAGGATCATCAAGGGCATGGTTGGACGTGAACTTTCCGATCGTTTCCCTTCAAGAGAACATAATGTTGGCGATGTAAAGATGGAAGTTAAAAACTGGAATGTTTACCATCCTTTATATATGGACAGAAAGGTTGTCGACAACGTAAGTATCAACGTAAGAAAGGGTGAAGTTGTAGGTATTTCCGGACTTATGGGTGCAGGACGTACAGAGCTTGCAATGAGTATTTTCGGAAGAAGCTACGGCGAGAAAATTTCAGGACAGCTTACAATAGATGGAAAAGAAGTTGTATTAAAGAACGTACAGAGTGCTATCAAGCACGGACTTGCGTATGTAACTGAGGATAGAAAGGGTAACGGACTTATCCTTACAAATCCCATCAAGATAAATACAACACTTGCAAACCTCGAAGAGGTCAGCAAAAAGAGAATCATCGATAAGGATAAAGAGTACAAGGTTGCTGTTGATTATAAGGAAAAGTTAAATACCAAGGCTCCTTCAGTAGAGCAGAATGTAGGAAACCTTTCAGGTGGTAATCAGCAGAAGGTACTGCTTTCAAAATGGATGTTTGCAGACCCTGACATACTAATCCTTGATGAGCCTACAAGAGGTATCGACGTAGGTGCTAAATACGAAATTTATTGCATTATCAACCAGCTGGTAGCTGAGGGCAAATCAGTTATCATGATTTCCTCCGAGCTTCCCGAAATCCTCGGAATGTGCGACAGAATCTACGTAATGAACGAGGGCAGAATAGTAGGAGAACTCGATGGTAAAAATGCTACACAGGAAAAAATTATGACTTACATCTTACAGTCATCCGGAAAGAAGAAGGAGGTTAATCATGAATAAGGACCAGGTAATTGGCTTTATAAAAAAGAACACTATGATATTCGTTCTTATCATAGTATATGCATTTTTCTCATTTAGAACAGGCGGAGCAATTCTCCTGCCTATGAACGTTAGTAACCTTATTTCACAGAACGCATACGTATTCGTACTTGCAACAGGTATGCTGCTCTGTATTTTGACTGGTGGTAACATCGATCTGTCAGTTGGATCAGTTGTCTGCTTCGTAGGTGCTGTCGGAGCTACACTTATGGTAAATATGAAGGTTCCTGTATGGCTTTCAATTATCATCATGATCATCATCGGTACAGCAATCGGTGCATTCCAGGGCTTCTGGATCGCATTTGTAAGAATTCCTCCTTTCATCGTAACACTGGCAGGAATGCTTGTTTTCAGAGGACTTTCAAACGTAGTACTTAACGGACTTACAGTTTCAATCAAGGATAAGAGCTCATTTGTTAACCTCTTTGGTGGTGGTGCAGACTGCTACATACACGATGTTTTTGGAAATGGAACACTTAACCTTACATGTCTCTTTGCAGGACTTGTTGCTGCTGCACTTTTCATCATGATCCAGGTAAGCACACGTATGCAGAGATCAAAGAAGAACTATGAGGTTGAAAACTTCGGTGCATTTATCTGCAAGCTCGTTGCTGTATCAGCAGTAATCATCATCTTCTCTTACAAGCTTGCTCAGCACAAGGGTATTCCTACAGTTCTCATCTGGGTACTTGTAGTAGTTCTTGTTTATGGTTACATCACAAGCAACACAACTGTTGGACGTTACTTCTACGCAGTAGGTGGTAACGAGAAGGCTACAAAGCTTTCCGGTATCAATACAAACAAGGTTTACTTCCTTGCATACACAAACATGGGATTCCTTGCAGCACTTGCAGGAATGATCACAATCGCAAGACTTACATCCGCTCAGCCTACATACGGTCAGAACTACGAGATGGATGCTATCGGTTCCTGCTTCATCGGTGGAGCATCTGCTTACGGCGGAATCGGTACAGTTCCCGGAGTTATTGTCGGTGCGGTACTCATGGGTGTTATCAACCTTGGTATGTCACTTATGGGTGTTGATGCCAACATGCAGAAGGTGGTAAAGGGTGTCGTTCTTCTTGCAGCCGTTATCTTCGACGTTGTATCTAAGCGCGGCGGTAAGCTGATGGTTAAGAACTGATAATAGAAATAATAAAAAGTTTGGAATAAAAAGAAGACCTTTGTCTGACGGTTATCGTTTGGGGGAACAAACTGTTTTATGAGGGGTGATTCAAGGTGCTGTACCAATAGGGTACAGCGCCTTTTTGTTTATTATATTTTTACTATTTCATATATTTATTTATGCTAAAATAATAATAGTCGTGGATGTTATTAATGATATCAGGGGGCATTTTAATGAATTCATCTAATTCTGCGTATGAAAAATACAAAATGATAGCCCAGTCTGTTACAAGTCCCTGTGCAATTTTATCCGTTGAGAAAAATGAGGATGGAACTGCAGGAGACATCAGACTTTTTGCGACAAATGACAAATTCAGCATGACAGGCGAGATGGTTGAGGGAGAGCTTTATACCAAATTCCTTCCAAGGGAGCCTAAGTTTGATGACATGTGCCTTAGAGCTGCTTTTGGCGGAGAAAAGATCCACACCTATGTAGATTCTACCAAGACCCTGGGTGCATGGTCAGACAATATCCTGCTTCCTCTTCAGCCGGATGAGGATGGGAAAACCGGATACTGCCAGTTTATCTATGACCTTACAAAGGAGATGGATGCAGGTAAGTTCTCTACTATATCCCCTACAGTTGCCGGATTTGTTATAAAAAGCTGCCTTGAGCTTAGAAGCGATAATGACTTCAAGGTAAATATCAATCAGGTTATTGAAGATATAAGAATTTTCACGGATGCCACCTTTGCCTGCGTTATATCCATGAACCGGGAAAAGCAAAAGAGCGAGCTTATCTGTCAAAGCATCGAAGAGACAGCTATGGCTGCGGGCCAGTCATTTTCGGGAGTGTCATTTGACACCATAGATAAGTGGGATGACCTTATCGGTGAAAGCGACTGCTTCATTATGAGAGATAAGGCAGATATTGAGAACGTCGTTGAGAAGGTAACCCCTAAGTGGGCACAGCTTCTTAGAATGAAGGGCATTGAGAACCTGTGCCTGGTACCGTTACAGCAGAGAAAAGTCACTGTGGGATATATTCTGGTTACCAATTTTAATCTGGATAATCTCGTAACCATAAAGGAAACCCTGGAAATTCTTTCACTTTTCGTATCATCGGAGATGGCTAACAACCAGTTCCTGGCCCGCCTTGAGTGGCTGACCAGCGTGGATATGAGGACAGGTGTAAGGAACAGAGCTGCCATGAACCGTGTGGTTGACGAATATGCCGAACAGCTAAAGTGGCAAAAGTATCCTATCGGTGTAGCATTTTGCACAATGAACGGACTTAAGGCATTAAATGAAAAAAATGGGCATGATGCCGGAAATAAGTGCCTTGAGGAAGCGGGAAATATACTTAGCGAAATATTCGATGAGACAGAGGTTTTCAGATCTGCGGGAGAGGAATTCGCTGTTGTATGTAAGGACGCCGATGAGAAGGATTTTCAAGAAAGAATAGAAAAGCTAAGAGAGCGGGGATCAAACCCGGACGGCGTGTACTTTGCCATAGGAACAGCCTTTGACAGTACCGAGGGAGACCTTAGAAAAGCTCTTAGAAATGCCAATAAACAGATGCTCGAAGAGAAGGAAAACTTCTATATAAAGTATCCCGATAAAAAAAGATCATAATTGTCAAAATTACAGACGCATCCAAATCCATTCGGAGGAGGATGCGTTTTCTTTATGCACTATGCTTTATAAATCTGGAAAATCCTTCTATGAATACACCAAAATTATACAAGTAATAAAGAATTTTATAGATTTTCTTCAATTTGCATAGAATTTTCAAGAACGAGAGAAGAATTCTCTATGTTTTTACGAAAGGACTATTGCTATCATGTCTAATGTAATCAAAAACGTGTGCATATTGCACTAACAAGTACAGATGCACAAATGTATAGGAGGACAAAGTAATTATGAAAAAGAAAGTAGTTAGTCTTTTGACAGTAGCAGCTCTTTCAATGTCAATGCTCGCTGGTTGTGGTAACAAGGCAGCTGACACAGCTAAGGAAACTGCAGAGACAGCAGAGTCAACAGTAGAGGAAGCTGCAGAGACAGCTGAGTCAACTGTAGAAGAAGCAGCTGAGACAGTAGCTGATGCAGTTAGCGGAGACCTTGCAGATAAGAAGGTTGGCGTTTGCATCTATCAGTTCTCTGATAACTTCATGACTCTTTTCAGAAACGAACTTCAGAACTACCTTGTAGCTCAGGGCTTCAACGCTGACAATATCACAATCGTTGATGGTGCTAACGACCAGGCTACACAGACAAACCAGATTCAGAACTTCATCACAAGTGGTGTTGATGTACTTATCATCAACCCTGTTAACTCTTCTTCAGCAGCAACAATTACAGACCTTGTAGTTGGCGCTAACATCCCGCTTGTTTACATCAACCGTGAGCCCGATGCAGACGAAGAGCAGAGATGGGAAGACAACGGCTGGAACGTTTGCTATGTAGGTTGTGACGCTCGTCAGTCTGGTACATACCAGGGTGAGATCATCTCAGACCTTGGCATGGACGTTGTTGACCTTAACAAGGATGGTAAGATCCAGTACATCATGATCGAGGGTGACCCGGAGAACGTTGACGCTCAGTATCGTACAGAGTTCTCAATCAAGGCTATCGAGGATGCAGGTCTTGAGGTTGAGTGCCTTGATGATGAGGTAGGTAACTGGGATCAGGCTACAGCTCAGCAGCTCGTTGCTAACGCTCTTTCAGCTCATCCTGAGACAGAAGTAGTATTCTGCAACAACGATGCTATGGCACTTGGTGCTCTTCAGTCAATCCAGGCTGCTAACAGAACAGTTGGCACAGACATCTTCCTTGTAGGTGTTGATGCTCTTTCAGAGGCACTTGAGGACGTTATCGCTGGAACAATGACAGGTACAGTATTCAACGATCACTTCTCACAGTCACACAGCGCAGCAGATGCAGCTATCAACTTCCTTAACGGTCAGACAAACGATCGTTACATCGGTTGTGACTACATCAAGGTAACAGCAGACAATGCTCAGGAGATTCTTGATTCTGTTAAGTAATCACTTAGCGAGGTATTTTCGAGCTTAGTGTACTACTTAGTTCTGGCGAAGGCGTAGCCTGAGAGCAGAACTTCCTTGCGAAGGCGAAGCCTGAGAGCAGAACTTCCTTATGAAATAGTTAATTAAATAGTAGTGCGGATGCACAGGATGCATCCGCATTACTATTGACTAATCAAATCTAATCATCAGCCAGCAATTCGGTTATGGCAAAAATCATTGAAATATATATAAACAGTTTTTTAGTATTTAGGAGGGATTATGGCATCAGAATACAAATTGGAACTGAGGGGCGTATCCAAGTCATTTCCCGGCGTTAAGGCACTAGATAACGTTCAGTTAGCAATTCGCCCAGGTACAGTGCATGCACTGATGGGAGAGAATGGTGCCGGAAAATCCACACTCATGAAGTGTCTGTTCGGAATCTACAAGATGGATGCCGGTGAAATTTTTATAGATGGACAGAAGGTAGTAATTTCAAACCCTGATGAAGCGATGAAAATGGGTATCGCGATGGTGCATCAGGAATTACAGCCGGTACCTGCAAGAAGTGTCGGCGAGAACATGTATCTGGGAAGGTTCCCGGTTAAGAAAATCGGACCTATTCAGGTAATTGATCATAAAGCAATGTACGAACAAACAGAGAAGTGGCTGAACGAAGTTGATATGCACTTCGATCCCAAGGCTATGCTTTCAACACTGTCAATCGGACAGATGCAGTCAGTAGAAATTGCAAAGGCAGTTTCACATGACGCCAAGGTAATCATCTTCGATGAGCCTACATCTTCTCTTTCAGATAATGAAGTTGAAGCGCTTTTCAAAATCATGGAGAACCTCAGAAAGAAGGGTGTTGCCATGATCTACATCTCACATAAGATGGATGAGATTAAGCGCATCGCAGACGATATAACAGTAATGCGAGACGGTACCTACGTAGGCACATGGCCTGCAGCAGAGATGAGCATAGATGACATCATTGCTAAGATGGTAGGACGTGAGCTTACAAATATATATCCTCCCAAGGACAGAGAGTTCGGCGATGTGATCATGGAGGTTGAAGGCTTGTCTTCAATCCACAAGAGATCATTCCAGGATGTTTCCTTCAAACTCAGAAAGGGTGAAATCCTCGGATTCGGCGGACTGGTAGGAGCTCAGAGAACAGAGCTAATGGAAGGTATCTTCGGTATAAGAAATCTTTCAAAGGGAGAAATTAAGATTCATGGTCACAAGGTAGAGATCAAGAACTCCAGAGATGCCATGAAGGCCGGAATTGGAATGATAACTGAAGACCGAAGAGCAAGAGGTATTTTTGGATGTCTTTCCATTAAGGACAACGTTGGTGTATCAGTTTACAACAAGTTCCTGAAGGCAGGATTTGTACTGGATCATGCAAGCATTAACAAGGTTGTTGATGAAAGTATTGATAAGCTTAGAATCAAGACACCCAGTAAGCAGGAGCATATAGCAAACCTTTCAGGTGGTAACCAGCAGAAGGTTATTATTTCCAGATGGCTTGCAAATGACCCTGACATCCTGATAATGGATGAGCCTACAAGAGGTATTGATATCGGTGCTAAGCACGAGATATACGAGATCATGACAGAGCTCGCAAAGCAGGGTAAAGCAATCATCATGATTTCATCTGAAATGCCTGAGCTTCTTGGAATGAGCGATCGCGTGGTTGTAATGTGTAACGGTAAAAAGACCGGCGAGATCGACAACGAAGCTGAAATGACTCAGGAAAAAGTAATGAGTTACGCAACAATGTTCTGACGTCAATCACTTAGCGAGGTATTAACGAGCATAGTGAGTGACGCCGTTCTACCGACCAAGGGGAGGTAGAACTTCCTTATGACAATTGTTTTATAGAAAGGATAAAAAAATGGAAAAGACAAAGCAGCAGAAAATGAAAGATTTTCTGATCAATAACGGAGTTATCATAGTAATGTTTATCCTGGTTTTCTATACAGGACTTACAAATAAGAACTTCCTTACAGTTGGTAACGGACTTAATATTCTTGCAAACATGGCACCTCGTCTTGTTATCGCACTTGGTATTGCAGGCTGTGTTATCACAGCAGGATGTGACCTTTCAGCAGGTCGTATGATCGGTTTTGCAGCATGTATCGCAGGTACACTGCTCCAGAAGATTGATTACTCAGGTAAGTTCTTCCCTGATATGCAGCCCATGAACGTATTTGTAGTACTTCTTATCGTACTTGCAATCACAGGTTTCTTTGGAGCAATCACAGGATTCTTCATCGCATTCCTTCACGTTCCTCCGTTCATCGCAACACTTGCTATGATGGAAATCGTTTATGGTCTTGCACTTATCTACACAAACGCAACACCTCTTGGTGGATACGTAAAGCAGTACACAGACATCGCTACAGGTAACATTGCAGGAATCAGCTTCCTTGTATTCATTGCAATCGGTGTAGCAATCATCACATGGTTCATCTTCAACATGACTCGTCATGGTAAATACATGTATGCTATCGGTGGAAACCCGCAGGCAGCTGAGGTTGCCGGTGTTCCGGTTAGACTTACAATGATCCTCATCTACATGAAGGCAGCTATGATGTATGGTCTTGCAGGATTCATGCTTGGTGCAAAGGCCGGTGGTGCATCCGTTAACCTTGGTTATGGTTACGAGATGGAAGCTATCGCAGCTTGTACAATCGGTGGTGTATCAGTTACCGGTGGACGTGGTAAGGTTTCAAGTGCTATCGTCGGTGTAGCAGTATTCGAGCTCTTGAAGGCAGCTCTCCAGTACCTTGGAGTAAACGCAAACGCTCAGTACATTGCAATCGGTATCGTTATCTTCGTAGCTATCTCACTTGATATCAGAAAGTATGTTGCTAAGAAGTAATTGAGATAAGAAATTTGTTAAGGCTAAGGGGATATTACTCTCCTTAGCCTTTTTTCTGCTAAAATATGGAAAGAAAAGGCGGAAAAAGATACAATTAGAATGTATCTTTTTAAATAATGAATTGAGAGGTAATTATGACTTTTAACAGTATATTGGAGCAGTCAGGAATTTCCCTGCTATTATTTGTAATATGTGCTTACTACGCTTTCAGACTTCTTGTTTTTAAGGACTACACAGCAGTCCGCGGCAAACAGGAGAAGCCCCCGAAGGATATTGAGGGTTACTGCAAGGCAGCAGGCCTTGTAATTGTCTTTTTTGGAATTTCCACACTTGTAATGGCAGGACTTGTGCTTATCAGCCCTGTTGCAGGACTTATCCAGATCGTAGCATGTACTGCTATTATGGTAATTATGTGGAAAAAGGTTACTGATAAGTTCGCTTGAGTGATATTAAGAGTTGGTCTAATTTGTGGAACTGATTTGTGAAGGAAAAGTGGGGATTTTTAGTGCCGCTACGTCAGGGGAATAGAATTTGGTGCTACCGGCGTACCGGTTTATGAAATAAAGAACAGTTTTTGGAGGACGGTTACGTCTGGTAGAATGTAATAAAGCAAATAGGATGAATTTTTTGGATATATTCAATGCTTAGAGTTACCCTGATTTCTGAAAATAATGAAAAGCTCAACCTGTAATGAACAATAATAGTGAATAGACGTAACGCAAACGATATAACGATAATTTTTGCAAAAGCATAGTAGACCAGAATTTGTTATAAAATAAAAATCGGTTGAACTGGCGTATAACCGTGATATTAAAACGCTTACGCTAGCAAGAAAAAATGCACCGGGATCAAACGTAAATTAAGCACTGACGTAAACAGAAAATATTACAGTATAAAAAAGTTAATTTTATGAATACACAGCTTGGAGAGGGTAGAGTATATATTCAGACCAGACCGATTCTACGCGAAGCGTAACAGAGGTCTGGAATGAATATATACTCGGATCGCTCCAGGCGTACGGGTTTACAAAATGAAATATTCAGTACTTCTTGTGGATGACGAAGAGGAAGTCACCCAGGCCATAAAAAGAAAATTGAATTGGGAAGAGATGGGATTCGAGGAGCCAAGGTATGCCAAGAATGGACTTGAGGCTTTGGAGGTCTCTGAGGAGCATGCTCCCGATGTTGTCATGACGGATATACAGATGCCCTACATGACAGGACTTGAGCTGTCCAAAAAGCTCAAGGAGCTCTATCCCGGAATAAGAATCATAATCTTCTCAGGTTATGATGAATTTGAGTACGCCAAGGAAGCCATAAGGCTTGAGGCGGAGGAATACATCTTAAAGCCCATAGATGCAGGGGAGCTTAGGGGCGTATTTACAAGAATTCATGAGTCTCTTGATAAAGAGCGAGATGAGAGACAGAACCTTGAAAAACTCACCAACTACTACATGGAATCACTTCCGCTATTGCAGGAGGACTTTTTTGCTGCGCTTCTTGATGGAAAGCTAGAGGAAAAAAGAATTCCCCAGTATCTGCAGGAGTATCAGATAAAGCTTGAAGGACCGTTCTTTTGCGTAGCGATTTTTCATATAAGTACCACGGACCTACCGGAGGGAGTAAGCCATGTCCTTCTGTCTGTGTCTGTAAGAAGGCTTGCGGAGGAGAGAAGTAACCCTTCCTACAATGCGAGATTCTTCTCATATCTTGGAAGCACAGTCATGATTGCACAGCTCACATCAACTGAGGCGAAGACTAAGTTCACGGATGACTGTGACAGATTCTGCAGACTTGCAAAGACAGTCTGCAAGGCAAACGTGACCATCGGAATCGGAGAGATAGTCGGAAGTGTTGAAGACTTAAAGACCTCCTATGATGGCGCAAAGGATGCCGTATCCTACAGAGTTCTCTACGGAACCACCAAGGCTATCAACATCTCTGAGATAGCGCCGCCCACAATTAAGCAGACGGCAGACATAGAGATAGACCTTCATGAGATATTCAAGAAGATAAAAATGGAGGACGAAGCAGCTCTTAGCAAGTCGGTTGAAGATTATATAACCGGCGGAACCTCGGCGGATATGTCC
This sequence comes from Butyrivibrio sp. FC2001, assembly GCF_000424125.1. Lineage (NCBI taxonomy): Bacteria > Bacillati > Bacillota > Clostridia > Lachnospirales > Lachnospiraceae > Butyrivibrio > Butyrivibrio sp. FC2001. Next base: position 105,872 of record NZ_AUJH01000008.1, read on the forward strand.
GTTTCAGAGTACAAGTTTTTCGTCCTTGAAATGATTAGTGAAATCTACAGATTCATGCGAGGCAATCAGCTGAATACTGATGAGATATTTGACCCGGAAAATGATGCTTACGACAACCTTTCCCAGCTTGAAAAGACTGAGCTCATGAGCTGGCTTAAGGAAACCTGCATAAAGCTCCAGAACATGCTCCGGGAAAAGAGATCTGATAACACAAAATCCTTTGTAAAGAAGGCCATAGAATATGTCAACGATCACTATGCTGATCAGGACCTTTCTGTGGATCGCATCTGCTCCGAGCTTGCGGTGAGCAGTGCATATTTTTCCACTGTTTTTAAGAAGGAGACAGGCAAGACCTTCGTGACTTACCTTACGGATTACCGCATGGAGAAGGCTCTGCAGCTCCTTATAGAAAAAGATGAAAAGACCTACGTCATTGCACAGCAGGTCGGTTACGGAGACCCCAACTATTTCAGCTATGTTTTCAAAAAACAATTCGGGACATCGCCATCTAAATACAAACAGGGATTATCTTAAAAAGTACCTATTAAAGCTATATCCCCGCACAATCCAGAGCATCATTCTGATATCCTTCACACTGGTATCATCGGTCTGCATGCTCTTTTTGGGCATGTCCATGTATCAGAGATTTGAGAGACGGTCCCGCCAGATGATGACGGACAATTCACTCCTGATGCTGGCAAGAACTACTGACAGCATTGAGGATTACCTTCGAAGAATGCGAAGAATCTCTGATGCGATGTACTACGACGTCATAAAGGATATGGACTTTGAGTCCGAGGATATATCCACTGAGATGAGTCTTCTCTACGAGGCTAATAAGGACAACCTGGTGAGCTTTGCGCTTTTTGCAAGTAACGGCGATCTCATAAGCGCAGCGCCCATCGCCCTGAAAAAGGACAACGCCCAGGTTCCTGAGCAGAGCTGGTTTTCTACAGCCTTTGCCAATCTGGAAAATCTGCATTTTTCCACACCACATGTACAAAATCTATTCATAGACGAGACCGACTATCGCTACCACTGGGTAATATCCCTTAGCCGCGCGGTAGAGCTTAACTATGGCGGAAAGCCCAGGATGGGCGTGCTTCTTGTTGACATGAATTACCAGACAATTCAGCAGATGATGGAGAGTGTAAACAAGCTAAACTCCGACCAGTACGTCTACCTCATAACCGGCAACGGTCAGCTTATCTACCACCCCAAGGCGGAGCAGATATCCCTTGGGATTCACAATGAAAACTTTGCCCAGGCAGCAGGCTATGATGACGGAGTATATGAGGAGAATTTTGAGGGTGAAAAGCGAATAGTTGTAGTAGATACAGTAAGCTACACTGGCTGGAAGCTTGTCAGCGTAACTCCGATAAAGAACTTCTATCTTGGAATGCAGAGCACAAGATATTTCGTAATCCTTGTGGCTGCACTTACAGCCCTTGCCATGATTTTTATGAACCAGATGGTGACCTGGAAGGTAACACAGCCCCTTAGAAAGCTGAACGAATCGATCAAGACAATCGAAGCCGGAAAGACTGACTCTGCGATTTATATCGGCGGAACTACAGAGGTTGAGCACCTTGGAAGGACTCTGCAGCGCTCCCTTGACGAGATCAACAGACTGATGAAGGACATCGTCATCGAGCAGGAGGAAAAGCGAAAAAGCGAGCTTGATGCCCTGCAATCACAGATAAATCCGCACTTTTTGTATAACACCTTAGATTCCATCGTATGGATGATTGAGGGTGAGCATTACAAGGAAGCAGTTTTCATGATAACCCAGCTGGCCAGCCTGTTCAGAGTATCCCTAAGTAAGGGTCGCACCATCATCCCCATCGAGGATGAGCTTCGCCATGCTGAGAACTACATGAACATTCAGAAGGTTCGTTTTAAAAATGCGTTTACAGTAAATTATGATATTGAGCCGGAGATTAAGGAGTGCCTGACGGTTAAGCTTATCGTGCAGCCACTTCTTGAAAATGCCATATATTACGGAGTAAAAAATATGGATGAAGACGGCGAAATTACAGTAAAAGGATACAAGGACGGCGAGGATATTTTCATAGAAGTAATCGATAACGGTTATGGAATCCCCTCTGAAAAGCTGCCCTATCTTCTGACTGAGGATAAGCGCGCCAGCAAGAACGGCTCCGGAGTTGGACTTATCAACGTACACAAGCGAATCCAGCTAAGATTCGGTGAGGAGTACGGTCTTAAAATAGAGAGTGAGCCCGATGAGGGCACGAAGGTCACGATACATCTGCCGGCAATACCTGCTACCGAGGAAAACAGGGAGCGGCTTGAAAAGGGAGGTGCAAATGGCTAAGAACAGAAGCAGGATAATCCTGGCAGTCATAGCGGCGCTGATTTTGTCAATAGTTATATCGACCTATGCACTTGTAAAGAGCTCCGCGGAAAATGAAGATTACACCATCTCGGTCGTGGTTGAGGACAGCCAGAGTGAGAGGTGGAATTCCTTCAGGCTTGGAGCGGAGAGCGCAGCCACTGACAGAGGCGTGATGATTGATTTTGTAAATACATCGGGCTTTAGCGGTGCGGAGGAAGAACTGTCCATCATAGACAAGCAGATTCAGAACGGCGCGGATGCCATTGTGACAGAGCTTATAAAAAGCGGTGGAACTGCAGACTATATCAAGGACATAAGCGGAAAAGCAGTCCTTGCCCTCACGGGAACAGGGGTAGAGACTGACGTAGACATCGAGGGTAAGTTCGCAACGATAGCTCCCGACAACTATCAGATAGGAAGAGCCCTTGGAAATGAGGTGCTCCTGAGGCACCAGACAGGACTGTCTGACCTTAGGATAGGTATAGTTGCAAAAAGGATGGATACCTACAGTTCAGTGGATAAGGTCACCGGAATTTTTGATACACTTGATGTGCAAAATGGTAATGTAAACTGGTGCATAATCCTTGGCGGAGAGGACGGAGACGACTTTTTGAAAAACAGAGCTGAGGGTATGCAGATTTTCAGAAATGATCTTCAGGAAGCAAATCTTTCGCTGATAAAGAAGATTTACAGAGACAATCCGGTGGATATAATTGTTGCACTGGATGATGATAGCCTTCAGGCTGCGGCCGAGCTTTTCGGAGAGATAGAAAATGCCTACGAGGCTAACTCCACAGCCTACACCTACAAGCTGGGTGAGAATGGAAAGCTTCTTCCTTCCTATGAGCTGTACGGTGAGGGGACCTCTATCAGAAACATCTCATATCTGGACAGAGGCAGAATTATCAGCATGATAGTGCCAAACGAGTTCAGTATGGGCTACATAGCTGTTGAAAAAGCAGTATCCAAGCTTGATCACAAGCTTACTTCCATGAAGGACGACATCGTGGAATACCGAGTAATAAACCAGGAGAACATGTTTAAGGATGATATTCAGAAATACCTTTTCACAACAATGCAGTGACCATGAACGAGGGGGAAAAAATGGCCATGAAAGATCAAAAGTACATAAAAAATCTCTGAAAAGATTTTGTGGTATATTGCTGATGGGAGTGCTTCTCTTTTCATCAATTTCCATGGCAGGATGCGGGAAAAAGGAGCAAAAGTCCACTGAAATCAAGATCGGAGTGTGCGGGTACGACCAGTATGATACGTATTTGTCCCAGCTGATCCAGTGCTTCGACAAATGCATTACAGATGGTGTGAACGTGGAGTATGTCTATGCTTCACAGAGCCAGATTACGCAAAATGAACAGGTGGAAAAGCTGATCACAAAGGGCGTTGACGTTCTCTGCGTGAATCTTGTGGACAGAACCGCACCTAATACGATCATTGACCTGGCTAAGAAAAATGATGTACCGATCATCTTTTTTAATAGGGAGCTGGTTGAAGAGGATATCACCCAGTGGCCAAAGCTTTACTACGTGGGTGCGGATGCCTTCGAGTCCGGAAGACTTCAGGGCGAGCTTGCAGCAAACATGCTAAGAAGAGAATCAGTCAATGCTGATAAAAACGGCGATGGCAGAATTCAGTACGTGGTGCTTGAGGGCGAGGCAGGCCATCAGGATGCCATCGTTAGAACTGAGTATTCAGTTAATACCCTGATAGAGCAGGGCGTTGATGTAGACAAGGTGGGCTACGCCATAGCTAACTGGAACAGAGCTCAGGCTCAGACCAAGATGGCACAGCTAATTGAGAGAACGGAAAATGGCATAGAGCTTGTTCTTGCCAATAATGACGACATGGCTCTGGGCGCAGTGGATGCCTATAACAGTGCAAAGATCTCCGCTGATGAGAGACCGCTTATATTTGGGATCGATGGCACAGACGTCGGACTTGAGGCTGTTGTAAACAAGACAATCATGGGAACCATTTACAACGACAAGGAGGGTCAGGCCAAGGCTATGTACGACCTTGCCATAGCCCTTGCCAAGGGAGAGTCCGTTAGCTCCTTAAACCTTGAGGACGGAAGATATATAAGACTTCCCTATGCGAAGGTGGATGCCGCCAACGTGCTTCAATATATTCATAAGTGATGATCGATTTGAAGAGATAAAGAGCGCTGGCTGAAATACATTTTGCTTGATAAGAGGCTATTACATGAAGATAACAATTGTGGATGATTTTGCTCCAAAGAAAATACAGATAAGTGGACAGTGCTTTCGAGTTAAGGAAACGGAGCCTGGTGTGTTCAGATTCATTACAGGAGAGCATGTGCTTTATATAAAAGAGTCAGATAGTAAAGGCGATGCAAAAGCTTTTGATATTTCCTGCTCCAAGAAGGAATGGGAAAAAATCTGGATGCCATATTTTGATATGGACAGAAACTACGCTGATATTTGCAACAGGGAATATGGTAAGCACAGCTTTAGTGACAAAGCCATAGACTGCGGCCGCGGCCTTAGAATCCTGAAGCAGGATAAGTGGGAGATGCTGATATCCTTTATTATTTCCCAGAGGAAAAGTATTCCGGCTATATCAAGTGCCGTGGAAGCAATCTCAGCTAAGTTTGGAACAAAGCTTGATGATGAAATATATGCTTTTCCTACATCAAAGCAGATGGCCGGAGCCACACTTGATGATTTAAAGGAATGTGGTCTTGGCTACAGAGCTCCATACGTGTATGATGCAATTAGAAGAGCAAATAGCGGAGAGCTTGATCTTGAGAAGCTGGACGACCTTGATGATGAAGGGTTATTTGAAGCTCTGATGGAGGTCCACGGCGTTGGTAAAAAGGTGTCCAACTGTGTGTGCCTTTTTGCATACGCGAGGATGGGCAGAGCCCCTGTTGATGTGTGGATCGCCAGGGCGATAGATGAAGAGTTTGGCGGGGTGAATCCTTTCCCTGAATATGGGGAGAATGCAGGAATAATACAGCAGTACATATTCTATTATGAGAAAAATGGCAGAGCGTAATTATTCAGAGATTTTGGAGGCACTATGAGAAATAGAGTCAGCGTTTTTTCCAAAATGATTAGAACCATATCCGCTGTGGTGATGTGTGTTGTTTTAGGCGCAGGAGCTTCTGTGTGTATTCCTGCTTACAATGCTAAAGCTACCTACATCGTGGATATAGAGTCTCCCGATGGACCAAGGGGCTACGGCGTGTACATTGGTGCAACTGCCGAGCAGCTTCACGCTAAGCTTGATAATGACACCAATATCGGGCTTGCAATAATCGATGCCCAGAACGTATCCGCTGAGGATGTGGGATCTCTTAAGGCCCACGGAAGGAGAATCTACAGCTATCTTAATGTGGGTTCACTTGAGGAATTCAGGGATTACTACAGCACCTTTGAAGGACTTACACTCTCTGCTTATGATAACTGGCCCGGTGAGTACTGGATCGATGTCTCAGAGCAGGCATGGCAGGATTATGTTGTTGATAATATTGCGGCGGAGCTGGTATTAAAGGGAGTTGATGGATTTTTCATAGATAATACTGATGTCTACTATCTCTATCAGCATAGCTGGATATATAAGGGACTTGTGAAGATAATCACCAGGCTGAAGGATACTTATCACCTTCCTATAATCATCAACGGCGGAGATATGTTTGTCAGTAAGCTCATGGATGATGGGAATTCTGATATCATAAACGGCATAAATCAGGAGTCTGTTTTCAGTACTATTGAGGATTATGAGAACGGTGTGTTCGGCGAACAGACTGCTATGGACAGGGCCTATATGGAGGAGTATCTGGCGAGAGCCTACAAGCAGGGACTTTTCGTGTACATGATCGAGTACACTCAGGATATGAGACTTGTTGAGAAGATAAGGACCTTCTGCCAGCAGAACGGCTATAAGTGCTATGTCACTGACTCGCTGGCGCTGGATGGGAATGTGTGACGTATGATGATTATGGAAGCTTAAATAGTCTGATGATTTTGAAGAAATAAGATTTTTGAAATTCTAAGCATATTGATTAGAAGATATGTGATGCTATTGATAATGAGAAAAGAAGGTTGGGCGATATGAATAGATGTGTAATTGTTGGGGGATCTACGATAGGAAATTATGAATTTGTCCGTGATCACATTAGGGTTACAGATTATGTAATCTACTGTGATTGCGGACTTTCTCATATGGAGAAGCTGGGAGCTGCACCTTCTCTTATTGTGGGAGATTTCGACTCCCACGAGAATCCACATATGGATGTTGAGACTATTGTATTGCCCACAGAAAAGGACGACACCGACACTGTCTATGCAGTGAAGGAAGGCATAAAGCGTGGCTACACCGAGTTTGTGCTTGTTGGAGTTTTGGGTAAACGCTTCGACCACACCCTTGGGAATCTTGCAATTCTTCTTATGTTGGATGAGAAGGGCTGTGAGGGCATGATAGTTGATGACTATTCTGAGATTAGGGTGGTTTCAGGGAATATGGAAGGTGATATTTCCGGAGAGGTTAGTGAAGGAGCTTTTTCTCGAAAGAGCGGTACTGGATATATAGAGATTCCGTCAGGCTGTAAGTATTTCTCTCTCCTGGCAGCAGGCGGTGATGCGCACGGAGTAACAATCCGGGATGCCAAGTACAATATTGAGGATGCAGACCTTTTTACAAGCTTTCCTCTTGGTGTTTCCAATGAAGTTCCCAAAGGGAATATTGCCAAGGTGAGCGTACGAGAAGGGAAACTGTTCGTAATTATAGTGGTAAGTGAGTAAGATTGTGTTATGACGAATAATTTTTTATGTTATATAGTTTATTTTGGCGCGGAAATTTCCTCCTTTTGACTGGCATTCAACCAGGAAGGTTTATATATGGGCGATAGACGTAACGGATTACGAAAAACAAATGATAATTCTGAGGACTGTTACGCCAAAACCAAGAAATGATATTGAGCCGACGTACTTTTACACAAATTTCTCTAAGATTATATTTGACGAGTGTTTAAATTAAAGGAAAAATTACGCCGGCATGAATTGTTTTAGAAGAATAGGTTGCACGCAAACGGAATAACGATAACATTTGCAAAAAAGAGATGGACCGGAAGGCACATAATTTGCAAGACCGGCGTAACGCAGATACTACAGGGATAAAAAATGCAGTCTGAATACAAAAATCCAAAAGCATAGACTGAACAAAAGTTCCGTAAAAAGCGGCAACCGCCCAAACCAGAACCCAACACATCTAATGTACAGAAAATAAGGGTTAATAAGTATAATTATTACGGTTACAAAATTAGTGGATTGCCCACAAAATATAAAACACAGCAAGAATAAGTGCTATAAATGCAGAAGAGAAAAACATAGAAGAAAATAGTAACAGAAGCTTGTATGCAGTAGCTTAGCAAGAAACAATAATAAACCAAAGACAATACATCTGATAAAACCTGATAGAGAGGATTTAGGTATGAAATTCACCAACGAAAATGGGGCACTTGTAGCAAAAAGGCAGGGCGAGACACTTAGAATCGAAGCCTGGGGAAAGAATGCCCTGAGAATACGCACAACAATGTATCCTGAATTTACAGGAAGAAACTGGGCACTTACAAATAATGCAGCGGACGATCCCGGTAAAAAGAACAATTCCAAGGATCATGCAACTGCAGCAAATTCAGTAATATCAATAACGGCAAGGGAGGATGGCCCCTTTGCTGAAATTAAAAACGGAAGAGTAAAGGCAACCGTGAACTTTGCGGGAGTCATCACTTTTTATAAGGATGACGTGATGTTCCTCAGAGAGTACTTCAGATGCTACGGCGGAACAGAGTCAAAGGAATCAAGATGCCTTAAATATGTAAACAGAGATTACAAGCCTCATGTGGGAGGAGACTACCGCATCACTCAGAAATTTGAGAGTAACGACGGCGAGAAGATCTTTGGAATGGGCCAGTATCAGCATGCATACACAGACTTAAAGGGATGTATACTTGATCTTGAGCAGAGAAATTCACAGGTATCAATTCCCTTTGCAGTATCAAGTCTTGGCTACGGATTCCTCTGGAACAATCCGGCAGTTGGACGCGTAACCTTCGGTAACAACTACACTGAGTGGGTGGCAGAGGCTACCAAGGAGCTTGATTACTGGATCACAGTAGCTGACACACCAAAGGAAATAGTTGAGAATTACACTGAGGAAACAGGACGTTCACCTGAGATGCCTGATGACCTTCTTGGCCTCTGGCAGTGCAAGCTTCGCTACCGCACACAGGAGGAGGTTCTCAAGGTTGCTCACGACTGTAAGGAGCACGGCGTTCCGATCGACTGCATCGTAATCGACTTCTTCCACTGGACAGTTCAGGGCGATTGGAAGTTCGACAAGACCTACTGGCCTGATCCCAAGGCAATGGTTGATGAGCTTCACAGCATGGGCATCAAGGTTGTGGTATCCGTATGGCCTACAGTTGATAAGAGAAGTGAGCACTTCTATGACATGCTTGAGCGCGGCCTTCTTATGAAAAATGAGAGAGGCGGACTTCAGAACTATGACTTCGAGGGTGACTGCACAGTATTCGATGCTACTAACCCCGAGGCGAGAGATTATGTCTGGGAAGTTTGCAAAAAGAATTACTATGACCTTGGCATAGATATGTTCTGGCTTGATAATTCAGAGCCTGATCTAGTAAAATATGACTTTGATTCAATGCGCTATTACATGGGACCCGCACTTGAAGTGAGCAACATCTATCCTCAGTACTACAGCAGAGTATTTTATGACAAGATGACTAAGCTTCAGGAAAAGCCCGTAGTCAGCCTTCTTCGCTCAGCCTGGGCAGGAAGCCAGAAGTACGGCAATGTTGTCTGGTCAGGTGATGTTCCCAGTACCTTCGAGGCACTTCGCGATCAGCTGGCAGCAGGTCTTAACATGGGACTTGCAGGAATTTCATGGTGGACAACAGACATCGGCGGCTTCATGACTGATGATGTAAACGATCCTGATTTCAGACAGCTCCTTATCAGATGGTATGAGTTTGCGGTATTTTCACCCATCCTCAGAATCCACGGAGACCGCGGACCCTACAATATTCCTGCGCTTGATGACAGAAACTTTGGAGGCGGATATCTCCACACCGGTCAGGACAACGAGCTTTGGAGCTACGGTGAGGATAACTTCAAGATCATGAAGGATCAGCTTGATCTTCGTCATGAGCTTAAGCCCTACATCAAGACTCTTTACAAGGAGACAAGCGAAAACGGAGCACCTATCATCAGAACACTTTTCTACGAATTCCCTGAGGACAAAAAGTGCTGGGAAACCTATGATGAGTACATGTTCGGTGATAAGTATCTCGTAGCACCTATCCTTGAGCTCAACCAGTTCGAGAGAGAGGTTTACCTCCCTGCCGGAAAGTGGGAAGATATAAGAGACGGCAAGACCTACGAGGGTGGCCAGACAATAACTGCCAAGGCACCCATCGAGTCAATTCCGGTATTTAAGAGAGTTTAATGAAGAAAAAATTTCATCGCACAATTTCATTACTATTAACAGTCTGCATCCTGTCAGGGTGCAGACTTCCTTTTCGTGCAGACAATCGCACGGAGGGGGAGAGAAAATACCCTGAATTCCTGACTATCGACATCTACGATACCCAGGCCAATACCCAGGGACTGCAGCGCGGATGGTTTGCGAAAAAGGTTCGCGACAAATTCAATATGCAGCTAAATATCATCTCCTCCAACACAGACCTTAGCTCTGATGCGACCTATGAAACCATGCGTGCATCAGGAAAGCTGGGGGACATTATAATCACAAATGTAGATAACGGAAGGCTTTCAGAGCTTGTACGCGAGGGTCTGGTATTAGATCTCTCGCCCTACCTTGATAACTGCGAGAACCTGAAACAATATGAGGAACAGATCACATTAACTTCCGCCTTTGCGGACGCGGAGGGAAGCTGGGCGGTTCCAAGCGAGATATCAGACTTTCCGTCAACTGAGCCCTCTGAGATCATCGAGCCCACTAACGCTCCGACACTCAGATGGGATTTATATAAAAAGGCAGGCTATCCTGAGATCACTACCTTAGAGGACCTTTTACCAATTCTTAAGACCATGCAGAACATGGCAGGAAAAAGTGATTCGGGAAAAGACGTCTATGCCTTCAGCTTATTCGGAGACTGGGACGGCGGAGCCATGCAGAACGCAGGTGCCCTGACGTCACTATATGGATATGACATTCAGGGATTTGTCATGCTAAATCCCGAGAACGGTGATATACAATCCGTTGCCAATCCCAATTCCCTTTACCTTAAGGTGCTTCACTTTTTATTCGAAGCAAACCAGATGGGCCTGGTAGATCCGGAATCCCAGGTGCAGAACTACGAGACCGTCGCATCAAAGATGAAGGATGGCGCGGTGCTCTATTCCTTCTGGCCCTGGATGGGAGAATCACTTTACAACTCCGATGAGCATTTGGCTCTTGGCAAGGGCTTCGCATCAGTAAAAATGGATGATGCAAGCTACATCTGCTGGGGTAATGATCCAAATGGAAAACAGAGCTTTTCAATAATGGTCGGCGGCAATACCAAGGATCCCCAGAGAATGGTGGACTTCATCGACTGGCTATATTCTGATGAAGGAATCGAGTGCTGTGGATCTCCTACAGGTGACTTCAGAGGTCCTGAAAACCTCACCTGGGTTAACACAGAAAACGGACCAAAGCTCACAGACTTCGGAGTGGATGCTTTCATAAACATGACTGAGGCGCTGGATGTTCCAGAGGAATTTGGCGGCGGAACCTGGAAGGCGGGCGTATCAGGCCTTAACTTCAAGCCCGTTGATCTTAAGAATGCTGACAAGAACGACATAGATTTTTGCTACCAGAACTGGGATGACTACAAGGAGAAGACCACAGTCAGCATCACGGAGGACTGGCAGAAGCACTATAAGACAGACCTCACACCGATACAATATTTTGAAAAACAAAACCTTATCTCTGTAATCCCCGGAACCGAGTGGGCAGCAGAGGACTATCCGGATTACATCAAAACCGTGGAGCTGCAGTGCAGACAGACACTGGTAGATTATTCGTGGAAAATGGTATTTGCAAGGGACGAGGATGAATTTGACAGTCTTCAGGATACCATGCTTAGTACTCTGGTGCGACTGGGATTTGATGAGGTTATAAAGATCAACGTCCGCTACGCTCAGGACAGATACGAGCTTTTGAAAAATGCGGCGGAGGTGTCACAATGAGGCGCCAGGGAAGGGTTGGAAAGCAGATGTACAGGATTCTGCTCCTGACCCTGATAATACCAATAGGAATAATCGGTATCATCGCCGCAGCGATTCTGGTAAGGCAGATGAACGGCAGATATGAGGAGCAGGTAAAGGCTGAGAACACACGAGTTAAATCAATCCTGTTTGATGTGACTTCGAGTCTTTACACGAACCTTGAGCCAGTGGTGTCCGTGCAGGCATATAGAGACATGTTCTCATCGGATACCTTCGGTGAAACAGAGGAGAGGCAGTACAACGAGGTAAACCGCACCATCACTTCGACGAAAAGATCCACCGCCTCCATCTCATCTATAAATGTATATACCAATAATCCCGGGATTCCTACGGGGAACTACATAATTAACGTCGGCACAACAGGAATAGAGGAGTCGGGAGATGCGGCAGGGATGGCAGCAGGAAGCGGTCCCGCGGATGATCCTTTTTCAAGATTCGAGTGGTACAGAGGAATAGATCCTGATGCCTGGGAGTCCTACACCTGCATACATGTGCCGCTGAACGAGTACGAGGCAGCCTATGAGCTTACACTTGTAAGGCGCTTCAATACAGGAGCTTCGAAGAACAGAGCCTACGTTGTTGCAACCGTAAGCACCAACTACCTCAGGAACAGACTTATAACAACTGATAATTACATGCTGGCATGTCTCGAGGATTTACCTGCATTTTTCTCATCTGAGTATGATGACAGGGAAAAGGAGATGCCGGAGATATTCTCCGAAAACACATCTAACTACAATTATCTCGGGGATATCATGCTGGATGGAAAACTGGCTCTGACCTACGTTTCCAGCTTTGTACCCTACAAGGTTGATAAAAGATTCTACGTACTTGTGGGTGACTACAGCGCTCACAAAGCGGTAAGGGAAATCCTCATGGGATTTTTGCTGGTGCTTTTCATAGCAATACTTGGACCTGTGACGGCGATCGTGCTTTATTCAAGGTACTTCACCCACAGAGTCTATACACTGAGAGAAGCCATGCACCGCGCCAGCACAGGTGACTACGACATAATTGAAAGCATCAGCGGAGACGATGAGCTCTCCGACACCTTCAATGACCTAAAGCTCACAACCGAGCAGATAAGAGAGAACGAAGCGAAATACTACGAGGCCAAGATCCATGAGCAGGAACTTGTAAACATGCAGCAGAACATGGAATTCAAGATGCTATCGGGACAGATAAATCCTCACTTTCTATATAACACCTTAGAGGCCATCCGCATGCAGGCAATCCGCGGAGGCGACAGAGACGTAGCAACCTCTGTAAAATATCTTGCGAAAATTATGCACTATGTTCTTGAGAGTACGGGAACCAGCACCTCCAAGCTCTCGGATGAGCTTAAGCACGTAGAGAGCTACCTTCAGATACAAAGGCTCCGCTTTGGTGAGAAGGTTGCCTGGAATTTCTACATATCAGATGACGTTAAGCCTGATGAATATGAGATTCTGCCGCTTTTGATACAGCCCATAGTTGAGAATGCCATAAGCCATGGCCTTAAGGATATGGATAAAAATGGCCACATCAGCATCGTCGCAGAGTACGAGAGCAAAAATAAGGAAAATGAGGGCTGTCTTATTATCACCATCAATGACGATGGTAAGGGAATGAACGAGGAAGAAGTCATAGCCCTTAATAAGTCTCTTGATGAGAAGCGAACAGATACTGATGGAAAGGGAGCTGCCAGCATAGGACTTTATAACATACATCAGAGGATAAAGCTCCACTACGGTAAGCAATACGGACTGACAATACGCTCCAGGGAAGGCAAGGGTACCAGCGTTGAGCTGCGCCTCCCGGAGAGTACGAAGGAATAAAAAATAAGAGGAGAAAGAAAATGCGTGACAAAAAACAATTACTTCAGGACTGCATGAACAGAATGATTGAAGAAAATGAGTTGGCGGGAGTTAATTTCCTTGTTCTTAAGGATGGAAAAGAGGAGCTCTACGCTGAGGCTGGCTTTGCTAACCGCGAGGAGAAAAAGCCCTTTAAGCGTGACACCATCGTGAGACTTTACTCACAGAGTAAGCCCATCACAGCAGCTGCAGCAATGCTTCTTTTCCAGGACGGAATCATCGATCTCTACGAGCCCGTTGGAAAGTACATCGACAGCTTCAATAATCAGGAGATAGTCGAAGCAGGAGTAAGAAGACCTGTAAGATTTGATCGCCCCATGTTCATCAAGGACCTTCTGGACATGACTTCAGGACTTGTGTATCCCTTCACAGATACAATCTCTGAGATCGAGACAGGCAATATCTATAACGAAATGATAGACAGATTCAGCACTGACAACATGATGAGCACCATGGAATTTGCTGAGCGTCTCGGCAAGGTTCCGCTTGCTTTTCAGCCCGGTGAGCACTTCAGATACGGCACAAGCGCTGACATTCTCGGAGCTGTAATTGAGAAGGCATCCGGAATGAAGCTTGGTGAATTCATGGAGGAGAGACTTTTTAAGCCTTTAAATATGAAGGACACAGCCTTCTATGTGCCTGATGAAAAGCAGGACAGATACGCTATGGCTTATAACTGCTACGATCCGGAGCCCGTTCCCTACAGCGGCAATAACCTTGGAATCCGCGACGATGGCAAAAAGAACGCCTTCGAGTCAGGCGGAGCAGGACTTTTCTCAACAATCGATGACTACGCTAACTTTGCAAGAATGCTCATGAACGACGGAACCTTCGAAGGAAAAGAGATCCTCACAAAGAGATGTGTTCGCTTCATGACAAGCCCTCAGCTCACAGATGCTCAGCAGAATGACCTCTACGGCTGGTCCACACTCGGAGGATTTTCCTATGGTAACCTTATGCGTATCATGAAGAATCCTGACCGCGCAGGCATCATGGCAGGCATGGGAGAGTACGGCTGGGATGGATGGCTCGGACCTTACTTTGCAAACGATCCCGAGTCCAAAACTACAATACTTATGCTGACCCAGCGCGTAGACTACGGTACAGGCCCCGCTACCCGTAAGTTCAGGAACATTATTTTCTCCTGATAACCCAGGTACAAAAATTACAGTATTTTATGTAAAAATATTTGGGTACTTGAAAAATACATATTCTTCTAAAATTACACTCGTAGGAAATACTGCCGAGGAAACGGCAACCTACGAGTGTTTTTTTCATGGGATACACCTGTGAAATGTATGGGAGGATAAAAAAGTGAAAAAGGAAAAAGCGGCACAAATCGCCTACTATCCCTATCGTATTATTTCTGTAGCACTTCTCGTGATTCTGTTCTTTCCGGGACTTAATGTTGCGAGAGTAAGTGGTCTTATCAATAGAAGCACATCGCTTCTTACAACCGGATTTTCCTATGGAAATTTAATATCCAATTTCGGAAGAGCATTTAGAAAGGGCTGGGTTTTAGAGTCCACAATGAGACTCCTTAATCTTTCCAGTCTTGCAATCTGTATCGGAATTATCGCTTGTGCGGTAGGTGCGTGCCTTTCTCTTGGAAACAGGAAATGCAAGTTTGCAGGAAACCTCATAAGCACTGTAGGAGCAGTGATCTCAGCCTGCTCAATGGGAGGCATATGGTCAGCATATTTTCAGATAGCTGCAACCACAAAGCCCTCAAAGGTTGAGCCCATGTTCCAGAACTTCTTCTACATAATGCTGGTGCTTCTGGTTCTCATGGTGGTTATTTCCATCGCGGTCCTCTTCCTTGTAGGAAGACCTGAGAAGAGTGAAAAGTTCGAGATGGAAACAAGGTTCAAATTGTTCCTTATGTTCCTTCCCTTCATAGTTCTGACCTTCGTGTTCTGCTACCTGCCTCTCTTTGGCTGGAGATACGCATTCTTCGATTACAAATCCGGAGATACGCTGAGCATGGACAACTTCGTGGCCTTCAAGTGGTTCGCGCAGCTTGTCAGAAATAAGTCCACAACAAGGGACATCGTAAATGTTATGAAAAACACCCTTGCAATGAGCGGACTCGGTATCGCAACAAGCTGGCTTCCGATGGCCTTTGCGATCTTTTTATCAGAAATTAAAAACAGCAGATTCAGAAGATTCGTACAGACCTTCACAACAATCCCCAATTTCATAAGCTGGGTTCTTGTGTTCGCGATTGCCTTCTGTATCTTCTCAACAGACGGATTCATAAGCTCAATGATGATCAATCTCGGCATTTGGACCGAAGGTAAGAACTTCCTTATGAGTGGTTCTAACACATGGCTGAAGATGCTTCTCTGGGGACTTTGGAAGGGACTTGGCTGGAGCGCAATCATTTACATCGCCGGCATCTCAGGTATTGACCAGCAGCTTTACGAAGCGGCAACAGTTGACGGTGCAGGACGTTTCCAGAAGATGTGGCACGTAACTGTTCCCGGACTTATGCCTACCTTCTATGTTCTGCTCCTGATGGCTGTGGCAGGTATCCTGTCAAACGGAATGGATCAGTACCTGGTTTTTGAAAATTCATCAAATACAACACAGATCATGGTTCTCGACCTTTACGTTTATAAGATGGGTATCGTAAAAGGTGCTATCCCGCTTTCAACCGTAGTGGGAATGCTTAAATCTGTGATAAGCGTAACACTGTTGTATGTTGCAAACACCATTAGTAAGGTGCTTCGCGGCGAGACCATCGTATAAGAGGAGTGAAAAAATGAGTAGCATGGCAAGTGCAGCTAGACTTGAGGCCAAGGCCGAGAGAGAGTATGAAAAAAAGCGCAGCAAAATGATGAAGAAAACACCGGGAGACATCATTTTCAATATCATTAACTACACGGTATTTGCGATCTTTACGATCATTTGTATTTTCCCGTTTTACTACCTTTTCATTAACACGATAAGTGACAATGAGCTGGTAAGAAAAGGACTTATAAACTTCGTTCCGAGAGGGATACACTTTGAAAACTATATAAGACTTCTTCAGGTTAACGACCTCTTCGGAGCATTCGGAGTAACACTTGCGAGAACTATTTTCGGAACAATGTTCATGGTTCTTGCGTCAGCCTTCGTGGGCTATCTTGTTACAAAAAAGGAGATGTGGGGAAGAAGCTTCTGGTACAGATTCCTTGTTATCACAATGTACTTCAATGCAGGAATCATCCCGTGGTATCTGAACATGGCAATGCTGGGACTGACCAATTCCTTCTGGGCTTACATTATTCCCGCAATCGTTGCTCCCTATAACATCATCCTGGTTAAGACCTACATTGAGTCAGCGATTCCCGGAGAGCTTGAGGAGAGTGCATCCCTCGATGGAGCTTCACACCTTAAGATTTTCTGGACAATAATCCTTCCGCTTTCAAAGCCGATCCTTGCAACAATTGCAATCTTCGGTGCGGTAGGTCACTGGAACTCATTCCAGGATTCACTTATCCTGATGCAGTCAGCGCCCAAGCTCTACACACTGCAGCACAGACTGTACATCTACCTTAATACAACAAGTAACCTGTCAGCACTCATGAGCGCCGGCAGTACATCCGGAATCAGCAAGAGCGTACTTGACTCAGCGCTGAACGGAAAGGTTATCAAGTACACAATTGCAATGGTAACCATCATCCCGATCCTGCTCGTATATCCCTTCATGCAACGCTACTTCGAGAAGGGAATAATGATTGGAGCGGTTAAAGGTTAACCCACCCGTATGGGTATTTCATAAAGGAGGAAGAAATGAAAAAGAAGGTATTATCAATTTTACTGGCTTCCACAATGGCATTTTCATTAGCTGCCTGTGGAACAAGCAACCCTGCAGGAACTACAACAGGTACAGACACAGATACTGCAGATGACGCAGACGATGCAGAGGACAGCGCAGAAGAGACTTCAGAGGAAGCTGCTGACAGCGCAGACACTGCAGAGGACGCAGGTGATGCTGCAGATGCAGCAGAAACTTCAGGAGAGCTCGAGGGAGATTTATCAGACATCATCCCTTCAGAGACAGTAACTCTTGATGTTTACGATCAGCTTGCTAACTACTCAGGCGAGCAGACAGGCTGGTTTGGCCAGGTTATGCTTGAGAAGTTCAATGTTAAGCTCAACATCATCCCTGAGAATGACGGTGTCTATGACACACGTATGGAGTCCGGTAACCTCGGTGACCTTGTGATCTGGGGAAATGACGGTGACCAGTATCAGCAGGCAGTAGATAAGGGAATGCTCTTCGATTGGGAAGAGGATGATCTTGTAAAGGATTATGGCCCTTACATCCAGGCAAACATGGGACCTGCTCTTGAGAAAAATAAAGGAATTTCATCAGACGGTAAGCTCTATGGTATCGGTCATGATGTTACAAGATCTGCAGAAGATCCCGGCTCATTCATGTACACATGGGATCTTAGATATGATCTTTACAAGGAGATCGGTTCTCCTGAAATCAAGGACCTCGACGGACTTGTAGATGTTCTTGCACAGATGAAGGAAGCTTGCCCTACAGATGATAACGGCAATCCGACCTACGGCGTATCACTTTTCAATGACTGGGACGGCGACATGGTAATGTTCGTTAAGTCTACAGCAACAGCTTACTACGGATATGATGAGTTCGGTCTTGGACTCTATGATCCTTCAACACAGACATATCATCCTGTACTTGAGGAGAACGGTCCTTACCTTACAGCACTTAAGTTCTACAACACACTTTACCAGAAGGGCCTTCTTGATCCCGATTCACAGACACAGGGCTTCAACGGTATGCAGGAAGATTATCAGAACGGAACAGCTTTCTTAAACGTATTTAACTTCATGGGTTCCGCTCTTTACAACACACCTGATCACCTGGCAGCAGGCAAGGGTATGTTCCCTGTAAAGCCTGCAGAGGCTAAGCCTATCAGATATGGTCTTAACATCTATGGTGGTAACAGAATCTGGTCAATCGGTGCAAACACAGAGTATCCTGAGCTTTGCATGGCTATCATCAACTGGCTTGCAACTCCCGAGGGACGTATGATCGCTGAGTATGGTCCTAAGGACGTTTGCTGGTACTACGATGAAAACGGCAACACATGCTTCACAGAGACAGGTCTTGCATGCAAGACAGACATCTCAACAGAGATAGGCAACGGCTACGAAGGTACTTATGATGACGGTTCCTTCAAGATAAACAATACAACATGGGCACTTGACGCTCCTAACCCTGACAGCAACGGTGAAACCTTCAACTATCGTAACTGGGCAAGCTTCTCAAACGAGGCTGGTTCTGACATCGAGAAGGATTGGAGAGACTTCGCAGGCGCTAACACACCTGACCTTTACCTTGATAAGCAGGATTACATCCTTGCACCCGGCACAATGTACACTGGCGGCGTTCGTTCTGACGAGCTCCAGGTTGTTTGGGATCAGGTTGCTACCTGCGTAAAGGACAACTCTTGGAAGGCTATCTATGCTGAGTCTGATGAAGAGTTCGACAAGATCGTTGCAGACATGATCCAGCAGGCTGACGAGTACGGCTATGCAGAGTGCGTTGAGTTCCAGGAGAACGAGGCTAAGCTTCGCGCAGACGCTGAGAAGGCAGCACTTGCAGAATAATTTTTTGTAACCCACCTCCTAATTTTGGGTGTTTAGTTGTTGAAAAAGCTGCGGCTTAATGGTCGCAGCTTTTTCTAAAGTCTTTTAATTGAAATTTAACGATTAAATGACAAACGGTATGATAGAATGATAATTAGCAGACTGGAAACTAATTGGAAGGAGCTCTGCATGCAGACCGTACTTATTGCGGACGACGAAGAAAATATCAGAGAAGGAATTAAGCTGATAATAGACTGGGATGAGCTTGGATTCGAGATCGCCGGAACGGCCTCTAACGGAGAGGAAGCTCTTTCTTCTATAAAAAAGCTCAACCCTTCACTTGTTGTCATGGATATGCAGATGCCTAAGGTCCATGGAATAGATGTAATAAAAAAGGCGAGGGCCGAAGGCTACGAGGGATACTTCATCATATTGTCGGGGTATTCCGACTTTTCCTATGCCCAGGACGCCATCAGAAACAGAGTAACCAACTATATCACCAAGCCCATCGACGAGGATGAGCTTTACGATACAGTAAAAAAGATAAAAGACGAGATCGATAAAAATGCCAAGGAAGGAAGACGCTCCGGTCAGATAAGAAATAAGGCCAAGAGCGTTGTTACAAGCGAGCTCCTTCTAGGCACATATTTTGAAAAGGACGAAGCTGAGAATGTCACACTGACTGAGGACAGAAGGGAAGAGCTCGAATCCATGAAGCTCCTTTCTCCTTTGTATCAGGTGGTGATCCATGAGACCTCCGGCGATTACAAGCTGCCGGATCTCTTACCCACATTTCTTGATGAAAACAGCTTTGAGCTTCTTAATGTCAGCGGATACGATTGCATTCTTCTTAAGGGGAAGGCAGCGGTTTCGCGCTTTGAGGACTTTATATTACATTATGAAAAATCGCCGATTGAAACGGACAGCCCCCTCGATAATATTTTCATAGCTATCGGAAAGGCTGTGGATTCACCGGTTAAAATAGAGGATTCTTACGAATCTGCCAAGAGCCTTGCGGACAGAAGATTTTTCTGTGATGAGGCGGAGCACTTCGTGAGAGCGGAGAATGAGAGCTTCGTAAATAATCAGTGCAGAGATAAGAATGGGACAAGCCATTTGGACTCTGAAAAGAGCACTGAAGAAGATAATTTAGCAGCAGCTAAAGCAGCGCTTAAGGAAGAGCAGAGACGCATAACAGACAAGATCATGGATGCGATAATAGCAGGAAACAGAACAGCCATGATCAACTCCACGGAGGAGCTCTACGACTACATAAAGGATAACATTTCAGGTAACTCCGATGCGTGCCTTTATGTGACGGAGATTCTTCTTGGAATTAAGGACAGACTGTCAAAGCAGTACCCGATGCTCGCTGATATTTTTGATACACATGCGGGAATAATTGAGTTCATAGAGGGACGTTTTTACCTATATGAGATCATGCAGTATATGGTGGAGACGCTGGAGAAGGCGCTGGGGAAACTCCATGAACACGCGGGTTCTGAGAACATTATAGACGACATCATATCCTATACGGACAGAAACTATGCGCAGCCGCTTACACTTGAAGATCTGGCTTCGAGGTTTGGCTATAACAGCGGATATCTGGGGAGACTTTTCACAAGGACCACTGGCACAGGCTACAACTACTACCTGAATGAGTGCCGAATCGCCAAGGCCAAGGAGTTCCTGGCAGAAGGGAAGTACAAGGTGTACGAGGTGGCACAGCTAGTGGGCTATAACGATGTGGACTACTTTGGCAAAAAGTTCAGAAAGCATGCCGGAATGACACCTGCGGAGTTCCGCAGACAGAAAAAAGAGACAAATTAAAGACAATATAAAAAAACATCATTAAAGCCTTCCCCCACTGGGGGAAGGTGTCAGCTAAGCTGACGAATGAGGGGAAAAAGGAGGCGAAATGAGCTGGAATGAAAATTTGAAAAAAGTTCCCTATGGGGGAGACTACAATCCGGAGCAGTGGCCGGAGGAGATATGGGAGGAGGACATGAAGCTGTTCAAGCAGGCGGGGATCGACACCGTTACGCTGAACGTCTTTTCATGGGCATCGCTTCAGCCTTCTGAGGATGAGTACGATTTTGAGAGACTTGATAAGATCGTTAAGCTGGTCACTGACAATGGCATGAATATAATCATGGCGACATCAACAGGTGCTCATCCTGCATGGATGGCTAAGCGTCACCCGGATATTTTGAGAACGGATTTTGAGGGCAGAAAGAGAAAATTTGGCGGACGCCACAACTCATGTCCCACAAGTCCCACATACCGCATGTACGCAGGAAGACTTGCTTCAAGACTTGCTGCTCAGTATAAAAATCAGAAGAACATAATAGCATGGCACATTTCCAACGAGTTTGGCGGCGAGTGCTACTGCGAGTCCTGTGAAAAGGCCTTCAGAGAGTGGGTTCAGGACAGATATAAGACAATCGAAGAGGTTAATAAGGCCTGGAATACATCCTTCTGGGGACATACCTTCTACGATTTTGATGAGATAGTACTTCCCAATGCACTCTCAGAGGAGAGCGTATGGGGCGGAAGACTCCACACGGATTTCCAGGGTATCTCCATCGACTACAGAAGGTTCAATTCCGATGCGATTCTCTCCTGCTATTGCCTTGAGAGAGACGAGATAAGGAAGGTGATACCTGATGCAAATATCACCACGAACCTCATGGCATTTTTCAAGCCTCTGGACTACCGCAGGTGGGCTAAGGAGATGGACTTCGTGTCCTGGGATAACTACCCGCAGCCTTCGGATTCGCCTGCAAGGATAGCAATGAGCCACGATCTCATGAGAGGTGTTGGCGACGGCGCACCCTTCGCACTTATGGAGCAGACACCCAGCGTAACTAACTGGCAGCCCTACAACTCACTTAAGAGACCTGGCGTCATGAGACTTTGGAGCTATCAGGCCATGGCACACGGAGCTGACAGCGTGCTCTTTTTCCAGATGAGAAGGAGTATCGGTGCCTGTGAAAAATACCACGGAGCAGTGATTGACCATGTAGGCACAGGTAATACCAGAGTTTTCAGAGAAATCACAGAGCTTGGAAAAGAGCTGTGGGAGATTGGCAGATGCTCTATCGGAATGGAGACAAAGTCTGAGGTTGCAGTGATGTTCGACTGGGATAACTGGTGGGCAACGGAGCTCTCAGCAGGTCCCACAAATGAAATGAACTACAGAGAGACCATCACCCAGTACTACGAGTCTCTTCGTAAGCTCAACGTGAACGTGGACATCATCTCTCAGGACTCAGACCTTACAAAATATAAGGTTGTTATCGCGCCTCTTCTTTACATGATAAAGGACGATCTTGATCAGAGAATAAGAGCCTTCATCGAGGGCGGAGGAAGCTTCGTGACAGGTGTGTTCAGCGGATATGTTCAGGAAAGTGACCTTGTTATAACAGGCGGTTACCCCGGAAAGCTCCGCGATATTCTTGGCATCTGGGTTGAGGAGACGGACGCTTTTCCTCCTGAAAAGCACAACCACTTCAGCTATCACGGACAGAGGTACTTCGCAAGAAAGATGTGCGATCTGGTACACCTTGAGGGTGCCAAGATGCTGGATGACTACGGATACCTGGAGGACTTCTATCAGGGAATGCCTGTAATCACTTCAAGAAAGCTTGGCGGCGGAAGAGCTTACTACGTTGCGACCGAGTCTGACGAGGATTTTAGGGCAGTATTTTTATCAGATGTTCTCGGAAAAGCCGGTGTTCACCCGCTTACCTTTACATCAAGCGATGTGGAGGTCACCAGCAGAGAGAACGACGAGGAAAAGATTCTGTATGTTCTGAACCATGGCGAAAGTGAAGGAATCTACGAGCTTCACGAGGATGGTACAGAGCTTATAAGCGGAATAGAGCTTGCATCCGGAATGCATAGAATTGCACCGAAGGATGTACATATTATCAGAAGACCGAAATGAGGATAAGAAATGGAAGGATCAATACAAACACTTAAATACCGTGCAGAGGAAATACTTGAAGCGCTGACACTTGATGAAAAGATCGGAATGATTCACGGTAATGAATTTTTCAAGACTAAGGGCGTTCCGCGTCTGGGAATACCGCCGCTTTCCATGTCCGATGGACCTATGGGAGTTCGTGCGGAGTTTCATCCCTCGGAGTGGATTCCTGTAGGAAACACTGATGACTATGTGACATATCTGCCCTGTAACAGCGCAGTTGCAGCCACATGGAACCGCAACCTTGCTTCCAGAACGGGAAATGTTCTCGGCGAAGAGGCAAGAGGTCGCGGCAAGGACGTGATTCTTGCGCCCGGAATGAATCTGAAGAGATCACCTCTCTGTGGAAGAAATTTTGAGTATTTTAGTGAGGATCCTTTCCTGACCTCTGAGCTCGCCACTGAATATGTAAAGGGTGTTCAGAGCTGGGATGTGGCTGCCTGCCTTAAGCACTTTGCTTTAAATCATCAGGAGACCCAGAGACTTGAAGTGGATGAGGAGATTGATGATGAGGTACTGCGCGGCCTGTATCTTCAGGTTTTCAAGGATGTAATTGATAATGCGAATCCTTACAGTATCATGGTGGCCTATAACAAGCTAAACGGTGAGTACTGCAGCCAGAGTAAGTACCTGCTCAATGATATCCTACGAAAAGAGTGGGGCTACGAGGGTTTTGTAGTGTCCGACTGGGGCGCTGTCCATGACACAGTTAAGGCAGCAGAGGCTGATATCGATTGTGAGATGTCAGTTACAGATGATTTTGATGACTATAAGCTTGCTAATCCGCTTAAGGAGAAGGTCCTTAGCGGAGAGGTGGATGAAGCGCTGATTGATAAGAAGGTGCTGAGAATCCTTATTCTTATGCTTCGTCTCAACATGCTTGATGATGATGTGATGATAAGAAAGGATGCTCCTTACAATTCTTTCGCAGCAAGACAGGATTGCCTCGACATAGCCCGCGGAAGTGTTGTACTTCTGAAAAATGAGGACAACACACTTCCTATTGGACGCTACAATATCAAGACAAAGAAGATTCTTGTTATCGGTGAAAACGCCAACAGAATTCATTCAAATGGTGGTGGAAGTGCTGAAATCAAGGCTCTTTATGAGATATCACCTCTCATGGGACTTAAGTCTCGTATCGGCGGTGCTGCTCAGGTTGATTACCTTCGCGGTTATGCAAGTACAATTGTTGAGAATGTTGCTCCTAACGGAACAAACTGGCAGGCACTTAGCCTTGAGGACGGCGGTGGAAAGACCGCTGATGGTGAGGGTGCAGATCAGGGTACTTGCGGATGCGAGGGTGCTAGTGGAAATGGTAATGCCGGTAGTGCAGGGGTGAATGGTAGTGGCGATGGTACTTGGAAGGATATCGCTGAATATAGGAAGCATCTGCGCAAGGAAGCTCTGGCAGCAGTTGATGACTATGACTACGTTGTATTTGTAGGTGGTCTTAATCACGATATTGATTCTGAGGGAATTGATAGAAAGAACATCGATCTTCCTTATGAGCAGAATGAACTTCTTGAGACTCTTTTAGATAAGCGCCCTGACACAGTTGTTGCCATGATCGGTGGCGGCGCCGTGGATATGACAAGATGGCTTGATAAGTGTAAGGCACTTATCTGGATGTACTACAACGGCATGGAGGGTGGAAACGCCCTTGCTGAGGTAATCCTTGGCGACATCAATCCCTGTGGACATCTTCCGGAGACCTTTTACTGCAAGGCTGAAGACTCCTCCGCTCTTAGCGTTGGCGACTTCGGTGACCCTGAAATGGTTCATTACCGCGAGGGTTTCCACATCGGCTACAGACATATTTACAAGGAGAACATTCCGGTTCAGTTCCCCTTCGGATATGGAATCACTTACTCAGACTTTGAGATAAGCTCACCTTCCTTTAATCATGCAAAACACACCGCTAAGGGTAAGCTTACCAACAAATCTGATGTGGACGGCGCTGAGATTATCCAGGTTTACCGCCTCCCCGACGAGCATCAGGACTATCTGGAGCTTGTAGGCTTTGAGAAGGTTTACATCCGTGCTAACTCTGAGATAGAGTTTGAGGTTCCTGTGCGAGACAGGATTGGAGTTGGCAAGTATGCTGTTGGATTTAACAGTAGGGATTTGATAGAGATAGAGTAATGATGAGATAGAGTAGACTTAACGGTCACAGTGACGTATTTTCCGCAGGGTAACCGATATAAAAGCAAGTTCGCGTATAGACGTAACTCCTACCGGTAGGAATTACCCGCGGTTGGACCGGAAGAGGCTAGTGTGGTCATATTGGATGAACTTCTCAGGGGCTTCAAAGGTGGCTGTTCAACCAGCGATGCACGATAAGCGCAAATTGGTTGATGTGCGGGAAGAGTGTCCAGGAATGAGTTACGTCAACCCGCGAACAAATTAGATCATAGGCGTAGTGGAGTCAATAAAGTTGGTATGAGTGTGCAACCGATATTGAGGAAAACAATCCTACCGGTGTAACACTCCCCAAAAAGCAATAAAATAGTTCAACCGGTAGGAAAGCAAGTTCGCGAATAGACGTAACGGCGCCGGAAGATAGCTCCCGCAGAGTAACCAGTATAAAAACAAGTTCGCGAGTAGACGTAACCACCCCCCCAAAAAACACTACTCCCGCGTAAAACACAAAAAACAAGGCTCATTCAGCCTTGTTTTTTCTTCCATAAACTATATATATTCCGATAATCACCCACACGATGATAAGTATCTCTATGAGCCTTTTGGATTCCTTCGGCAGTGGACCAAGAGCTGCTTTACCGGTCATGACAGCGCCACTCTGGTTTAGGTGATAGAGATTCATGGTGTCAGAAAAAAGCTGCTCCATGTAGGCATCGTCAACGGTTTTCTTTCTGCGGACGGACTTTGTAACATTTTCAATAAGCTGTCCCGCAGCATCTCGAAGAGAGGTCGATCCGCTAAAGACATTTGTTACAAATGTATACTGTTGATTTTCAAGAAGAAGCTTTGTAGCATCTATCTTCACCTGATAGTGAGTGGTGTTGTCCTCTCCGCCTCTTGATAAGTAATCCTGATATTCCTCGGAATTCTGAGCCTTAGAGGTTACAGGGACGTAGCCTTCGGTCTCAGCATAGCCTGTCTGTACGTCATTAGTGAGCATGTACTGAGCAAAGAGCCATGAAGCAAGCACCTCCTGCGGATCCTTCTTATTGAAGATACATATTGAAGGTCCCTGAGAAATCATGGCGTACTGCTTATTCCCTGTAGTCTGATTCTTAGAATCATCAGCGCCAGCATTTGCAGTACCATCACTTCTTCTCTGCATATCAGAAGCTCCTCGTCCCACAAACTGTGGAACAGGATAAACCACTGTCTCAAAGTCAACAACCTTATCCTCAGCGATGTCAGAAAGCGGCGCATTGGTGCCCATCCAGGTGGATCCGGCAGTGGAGTCCACTGCAAATATGCATTGCCCCGCATTTAGGAAGTTTGCAGGATATCCTGAAATCTTGAAGGTTGAAAAAGCACCTGTCTTAGCGTGTTCTACGATGGTTTTAAGATCCTGCTTTGTCACATCATTGAAAAGAAGAATGTTGCCCTGGGCATCTGAATAGTCAGCCCCTTGTTGCTTTAGCATCTGAATCATCATATTGTCGGTTGACTTATAAATGAAAGGAATCAAAACCTTCTGTCCATTTAGCTTGAAGGTTCCGTCCTCATTTTTCTCCATAGCTGCCTCAGAAACCTCCCACACAAAATTCCAGGTGAGGGTTTGTGGCATCTCGTATCCCAGCTTCTCAACAAAATCCTTGTTGACGTAGCAGGCCTCTGTGGACCTCATGTAAGGCACAGCGTAATGGTTCTCGCCAATCCTGCACTCCTTCAAAAACTCAGGAATTATCTCATCCTGCTTTGGTGCATCATACTTTAGCTCTGCTCCGCCAAGTCCATATTTTTCATCCGCGAAAAGATCATCCAAAGGTACTACCGTATCAGCTCCCGTCAGATAAGTTGCGATGTGATCAGGATAAGTAATGCAGACATTTGGCGTAGTATCTGTGGAGATATTTGTAATTACGTCATTATAAATTTTACCGTAATCTGTGTACAGACGAATCTTTACATCGATATTTGGATATAGCTTTTCAAAATTATTGATCGCTTTTTCGTATATCTTTGTCTGGGTTTTATTGGTATCATTTTTAGCCCAGAAGGTAATCTCATAATTTTTCGACTCATCAAAATTTTCGGGTATCTCAAAGCCTTTTGCTTCTTTACTTCCATGACAAGCAGTCAAAACCGTAGTAGAAAATAGTAACGCAAAAATCGTCCCTATAATATGTATATTTTTCTTCATCCCTTCGTGCCTCCTCTTGCAACACCTTCCATAATCTTTTTCCTGAAAATAAGGAACAAGATCATAAGCGGCACAGAAATAGCCACAACCGCAGCCATCATGGCAGGGATGTTTTCACGCCCAAATCCGTTCTCGCGAATCTCCTGGATTCCATTAGACACAAGAAAATAGTTGGCATCATCAGTTATAAGCCTAGGCCACACATAGGAATTCCAGCACTCGATTACCTTAAGAATGGTGATTGTGATGAGCGTGGGCTTTGCGATTGGAATCATGACGCGGCGAAGATATCTCATATCACTGGTTCCGTCCACCTTTGCAGCCTTGTAGAGCTCATCCGGTATCTGCTCGAAGTTTTCTTTCAAAAGGTAGATATAGAAAACCGAAAGCACAGACGGAAGCACCAGTCCGGGGAAGGAATTGCGCATTCCGAGGTCGGTTATCGTCACATAATTGGTGATAATTACGAGCTCGTTTGGAATCATCATCAGGGATAAAAACATCGCAAAAACAAGGTTCTTTCCTGGGAATTCCAATCTTGAAAATGCGAAGGCAGAGAGCACCACGATGACCAGCATGATCGCCGTTGTTACAACTGTAAAAATAAATGTATTAACAAGATACCTGCCAAGGGAAACTTCCGTAAAGGCACTGATGTAATTCTGCACCGTCGGCGAAGTAATAATGAGCCTTGGAACGTACTCACCGTTGTAGGAGCTGTAGCTTTTGAAGGATGTTAGTATCATCCAGTAAAAAGGGAAAAGTACTATAAGCGCCCAGAGCGTGAGAAGCAGATAACGCGCCACACCACTGGTTAATTTCCTTGCTTTATCATTTGCTTTAATTTTCTCAAAATCCTGATTGTCTGACATTTTTCGTCCTCAAATTATTGGTAATATACCGTTCTCTCGCTAACCAAAAGGTTAATCACTGTGATGGTGAAAACAATCGCAAACAGTATGATCGCAGCTGCCGATGCATATGACGGGTAACCGCCGCTGTTTCCATAGAGCATGTCGTAGATGTAGCCGACTATAGTGTTCATTCCTGCTGCATTAAGGTCTGTTCCGAAAAGTGCAACCTCATCGCTGTAGGCCTTGAACGCTCCTATAAAGCCTGTGATCACAAGGTAAAAGATCATGGGCGAAATCATCGGCAGGGTTATTTTCGTAAATACCCTCCACTTAGGTGTGGAATCAATCTGCGCCGCTTTGTAATAAAGCGGGTCAACAGACGCAAGACTGCTTGTCAAAATCAAAATCTTGAAGGGTAGCACCACCCAGATTGTGTAGAAACACATGACAAACATCTTAGCGGCGTAGGGGCCATCGATGAAATCAATGCTTTTTCCGCCAAAAAGATTTATCAGGGCGTTCACCATTCCGTCAGTGTATGCAGTTTTCCTAAAAAGGATCATGAAAACAAGCCCGACAGCAAGCGTGTTAGTCACATAGGGCAGGAAATAGATTGTTTGAAAAAGTTCCCGAAGCTTCGTGATGGAGCTAAGAGCAAGGGAAATAATCAGTGCAATCGCTGTGGAAAGCGGCACTGTGATAAGTACGATAATGAACGTGTTTTTCAGAGCCTGGATAAAATATGGGTCGTGCAGGACATAGGAATAGTTGTAGGTTCCAAGTCCAAAGTAGCTCTGTGATGCGAAGTTGTAGCCCTCCTCGAAGGAATATATGAAAACGTCTATCATGGGATAGACCAGGAAAATTCCTAAAAATATGATCGCCGGCAATAGGCACAGCAATGCGGTTAATGTCTGTTTTTTGTTATTCATTGGTTGTCAAATCCTTATCGCTTCTTCAGTCTCTGCGTCAAAAACGTGCACCTTTGACGGCTTTAATTTAAAGCTCACTTCGCCGCTGATAAACTGCGGTCTGGTGTCAGATGGAATAATTGCGCGGATGACAGTTCCATCAAAGGCTTCATGGTTACTGATAATGCTGGTATCGCGGCCCATGACCTCCATTTTTATGAAATCGCAGTGAAGAAGATTCTCTTCAGAAGACTCCGCTTCCGTTACAGCAACGAATCCTTCAGGGCGCACTGCCACGTAGACATCTCGCTTTTGCGCATTTCCGGATGCCGTTTCCGGCTTAACGTCCATGACCTTATCCTTTCCTATAAAAAGGCCGCCGTCACAGATCTCGCCCTTAAACACATTTATCTGAGGAGTCCCAAGGAATTTCGCAACAAAGAGGTTTTCCGGATGATCATACACATCCTGAGGCGCGCCGTGCTGCATTATGCGTCCCTCATTCATGACAACTATTGTGTCACAAATGCTCATGGCTTCTTCCTGATCATGAGTTACGAAAATTGTGGTAATTCCTGTCTCAATCTGAATACGCTTTAATTCCTCTCTTGTCTGAAGACGAAGTCTTGCATCAAGATTGGACAGGGGCTCATCGAGAAGAAGGACCTTTGGATGCTTTACCAGTGCTCTTGCAATTGCAACTCTCTGCTGCTGACCTCCTGACATTTTAGCGGGTTTTCTCTCCAAAAGATTCTCAATCTGCACTAGCTTTGCTGCTTCCAGGACCTTTGCGTCCATCTGGTCTTTTGTGAGTTTATCTTTTCCGCGAAGGTTCTCAAGAGGAAACTTGATGTTATCCTTTACATTTAAATGCGGATAAAGTGCATAATTCTGAAAAACAAGTCCGACTCCACGGTTTTCAGGCGGAAGCTCGGTTACGTCATCCTCTCCGAAAAAAATCTTTCCGGAGGTGGGCTTTTCAAGGCCGCTTATAAGATTTAAAACCGTGCTCTTTCCACAGCCTGAAGGACCAAGAAGTCCGATCAGCCTGCCGTCTTCTATATCATGAGTGAAATTGTTTACAGCAATGACTTCGCTCTTTATTTTTTTATCTATCTTTGGGAATTTCTTTGTGAGATTTTCTAAAACGATTTTCATACTCCCCAGTATCCTTTTTGAATATTTTTACATCTCTGCGTCAAAATCTATTTTCTCAAATCCGGCCGCATAGTACTGTGCAAGGAAGCTCTCGCTGTCGCGGTTCATGATGAGCTCCTGCGGGAAATGGATCTCCTCAAGCATTGATATTGCTGTTGGGAATCTTCCTATATCTGTTGCGATGTGAGCGTCAGTGTTTACGCAGATCGATGTCCCCAGCTCTGCACATCTGACGGCGATTTCCTTGCATCTGTCTGCCACGTCGCCGCTCCAGATTACGCTGTGCTCATTGATTTCTATAGGCTTATTCAGCTCCTTTGCTCTAAGCAGGACTTCATCTGTCTCGAAGGGAATTCCCGCTCTTCCGATGTGACCGAGCATAAGGATTCTTGGATCCTCAAGAACAGTGATATACATCTCTGTTGCCTGATTTTTGCTAATTCCCTGAAGCCCCCATTTTCCGTGAACGCTGGCGATGATAAAGTCCAGGCGCTCCGTTGTTCTTGTGAAAAGGTCCTTGTCATCCTTATAGGGGTCGCCTACGATTGATCTTTTTATGGGAAGTCCCATTCCGAAAAGATATCCCTCGGGTGAAACGATGTCCACTTCGCAACCTCTAAGGAGCTTAACCCCATGCCAGGTGCGTTTCCAGCACCCCTGATTGGTGAAAAACTGATAAGATCTGAGGTCTTCATCCTCAGCAACAACCATAGAACTGAAGTGGTCGGTGCTTGCAAGAAGCTCCAGGCCTATACTCTCAGCCTCTTTGACATTCTCTTCTATCGTGGAGTAGGCGTGAGCTGAGTAAAGTGTATGTGTATGCAGATCGCATTTGATGTTCAGCATATTTCCCCCCTTGGTACAACTGACTTTTCCTATACATGATAGCAGATTTTTCATATTTTTCCATATGTTTAAGGGGTGTGTTTGGTTGGCTTATTGGTATTCTTGGTATTCTTGGAGATGGTTACTCTGCGGGGAGGGCTTTTTTGAGGTAGTTACGTCTGTCCGCGAACTTGCTATTCTATTGGTTAACTCGCGGAGGTAACGTACTGGCGGTTGTTACGTCTATCCGCGAACTTGCTTTTTTGTGGTTGCCTCGCGGAGGTTACGTACTGGTGGCCGTTACGTCTATCAGCGAACTTGTTTTTCTATTGGTTGAACGCTAGCGCCGGGGGTGTTGGTTCCATTACGTCTATGATTTAATTTGTTCGCGGGTTGGCGTAACTCATTCCTGAAGATTCATCCCGCACGTCAACCGGTTAGAGAATATCAAGTACTATCGGTTGAATGCTAGCGTCAGGGGGGTTGGCTACGTTACGCCTAAGATTTAATTTGTTCGCGGATAGACGCAACTCAATCCTGAACATTCATCCCGCACATCAACCGGTTTGTGCTTATCGAGCGCCGCAGGTTGAACTGCCACCCTAAGAACGCCATAAGAACTCCTAAGAACTTTTCAGGCGTTCATCCAGTATTGCCTAATCCATCTCTTCCGATCCAACTGCGGGTGATCCCTGCCGGTAGGAGTTACGTCTATCCGCGAACAATTATTTCTTTTGGTTACCTCACGGGAAAAACATAGTGGAAGTCTTTACACCAACTCGCGAACAAATCCTGCCTCAGACTCAATCACAAAATCTCAGCGTCTCAGGTGTTCAGACAGTATCAAAATTTGTTCGCGACTAGACGTAACCCCAGCTTATCAATATATCCCGCAAGGCAGACACAAAAAATCATAACATGAATGCTATTTGCATATTTGACACGCGATATGATTTGTGATATCATCCAATTCTCTTGTATCAGGGAAAACTAATTAAATATCGGTCTATAACTATCTTGTGATTTCCACATGATTCCATTTCATTTTCAAGACCAATAATATCGTTCATTCAAAGCAAAGAGACTATGCGCATAGCTCTCATTTGTTTTGATAAATTGCGCGCAAATTCTGTGATTATGCAATTGTTTACTGCAGAAATTATTATTTACCATTCGCATCAGAATGGAGTTTTGCAGTGTTCATGGCATATTCAAAAGCTTTGCGTATTACAAAACATACCCAAAGAAAGGATAATAAATGAACATTAAAAACGAGTTTGAAAAAAGAGAAAAAGAATTAAATGCTGTTCTTACAGAATGCGACAATAGGCTTAAGAAAATGCCGGAAGGTAAGCTAAAGGTCATCACCAAGAAAGGTAAGCCTTATTATTATTTTCGCAAGGATGGCAAAGATGCAAGTGGTACCTATATTCGTCGCAAGAATCTGGATAAAGCAAGGAAGCTTGCACAGAGGGATTATGAGATTCAGGTCAAAAAGGCTCTTTCTGATGAGATGAAGGCGCTTTCGCTTTATTCAAAAGCAATGCCAAAAAAGACCTACGAGCATGTTTACGATGAAATGATCTACGGTCGAAAAATTCTGATTACTCCGCATTTTCTTCCGGATGAAGTGTTTGTGGAAAAATGGCTTGCAGAACCCTATGAACCATTGAATTTTGATGGAGACTTAGCTGAGCATTACACAGATTGTGGTGAGAGAGTCAGATCCAAATCTGAGGTTCTGATTGCAAATGCACTAAATAAAGAAGGTATTTCTTATAAGTATGAGTGTCCTTTATTTCTGGGAAACAAGAAGGTTTACCCTGACTTCACAATTATGAAAATGCCAGGACGTAAAGTGGTGTATTGGGAACACCTGGGACTTCTTGATGATCCTGAATATATTACGAGGAACTTAGAGAAAATTGATTGCTATGAAGAAAATGGAATATTCTTGGGAGACAATCTGATAATCACAAGAGAGACAAGTGAAAAGCCACTTAACATGAAGCAGGTCAGAAGACTTATTGAGCATTACTTATTGTGATGACGTGTATAGTTCAAAATGATTTACGAAGCAAAGGAAAAATTAATTCCAAAAGATGTTCTTAGGCAAAAATTGGCTGAGTTGCATAACATTGCAGGGGAAGAATAAGAATACTCTCAATAATGTTGAGAGTAATAGGTTGGGAGTAATACTAAGCATATTGCTTCTTGAATATTGCTTTTAGATGCACTTTGCGTCTATTAGAGGATTTGTATTCATACTGGTTGAACTTTTTGGGGGCCTTCTTAGTCGTGTTACACCGATAGGGGTAATCCCATAATATTGGTTGCACGCTTATGCCATGTTTATTGGCACCATTACGCCTATGGTCTAATTTGTTCGCGGATTGACGCACATCATTCCTGGACATTCATCCCGCACATCAACCGATTTAAGCGTATCGAGCGCAACTGGTTGAATGAAAATATTGATAGCAGATCCATCGTTCATCCGATGTTGATCCATACACCTTTTCTGGTCCAATCGCGGGTGATTTCAACAGGTGAGCATTACGTCTACTCGCAATCAAATTAATCAATTGGTTACCCTGCGGAAAAAACTTTCATTGAGGAGTTGCGTCTACTCGCGAACAATTATAAATCCTGGTTGAAGACAGGAATAAAAGACAATAATGGAGTTACGTCGATTAGGCGATATTCATTGGCATCGGTTACCTAGCCGTCAGAAAAGAACAATAGTTGTTACGCCTAAAGAGGCTGCATCCACAATTCTGGTTGCACGCGTCCCCAGAGTAATCGACCCCGCTACGTCTATGACCTAATTTGTTCGCGCAGGCACCAACTCCCGCCTGCCAACACCACCCGCAGGCGTCGACTCTAATCAACCACTACCTCCCTCAGGTCAACACCAACTCCACAAGCAACACCTCTGCAAACAACACTGCCCCAAAGCACAAAAAAGACGCCATCCGAAGATGGCGTCTCAACAAATCCAATCCCACAATTACTTTACAGTAACGTTTGTGATGTGAGGGTTAACACCCTGGTACCAGTAAAGGAAACCTTCCATATCAACTGTGTCACCAACGTTAAGACCTTCAACAGTCTTGTAAACGTCGGAATCCTTGTCGCAAAGGTAAGACTCTACTGTGAATGTATATGTCTGGCCGTCTGCAGAAACGTTGAAGTAAAGGTCATCGCCCTCAGAACCGGATCCATCATAGTTGTAAAGGAAAGCAACATCGTTTCCGTCAGCATCCTTAGAAGCCTCAACTACCATATCCTTGAAAGAAACAAACTCATTCTGGTGCTCGATAAGTGAATCATCAGCAAGTAAAGCTGTTACATCTTCAGCGTCAGCAACATAGCTTCCGTCCTCGATCTCGAACTTAGCATCTGTGATCTCAACTTCACCTTCCCACTCTGACTTGTAGCCTGTAACCTTGATCTTTGTGCCTTCTGCAAGCTTGTCATACTCTTCCTGTGAACAAGGCATATTGTAAAGGAAGTAAGCACCGTTCTCGTCCTGTGTGTAGAATGTAGCGTTACCTACGCCTTCGTTCTCCCACCAGCCCTGCTTAGCCTGAACATAAGTCTCGATTGTAACCTCTGAATCAAGATCAGCAGCAACGTAATCATCGTGGCTCATAACATCGCCTTCAGCAGCGTCAGCAGACTCTTCAGCATCAGCGCTCTCTTCAGCGTCAGCTGTTTCCTCAGCGTCTGTGCTCTCCTCAGCATCAGCAGCTTCCTCTGTCTCAGCGCTCTCCTCAGTAGCAGCGTCCTCAGCCTCAACAGACTCACCCTCAGCTGCATCTACTGTAGCTTCGATTTCTGTGGGCTCAGTCTTTGCGCCACATCCGATCATGCTGAATGCAAGACCAAGAGTTAATAATGTTGCAATAGTCTTCTTTTTCATAATTTTCTCCTCCATAAAAGGTCAGCTGCCGGAAACCGGCTCACTGCCATTTGACATTACCGTCGCCTATTATAACACAATTTCGGAAAATGTAATAAAAAAAGAATGAAAAGAAGTGCAGTTTTTTCTTTGATATAAACCATATCCATGGTATAATAAACGAGTACGAACTACAACATGTTGTGGTTGGTGCGGGAGGTGAAAATAATATAGATTCTTGCGCGCATATCCGATCTTGCACGTAAGAAGTCATGTTTCCACCAAATGCCTGATTGTGCTGGGGAGCATAGATGATCAGGTGTTTGAAAGGTTTGTTGGGGTGAGTCATGGACTATGATTATCTGTCTTCTATAGTTTCAAATTACAGTAATTTAACATCCCTGAGTGCGCTTGGGGGAAGTACACTTGGTGGGAATACTGCTTTGAAGGGTGTGTCTACCTTGCTAAATACAGGCAGTTCACTTGATTCGCTTGAGGATACGGGCTCACTTGCGGGAGCTAACACCTTTTCCGCAATTTTAGAATCAGCGATGAAGGCTGGAAGAACTGATGGTTTAGAAGGTGACAGCGCTTTGGGGGATTATACTTCAGTGCTCGAGACCACGGCAGGACTGCTGACGAAGGCTACGGATGAGCAGTCATCTAATGTAGCAACGAGTCTGTCGGACGAGGCTGTTGATAAGCTTGTTGGCATAGCCGGAGCAGGCACAGATGCCGCTTTTGAGGGCGAAGCAAGAAGCAATATGATTCTTCAGAATTACCTTTACACGGCGATGATGAAGGATTCACTTGAGAATTCCCTGACTGAGAAGGCAGATTTTACGTCCGGACTTTTTTCCGAACTTGCAGTGGGTTCAGAGGATGAGGATGGCTCATCAACGCTCAGTTCGTTGAAGGACAGCACGCTTGGTGCTATCAGCAATTACTCAACTTACAAGACCTTGCTGGAGAATTCTGATTTCGGCGAGCTTGCAGATGACGTGATCTCGTCCTACAGTGGAACAGGATCGCTTCTTCGCGAGATGCTCACCAGCTTGTCCAGTGAGCTTAAGAGTACAGAGGGTGCTGAGGCGGCTGAGTCACACACCAGGAATTTTGACTCACATCTAAGACTTCGTCCCGCTACGCTTCGTCGTGCGTAAGGCAGATGTGGTTAATTGAATATCAGACACTAAGCTGAATGTTTTTCGCATTCAGCTTTTTTAATGCGTTATTACATGGGCGAGATATGAAAAGTGTGCTAAAATGACCTATGTTTAAACAGTGACAGTTATGTCGTGAATATATGAAAAAAGTCGGATCATGAACAATAGCCAAAACAAAGATAACCAAATAAAATATGGCTTTTCAAAAACACACCCGCTTATTCTGAATGGGAAAATATTAACTCAGAAGATCACAGGCGTGCAGCGCTATGGCATTGAGGTGATCAAGCAGATAGATGAGCTGGTACAGCCGGGAGAGGTGATTCTTGCTGTTCCGGATGAAGAATTGCAGACAAATCTAACGCTTAGAAACATTCAGACACAAGTGGTCGGAGGCAGGAGAGGTAATCTATGGACACAGATAGATCTCCCGGGATTTGCTGCAAGGAAAAACGGGAGCATACTCACTTTCGCAGGAATTCCGCCGCTTACTCGCCCCGACTATGTAGTTGCTCATGACATATCTTTCATAAGATATTCCAGGTCTTATAAGCTGAGCTTTAGACTGTTATATAGAATCGGATACAGGCTGACGTTGCTCAGATGTAAAGGAATCATCACGGTATCACAGTTTAGTAAAAACGAGCTGATGAGCTACTACGGCCTTGATGAAAACCGAATCACAATAGCAGGGAATTCAGCAGAACATTTTGAGGTTCCAGGCACCATAGAGATGCCCAATGTGCAAAAAGTGCCAGGTACCATAGAGGAAACAAAGGTGTCAGGTCCCATGGAAGAAGTGCCAGGAACCGACACCCCCTACTATCTTAGTGTAGGCAGTGCCAGCATTCACAAAAACCAAAGCTTTATAGAAGAGCTTGCCCGACTACATCCGGACAAAAACTTTATCATAACAGGTGCCAGGTACCCTGGAAAAAGCGCCAGCCCCACCAAAAGCGACAATATAGAAAGTGCCAGGCACCATAGCTCATTTACAACAGTAACCACGGGCAAACTACCAAATATAACATACACCGGCTACATAACGGATGAAGAATTAAAGAATCTATACAAAAATACCAAGGCATTCATATTCCCTTCATTATATGAAGGCTTTGGAATACCGCCCATGGAAGCCATAGCGATGGGCAATGAACACATAGCGCTTGCGGATATACCGGCCCTTAGGGAAATATATACAAAAGGGTGCTATTTCTTTGATCCAAAGAACCCGGAGAAATTCGACTTCCAAAAACTTGAAGAGCAAGTAGCAGACAGCATAACGACAGACCGTGCAACAACAGATCATATAGTCACAGCCAACACAATAGCAGAACATATAACGACAGATAGTACAACAACAGATCATATGGCGACAAACCACGCAACAATAGACAAACCACAAAACAACAAACCAAATTTAAAAGAATACTATCTAAATAAATACTCCTGGAGAACAACGGCACAGGCAATACTTAAAACCATCAATTAACACCAAAAGTCGCGGCGATTAGCACAGGACAATCCCGCTAACAGCACACACCTGCCAACACCCCAGGACAAGAGGGAACAAATAATAATGAGAGTAGCAATCGTACATGACTGGCTTCCTTTCATGGGAGGTGCGGAGAATGTTATCATAAATATGCATGAGGTCTTCCCGGATGCACCAATTTACACATCCATGTGTAATCGGATGAACATGAGAGGATCACTTCGCGACGCAGACATTAGGACGACTCACCTTCAGAAAACCAACAGGAAAATGCTCAACCACAGAAAGCTCTTTCCTTACATGCCAACGGCCATGGAGAGCATCAACCTGAACGGATACGACGTCGTCATAAGCAGCAGTACCAGCGTTGGGAAAAGTGTCATAACTGGCCCTGATACCCTTCACATCTGCTATTGCAACACACCCATGCGATATGCCTGGGAGCAGAGACACAACTACATCGGACCTTTGGAAGGCAAGGGTGCTTTTAAAAACAGAATGATATCTTACTTCATGACATTCATGCGTGTATGGGATTATGTGGCAGCAGCGCGCGTGGATGTTTTTGTCGGAAATTCGGTAAATGTGGCAAGACGAATCCGCAAGCACTACAGAAGAGACGCCTACGTTATCCATTGCCCTGTCAGAATGAGCATGTTTCACACCCTTGATACTGAGGGAGAGTATTATCTTTGTGTTTCGAGACTACAGGAATATAAGGGAATCGAGCTTGCTGTGAAAGCCTGCACCAAAGAAAATCTGCCACTCTATGTCATAGGAACAGGACCCATGAAGGAAAAGCTGGAAGCCATGGCAGGCCCCACTGTGAAATTCCTTGGATTTGTTCAGGATGAGGAGCTGAGAGAATACTACGCTAAGTGTAAAGCCCTCATATTCCCCGGAGTTGAGGACTTTGGAATAACCCCTCTTGAAGCCCAGGCCAGTGGAAGGCCGGTCATAGCCCTTGGAAAGGGAGGGATTCTTGAAACTGTAATAGAGAATGAGACAGGAATCTTTTTTGATGAACCCACACCGGAATCCCTGCTGGAAGCCATCCACAGATTCCAGGGGATGACCTTTGATAAGGAAAAAATAAGAGCTCACGCCATGGAGTTCGACGAGAGCGTTTTTAAGGACAGGCTCAAGAGGTTTGTAGAAGAGCAGTACGATATTTTCAAAGAAAAACAGCTTGAAGGCATAACCATATACAAGTAACAAGGATTTAAAAATGGATTCAACCATAGAACGATTGCAGGAACTATATAACTACAGGGAAATGATTTTTACCCAGATACACAGGAACATCCGAGGCAGATACAAAGGCTCTGCTCTGGGATTTTTGTGGACGTTTCTAAACCCGCTGTTTCAGCTGATTGTCTACACAATCCTGTTTTCTGTTATCCTCCGTAACAACATCGAGCAATACTCGCTTTTTTTATTCGTCACACTGATTCCCTGGATCTTCTTTGGAACCTGTATTAGCGAAGGCTGCGGGTGCCTGAGGGATACAGAGGACATGATAAAAAAGGTGTACTTTCCAAGGGAAGTCATACCGATTTCATATGTGACCAGTCAGTTTATAAACATGCTGCTGTGTTTCATCATCGTGTTCATCGCGCTTCTTGTCGCAGGCAGAATTACTAACCCTGTGGTATTTGTGTACCTGCCACTTATCATGATGATAGAATACTCGCTGGCTCTGGGCCTGGTGCTTATATTCAGCGCCTGGACAGTGTACCTTAGAGATGTAAAATACATGCTATCCATCATAACCATGGCATGGCAGTTCATGACCCCGGTCATGTATTCCGTTGACATGATACCCGGGAACCTGATCAAGCTATTTTACTTAAATCCCATGACTTCAGTGATCGTGGCCTACAGAGACATCCTATATTATCAGCAGGTGCCTGAGATCGAGACCCTGGCAATAGCCTGCATCATGGGAGTTGGATTCCTCGTCCTTGGCTGGCACATGTTCAACAGACTGAAAATAAAGTTTGCAGAGTTCTTATAAACAGACTTTTTCGGAGATAAAAATGCAGGAAGAATATTCCATAGAAGTAGACAATATAAAAAAGAGCTTCAGAGTGTATTACGACAAGGGCTTTACCTTAAAGGAAGCATCACTTTTCAAAAAAAGGCGAAGCTACGAGATGCGCTCTGTAATAGACGGCATCAGCTTCAAGGTGAAGAAGGGTGAGGCAGTTGCCCTGATCGGTCAGAACGGCTGCGGGAAAAGTACCACATTAAAAATGCTGACCAGAATCATATACCCTGACTCAGGCTCTATAAAAATGCATGGCAGAGTGTCGAGCCTACTCGAGCTGGGTGCCGGGTTCCACTCGGACATGACCGGAAGAGAGAACATCTTCATAAACGCTGCGATTTTCGGACTGACGCACAGAGAGATCAAGGCTAGACTGAACGACATCATCGAGTTTTCAGAGCTTGGAGATTATATAGATAACCCGGTGAGAACCTACTCCTCCGGAATGTACATGCGCCTGGCATTTGCAGTGGCTATAAATGTGGACGCAGACATACTGCTGATAGATGAGATACTGGTGGTGGGAGATGCTGCTTTTCAGGAAAAATGTTTCGACAAGCTTGAAGAAATACTTAAGCGCGGAACCACAATTGTCCTGGTATCCCATGATCAGGCGCAGATAGAGAGAATATGCGACAGGTGCATCTGGATCTCCGATGGCAAAATAAAAGCAGAGGGAAAGCCCGGAGACATCAATCCGAAGTACCTTGAGTACCTGTCAAAGAGGGGCTTGGATAAAAAGGCTGAAAATGGGGAAAAGAATCAGTTTAGATAAAAAAGAAAAGACTATACTTGCAGTGGCGTTCGTAATACACACGATGCTGCTGTTCCTACTGTCGAATTATAGTAAGGCCATGGAGACCTATGCCGATGAGCTGGTCTATTACGACCTGGCAAAGAGCATGTTTGAGGGGACAGAGCTTCAGATGCACGGCGTCAGCCTGCAGTTTTCCAAGCTGGCCTATTCATTTGTGCTGCTTCCCACCTTCCTGATCGGTGACATAACAGCCAGAGTCCATGTGATTATGCTGATAAACTCGCTCCTAATGTCGACGCCGATCATCCTGAGTTATCTCTTGTGCAAAGAGCTAAACGTAAGCAGAACCTATAGCATCATGGCTGCGGTGCTTTCGGCATTCTGGCCGGACATAGTGATTTCAGGAACCTTCATGTCGGAGAATCTGTTCTTTCCGCTTTCCTGCCTGTGCTTTTACTTTATTCTTTTAGACTATAAATATAAAAAAACAGGATATAAGCTGATAGTACTTGCGCTTTTAATCCTCGCTTATTTTACCAAGGAAGTTGGAATATGCTTGGCGCTAAGCTATGTGGCGACGGAGATACTCTCGGGGATTGGGAAAAAAGGCAGCAGACAGAATTTAAAAAAGCCTGTGGCGATTATCGCGTTTATAATCGCAGCGCTTCTTTGCTACATTACTGTTAGATATCTGTTCTTTGGCGGCTTTACCAACACATACATAATCGGAGGAGCGCTGAACTTCTCGTATTACGCAGATTGCCACAAATTACTAT
Source organism: Butyrivibrio sp. FC2001 (assembly GCF_000424125.1). Taxonomy (NCBI): domain Bacteria; kingdom Bacillati; phylum Bacillota; class Clostridia; order Lachnospirales; family Lachnospiraceae; genus Butyrivibrio; species Butyrivibrio sp. FC2001. The sequence continues at coordinate 147,213 of NZ_AUJH01000008.1, forward strand.
ATCTGCTATACACGATAATCTATTACCTTGCGGCCTTCACCCTGGCGTTCTATGTTTTGCCGGTGCTGATGCCCCTTATAAATAACAAAAAATACAACCCGGAAGTCAGGAAGTTTTTATTATACACATTCCTTTTATTTATAGGATCTATCCTTGTTATCACAGTGACAGTCACTGCGAGAGAGGACTTTGGAAAAACAGTTCCGGCAGTGCATCTGAGATATGTGTCACAATTAGTGGTACCATTTAGCTGTATTTTCTTTGCAGGCTTGTCCAATGATGATAAAATCGAGGGAAGAGATTTAAAGCTGCTGATGCCCTTTATGATTGCGACGGGGCTTGTGTATAAGGGTGTGTACAACACCTGTACCACCGGAAACATAGCACTTCTCTACTGTTATCCTGTCAGGAAGCTCATACCTAATATTAAGCCCTTTTACCCGGTGGGAGTGACAACCGCTCTCATTTTTGCAGTGGGAATAATACTCTTTTATCTCGTAGGGAAGTCAGATAAGAAAAAGGCAGCAGGCATATTTTTTGCAGGTACTCTTGTCCTGTCAGCTATAAATATAGTTTTCGGATTAAAGAACGTATACGACACCTATCATGTAGACCAGGAACTGATCGACGAGATGGTGTTAATTGACGATTACTTTAAGGAGTATCGCCTTGAGACTACAAATGTTGCTTTCGTGGATGACAGCCAGTTTTCCAAGGAAGCAAAGGTGTATGATCTCTACTTTAGGAGCGCGGACAGAGAATACATGATATTATCTGAGGAGGTGTCAGAGGGCATACTGACTGAGCCTATTTGGAGAACAATCTATACACCGCAGCAGATAGATTTTTATATTGTAAATAAAAATAGCAGCAACCCACTATCAGAAACCGGACTGGACACTATTCCGGAGCTGTCCGGCAGCAGCTATATTGTATATAAGAATAATTGAAGGAATTAGTACATAAATGGAAACAAAGAAAAAGTCTGATGTTTTAATAATAATTCCCGCATATAATGAGGCGGAAAATATAGAGAACATCATAGATGAGATTACAACCGGATATCCGCAGTACGACTATGTGGTGGTAAACGACGGTTCTTCTGACAATACAGCTAAGATACTGAAGGCGAGAGGCTTTAACCACATCAACTGCCCGATCAACCTTGGAATTGGCGGCGCTATTCAGACAGGCTATCGCTACGCTAAGGAGAAGGACTACGAGATCGCAGTGCAGATTGACGGTGACGGTCAGCACGACCCTGCTTATATTGAGCAGATAATCGCACCTATCCTTGAGAAAAAAGCTGACTATGTCATTGGATCAAGATTTGTTAACAAAGAAGGCTTTCAGAGCTCTGTCACAAGGCGCATGGGAATCAGATTTTTAAGCGGACTTATTACTGTGCTGTGCTTCTACAGGGTTAAGGATGTGACCAGCGGATTCCGCGCAGTGAATAAATTCTTTATAGACGTATTTTCAGATAACTATCCGATAGACTACCCGGAGCCCGAGGCTATCATGGATGCCGTGATGAGAAGGAAGAAGATATTGGAACTCCCGGTTATCATGCGTGAGCGTGAGACCGGAAAAAGCTCCATAAACTTCAAGAGATCCATCTACTATATGATAAAAGTTACCATGGATATTATAGTGTGCCGCATAAGCTATGGCATACGCAGATAATTACCAGATCCACAGGAGAACACCATGAATCAGATAATACCTACAAGACTGACGATCGTGCTCATCGTCGCGATCATCAGCTACTTTGTAATCATACTTTCATTATTAAAACACAGGAAACTGAATATGAAATACACACTGCTGTGGCTTTTCACGGGTGTGGTATTTCTGATACTTGTTCTTAATCCCATGATTCTCGTATATTTCCTTAATCTATGCGGGATTGTAGGAACCATGAACGGTCTGTTTATTCTGCTAATCGGATTCCTAATCATGTTGGTGTTGTCACTTACCAGTATCGCCTCACGCCAGGCGGGCAGAATCACCAAGCTCATCCAGACCCAGGGACTTTTAGAGAAAAGGGTACGCGAACTTGAGGAGAGACTTGATGAAAAAGAAGGAAACGATACAACCTGAAAATATGGTATAATAAGTACGTTAACTATTGTGACGCTCTTTTTACCTGAAGGGAGATTATTTCTATGAAATATGTATGTGGCACATGTGGTTATGTTTACGACGAGGCAGCAGGCGATCCGGATAACGGAGTAGCTCCCGGAACAAAATGGGATGATCTCCCAGCTGATTGGGTTTGTCCTCTCTGCGGAGTTGGCAAGGAAGAATTTAAAGCTGAATAAGAGATAGTAAAAAGTAAGGTATGAAGCACTGCTTCATACCTTACTCACTGTATAGGTGCTCGGCACTTTAATGCACTAACACACAAAGGTGCCAGGCACCATGAATAAATTGTGAATAAAACAAAGGAGAGATTTATTTAATGAGCGATAATATTTTAGCTATGGTGGGCAGAACTAAGCCCTTATTTGAAAATGACATATTTACAAGAGAGAAGGAACTCTCAGAAATCATAAAGAATTCCAGATTCCTTGTAATCGGCGGAGCAGGAACAATCGGCTCAGCTATCTGCAGAGAGCTCTTTGCAAGAGATCCCAAGGTGCTCCATGTAGTAGATATATCTGAGAACAACATGGTAGAGCTTGTTAGAGACATCAGATCCTCTAAGGGCTACGGCACAGGTGAATTTGCAACCTTCGCTCTTGATTGCGGAAGTGATATCTTCAAGGCTTTCATCGAAGATCAGAAAAAACGCATCGGTGGATATGATTACATCTTCAATACATCAGCCCTTAAGCATGTGCGTTCTGAGAAGGATCCTTACACTCTCATGCGCATGATTGACACTAATATCTTCAACACAGATATCACAATGAAAATGGCTCATGAGATGGGGGCAAAGAAATACTTCTGTGTATCTACTGACAAGGCAGCTAACCCGGTTAACATGATGGGTGCAAGTAAGCGCATCATGGAGATGTTCCTTGCAAGAAGAAGTGAGGAAATGCCTGTATCAACAGCAAGATTTGCCAACGTTGCTTTTTCAGACGGAAGCCTTCTCTACGGTTTCAACAGAAGAATTGAGAAGAATCAGCCCATAGCAGCACCTAATGATGTTAGAAGATACTTCGTAACGCCCAAGGAGTCAGGTGAGCTGTGTCTTATGTCATGCCTTACCGGTGAAAACAGAGACATCTACTTCCCTAAGCTTGATGAGGAGCTTAATCTTGTAACCTTCAGCAGCATTGCTGAGAAATACCTTGAAAACCTCGGCTATGAGCCTGTACAGTGCGCAACAGAGCAGGAAGCAAGAGAAAGAGTTGCTGAGCTCAAGGCACTCCGTAAATATCCTGTATATTTCTTTGCCAGCGATACTACAGGTGAGAAGGACTTCGAGGAGTTCTACACAGATAACGAAGTACTTGATATGGACAGATTTGAATCTATCGGTATCATCAAGAACCAGCCTGGATTCGATGGCGCTAAGCTCGACATGTTCTCTGACGCTATAGCTAAAATGAGAAGCAGAGGATCATGGGACAGGTCAGAGCTCATTGATCTCTTTAACGAGATGATTCCTAACTTCAATCATAAGGAGACTGGTAAGTTCCTGGATGGAAGAATGTAATAAAATGTGAACAAATGAAAAAACAAATCCTATGGCTTGCTCCCTACGTCCCCTACTCCAAGGTGCGACACGCGGGCGGCAAGAACATGAACTACTACTTAAACTACATAAATAACACAGGTGAATTCGATATCACATTCATAGGGCTGGCCTACGAAGAAGAGCGCAAGGATGTGGACCTGGAGCAGCGCGGTATAAAGTCAGACATCTACTACCGTGACCACTCAAGGGCTGACTACATCGTAAGGCGAATAGTCAGCGGCTTCACGCTCCTTAATCCTTGGACCAGATACTACAGGCAGCTCCTACTCTATGAGCACATACAGCTGAGTAATAGAGTACGAAAATACAAGGCAGCAGGCGGAAACCCTGACATCGTGATTCTTCACTGGACTTCAATGGGACTGCTCCTGCCGGAGTGGAAGGAACTATTCCCCAGCGCAAAGTTCATCATAATAGAAGAGGACGTAACATACCTGGGATATCAGAGAAAGTACGAAGCTAATCCCACAGCATCCTGGAAGCGCCTTTACAACGGCCTAAAACAGGCAGAGCTTACTGCAATTAAAAACTGTGACCTTGCAGTAACCCTCAATCAGAAGGACACAAACCTTCTGATCCGTGACGGAATAAATAAGGATAAAATATATACCTGCGCGTTGTACTACGAAGACTATTCTGATGTACAAAGAAAACCTATCCCCGGGAAGCTTCTCTACTACGGAGCGATGGACCGCGTAGAGAACTACGAAAGTGTCATCGATTTCATCGAGAACGTCATGCCACTTCTTAAGGATGAAAACTGCACTTTAGATGTAGTAGGATCAAAGCCCCATCCCAGGCTCATAGCAGCTGCGGATAAATACAACGCACAGCTTTCAGGTAGCCCCATTAACATCACCGGCTTTGTAGAAGACATAAAACCGTACCTGTCAGAAGCCATGTGTCTTGTGGCGCCATTAAAACTCGGAGCAGGAATAAAGGTAAAAGTCTTGGAAGCCATGTCCGCAGGTGTTCCGGTGCTTACCAACAATATAGGAATAGAAGGCATATATGCTGAAGATAGGAAAGACTACCTGCACTGCGAGACAAAAGAAGAATATAGAAATGCTATAATAGATCTGGCGCATGACACACATAAAACAGAGGCGATTGGAACATCCGGCAAAACCTTCATAGCAGAAAACTTCAATATCGATATGAAGCTGCAGGGACTGTGTGAAATAATTCTGGGTTTCAAATAAGCAAATCAATATAAAGAAGAAATTATGAGTAAAATAACAGACATTGCAAAGCTGCCTATAAAAGTCGTATCTGCAATAAATCCCACCAACCTCTCGATTCTTTACAACGCATTTAAAAAGGGTGGAATAAAACAGATTCAGTGGGAGCTCAATGCATACAAAATGAGACTTGGCGGAATCGATGAGGATTCGGAAATTCCCGAACTTCTGGATTACACAAGTCATGAAAAAATAGAAGACTATGAAAAGATAGACATCCCCGAATGCTTAAATCCGGAGGTGTCTATTATCATACCCGTATACAACCAGTTCGATTACACTTACAACTGTTTAAAGAGCATCGCGCAAAATACAACATCAGCAATTACCTACGAAATCATCATCGCAGATGATGTCTCAACTGACTTTACCACAGACTTAAACTCAATAGCCCCCAACATCAAAATCGTCAGGAACTCAGAGAACCAGCGATTCCTTAGAAACTGCAACAACGCAGCAAAGCATGCAAAGGGAAAATACATTCTTTTCCTTAATAACGATACTCAGGTACAGCCGGACTGGCTAAGGCCCCTTGTCGAAATAATGGAAAATGATGAAAGCGTAGGAATGACAGGCTCCAAGCTCATTTATCCCGATGGAAAGCTCCAGGAAGCAGGTGGTATCCTCTGGCAGGATGGCAGCGCCTGGAACTACGGCAACGGCCAGAATGCATCCCTCTCACAGTTTAACTATGTGAAGGAAGCAGACTATATCTCCGGCGCAGCGATAATGATAAGGAGAAGTCTTTGGGAGGAAATAGGAGGCTTCGATGACAGATATGCCCCCGCTTACTACGAGGACACAGACCTGGCTTTCGAAGTAAGAAAACACGGCTATAAAGTAATCTACCAGCCCAAATCCGTAGTGGTACATTTCGAGGGTAAATCCAACGGAACAGACACATCCACCGGATTAAAGGCATACCAGGTAGAAAACGGCAAAAAATTCTACGAAAAGTGGAAGGAAGAACTCACAAGAAACCACTTCCCCAACGGACAGGAAGTTTTCCTTGCAAGAGACAGAAGCAGAAACAAAAAGCACATACTTGTCATAGATCACAGACTACCGCACTATGATAAGGATGCAGGCGGAAGATGCACATACATGTACCTCCTTCAGTTTGCACGCATGGGACTTCAGGTAACCTTCCTGACAGATCCCTTCCTTCCGGAGGAGCCATATAAATCAGCCCTTGAAAAGGAAGGCATAGAAGTACTCTATGGTAACTTCATGCGAAATAACTGGGAACTCTGGCTCTATGAAAATGGCAGGTATTTTGATTACGTATACCTGCAAAGACCGGACATCACCATGAAATACCTGGGGGCTGTTAAAAAGCATTGCAAGTGTAAGCTTATATACTTCGCCCACGATTTATACCACATAAGAGAACACAGAGAGTATGAAGTAACCGGCGACGCAAAACATCTTGAAAAGTCCAGGAAAATGAAAGAAATCGAGTTCAAAATATTCGATAGCGTAGACGTAATTCATGTGGTGGGAAGCTATGAACAGCATTACTTACAGAAAAAGCTTCCGAACAGCAGCATAAGAAATATACCTCTTTATATATATGAAGAGGAGCAAAACGATATCCCCAAGGACTTTAGTAAGAGGCAGGATATTATATTTGTGGGAGGCTTTGGACATAGGCCAAACGTTGATGCCGTCAAATGGTTTGTAAGGGACATTTTTCCTCAGATTCTGGAAGAATACCCTGACATGAAGATCCACATAGTAGGTGGTAATCCTCCGGAAGAGGTACAGCAGCTGGCATCAGACCACATCATCCTGGAGGGCTTTGTATCGGATGAAAAGCTGGTACAGCTCTACAAGCAGTGCAGACTTGCAGTCGTGCCCCTTAGATTCGGAGCAGGTGTAAAGGGCAAAATAGTAGAAGCGGCCTACTACCAGATTCCAATGGTTACAACACCAATCGGGGCAGAGGGCATGTCTACTAAAGAAAACACCATGATAGTAGCGGAGACAGCCAGAGAGTTTGCTGATGAAGTCTGCAAATTATATAAAGACATGGACAGATTGAGAGAAATGTCTGATAATGGTAAGGCATTTATTAAGAAATACTTCTCGCTTGAAGCAGCGAAAAGTGTAATAGAGCAGGACATTACACCCTGAGGAGTTAACTGATGTTTTATAGAATTAAAGAACTTATTGAATACCGCTATATGATATATAGCATGGTAAAAAGAGACTTAAGAGGCAGATATCAGAAGTCTGTCCTTGGAATATTGTGGGCATTTCTGTTCCCGCTGTTCCAGATAGGAATTTACACATTCGTGTTTGGCGTGATTTTCCCAAGCACAATTGAAAACTACTACATATACCTTACTGCAGGAATTGTGCCCTGGACCTTCTTTAACGACTCACTTATCCAGGGAGCCGGAAGTATCATAGGTGGAAGTAACCTGGTTACGAAAATATATTTCCCCAGAGAAGTTCTTCCCATCGCAGCAGTAACAGCGAAATTTGTAAACATGCTTCTGGCATTTATCATTGTATTTTTGTTTGTAATAGGCGGAGGAGTGGGAATCAATCCCCTTGTCATCTGGTACCTCCCTTTTGTAATGCTCATGGAATATGTACTCTGTGTTGGCTTTGCAGTATTTTTCTCTGCAGTAACAGTTTACATCAGAGACATGGAGTATATCGTAGGAATCCTCCTCATGGCATGGATATGGGGAACACCTATCATGTACGATATGGACAAGCTTCCTCAGTGGGTTAAGACCATACTACTCTGTAATCCCATGACCAGTGTCATCCAGAGCTATCATGCTATTTTGTATTATAAAAAGATGCCGGACCTTAATTACACCATTATCGGATGGGCAGCAGCAATCGCAGCATTTGTTCTTGGAGAGCTCATATTTGCTGCAGTAGAAGGCGACTTCGCGGAGGAATTATAATGAATAAAGTAGAAAATACTGAGAATGCCGTAGAAGTTCGCAATGTGCACAAATTCTTCAAGGTATATGAGGATAAGGCACATACTATCAGAGAACGTATAATAAATATCGGCAGAAATAAATATAAGAAAAAAGAAGTTTTAAGAGGCGTAAGCTTCGATATAAAAAAGGGTGAAGCAGTAGCGCTTGTCGGAAGAAACGGCTGCGGTAAAAGTACAACCCTTAAGATGCTCACAAGGATCCTTAGACCAAACGAGGGAACAATCGCTGAAAACGGCAGAGTTTCAAGTATCATAGAGCTTGGTGCAGGCTTCCATCCTGACCTCTCCGGCAGAGAGAACATATACATCAATGCATCCATATTTGGAATAAGAGCAAAAGAGATAGATGCCAGAATCGATGACATCATCGCTTTCTCAGAGCTTGAGGACTATATAGATAACCCTGTAAGAACATATTCTTCAGGAATGTACTTAAGACTTGCCTTCTCCGTTGCCATCAACATGCATGCAGATATACTCCTTATTGATGAGATTCTGGCGGTTGGAGATGAAGCCTTCCAGAAAAAGTGCTTCAAGCGCCTTGCCAAGCTTAAGGGTGAAGGTATAACCATAGTTCTGGTATCCCACTCCAAGGAGCAGATCCTTAAGGTCTGTGACAGAGCAATCTGGATCGATCAGGGACTTGTAAGACGAGATGGTAATGCTGAAGAAGTACTGGATGAATACACTGCGGTAACTGAGCGGCAGAGAATCGAGAGAGAAGAACTGGAAGAACGTCAAAAAGAAGTAAGAATCGACGGCTATACCAGGCATTAATGGAGAACAATTTGAAAGAAGATATAAAAGAGAACAAGGCGGATATTGCCTGGGACGGATATCTTGTAATAGGGATTGTGATAAGCATGCTCCTTACATTCCTGGAGAATGATAAGAGCTCAATTCTGCTTACTGTTTTCGCCCTCATAGTATTTGCATTGTCAGATGTGAAACAGAATATATTAGCCATGATACAGGGCATAAAAAAGTATTGGATGTTTCCTTTATACGCGCTTGTGTATGCACTATATTATGCGCTTGTTCCCAGGGACATGGCGAATGTCAAAATCGCTATTCTTACGTTTGCACTAGGCCTCACCGGATACTGCCTGGCAGCTACAGAAAAAGAATTCTGGGAAGATGCCTTCAGACAGCTGTGGATATTTCTTCTTGCGATTACAATACTTAACCTTGCAAAGGTAGTACTTGATAAGACTACCGGGTATTTTACAGATAGTGCGGTTGAACTGGGAATGCTGATAATCTTTACTGCTATTTCATTACTGTTTGTAGAGAGCAAGGTGGTAAAGGCAGGATGCGGACTTTTATCTGCTATTTCAGTTTTCTTAATGATAAGAAGAGGTGCTATATCCCTTAGCCTGTTTAAGGGCAATAATGGAATGGTGTCGGTTCTTATGAAGGAAGCGCTGTTTGCTGTAATGATTATACTTGGAATCAGGCTGTTTCTTAAAACGGGTGAAGACCTGGAAAAAAGAAAAGCAATACTGTTTGTGGTAATTATGGCAGTAGGAATGGTGCTATGTATTCCTTATAGGGAGACGTTGGAGGTATTGATGTTTAGTACGATAGGGTGTTTTCTTGCGGATAGGAGAGGCGCTACACTTTGAGGTGGTTCAAAAAAGTAGGGAGTAATTCAATAGATAATATAGTTTACGAAAGGAATAGAGATGATTACTGGAATACACATAGAAAACTTCAAGTCATTAGTTGATGTGTCATTAGATTTTAATGATCTGACTGTTTTGATAGGTAAAAATTTCACAGGTAAAAGTTCAGTATTGCAGGCAATAGACTTTATTTGCTCTTCTACAAAAGATGACTTTGGGATTTGGCTAGAACGTCGAGGCTGGAGGGTAGAAAGTGTAAAATCCAAGCTTGGTAATTCAAATAGATTGTATTTTGATGTTCATTTTATGTTGCCTGATAGTGAAGGAAAACAACATATAATTGAATGGAATTTGGTTGCAATAGCATATACAACGAAAAATGAAATAACTTTGTTCTCTGAAAGGGTAGTTGCAGATGATGAAATCCTCTTGGAATACAGTAGTAGCGGTAATTATGTGAAAGTTGCTGTAAATAAGAATCCTCAGAATGTCCAAAATTGGTTTGGGTTAAAATTAAGTTCTTCTATTCTTAAGAATTTAAGAAATACAGATGATGTTGATTACAGGCTAGAGTTGCTCATAGATCAATTAGATAAGATCAAATCCTTTGAATTACTTACGCCAGAGAATATGCGTCTTAGTAGTAGAGGGATTTCAAATACTATTGAGGCAAATGGTAAAAATCTACCTTCGGTTATAAAGAGAATGAATACCGAACAGAAAAACAGGTTTATGGACAAAGTCAGGTGGCTTTTAGATAGTCAGATTACGGATGTTAGTACTGAGACCAAAGGTCAGCCTGGATGGACACAGATAAATGCAGAAGAGCAATTTGGGAATGCTACAGTAAAGATTAATTCTAAAGAAATGAGCGACGGAATGATTAGGTTATTAGCGTTTGTAGCAATTTCTGAGATATCTGTGCCAGGCGCGGTTTTTATGCTTGATGAAATAGAAAATGGTATTAATTCTGAGTATGCTGAAAAACTTATCAGACTATTATCAAATACATGCAAAGAGAAGCATATGCAGATGATAATAACTACGCATAGTACGGTAATTATGGACTATGTAGATCCTGAAGATATGATACTTATATATCGAAAAAAAGATGGTTTTACGGCATCAGAAAGAGTACTAAATAATGAAAAGTTTAGACAAAAGATGGAATACATGTACCCAGGTGAAATAATTCTTAATACAGATATGGAGAAGGAATACATTTGATGGAACAGCATGTGATTAAGATAGCTGTAACGGGTGAAGGAAGCACCGACTATGGTAAGAGAAAATATGGGACAGATGAATGGGATTGGGGACCAATAGCTGTATATATAAACAAGATAGCTGAGGAAAAGAATAGAATTATTGAACTTTATCCCATTGAAAGAGAAGACATAAAAAGAGTTCAACTTCATAGATCGATGCGTGGGTTAGAAGGTAAGGCTATACCAGCTAGAAAATTTGCAATTAAAATCAAAGAAAATAATCTTAATCATGGTATTTATTATTGTGATGCAGATAAAGATTCGCATACACAGAATGATGAGAGACAAGCACAACGGCAGTTTCAGAAGGTTCATGATGAGATTGCGCAGGGATTGACGTTATTAGATGTTGATGCTATTCCAATGGTAGCTCTTCGTATGATAGAGGCATGGATACTTGGAGATAAAAGAGCTATTGAAAACGCTTTGAGCATAAATATAAAAGAAAGTAGTTATCTCGGACGACCAGAGCTGTTGTGGGGGAGTAAGAACGATCCTAGAAGTAATTATCCTAAGAATGTGCTTGATCGAGTAATAAAACTATCTGATAAGAAGTATTCAGACTATAATGTTACAGCAGAAGATTTTTGTAAAATAGCTGATGAAACGGATATTGCAGAATTGAAAAGAACGTGTTCAATTAGTTTTGGAGCATTTTATGAAGAATACTGTAACTTGTTGGAAAGGAACTGCTAGGAAAAGGTCATCTATCTGAGATAACAGCAAAGCAGTGTGAACTCTATGAGTTCATGGGTGTAAATGTCCCGACATGATCAAACCTTGGTATAAAATGACGGGACTTTAGGTTAAAATAGAAAAACTTATATATTGATAGAAGCCGCAACCCATCGGATTGCGGCTTCAACTTTTTTATTTTCTGTAATAATTAACAAGCTTCTTAACAGCTGCGATTACATCATCAACATCCTCATCTGTAAGCTTAGGATACAGCGGGATACTCATTATTCTGCTGTATATTTTTTCGCATACGGGACATAGACCTTTTTCATAACCCATCTGCTGATAAAGGGGCATCCAATACACCGGAATATAGTGAACCTGACACTGAACATTCTCTGCGCTCATGGCATCGAAGAATTCACGGCGTGTGCAGGTCAGCTTATCAAGGTCAAGCTGTATGACGTAGAGGTGCCTTGAGGAGTCTGATTCCGGAATGTCCTTTTGGACTATGATTTCAGGAACATCGGCAAATGCAGCATTATACTTCTCAACGATTTCCTTTCTTCTCTGAACAAATCTGTCAAGCTTATCAAGCTGGCTTGATAACAGAGCTGCCTGAATATCAGTCATTCTGAGGTTCATACCAAGAAGCTGCTGCTCATAGTACCAGATACCTACGTTATCCTCATCAGCAGGAGTCATGAATTTTGAATGGTCATGTTCCATGCCATGGGAACGGAATAGGTATGCTTTTCTTGCATATTCTTCATTGTTGGTAAGAAGAGCGCCGCCTTCACCTGCTGTAACGGTTTTTACAGGATGGAATGAGAAGGTAGTGATATCCGCAAAAGAGCCAACGGGCTTACCATTGTACTTAGAACCAATAGAGTGAGCTGCATCCTCGATAAATACCAGGTTGTATTCCTCACAGATCTTTTTAATCTCATCAGCTTCAACCACCTGTCCTGTATAATCCACAGCTACTATAGCCTTAGTCTTATCTGTGATCTTCTCCCTTATGCTCTTAGGGTCTATTTCATAGGTCTCAGGATTGATATCTGCAAAGACAGGCTTTGCACCGCAGTATAATGCACAGTTAGCGCTGGCCATGAAGGTAAGGGGTGTTGTGATAACCTCATCCCCGGGGCCAACTCCTGCAATAAAGCAGGCTGCATGAAGTGCAGCAGTATCATTGGTCATGGCGATTGCATATTTTGCGCCGGTGATTTTGCAGAGCTTCTCCTCTGCCTCATCAACCTTGGGACCGCAGGTTATAAAGGGACTTGTGAGAGTCTTGGAGACTGCCTCAACATCTTCGCTGGTAATGCACTGTGATCCGTAATATATCTTGTCCTTGCGGATTGGTGTTCCGCCAAGTATAGCCGGTTTATCCATAATATAATGTCCTCTTTTTTATATAAATTGGTGGCAGATACAGATTAAGTATCTGCCAAGCTTTTCAACATATTTTATCAAAGTATGGAAAGTGATTCAAATTATGTGCTACAATAATTTAGATTTAGTTTAATCAAGATATATAAAAGAGGTAGAAAATGAGATTAGATGATAAAACAATACTCGTGACAGGAGGAACAGGTTCTTTCGGACATTGCTTCACAGAGTATTTACTTGAACATTACAATCCTAAGAAGATAATAGTATATTCTCGTGATGAGTATAAACAGTTCACAATGGCCAACGAGAAGGTATATAGAGAGCATGCAGATCAGATGAGATTTTTCATCGGTGATGTAAGGGATGCAGCCCGTATGGAGCGCGCTATGGAAGGTGTAGATTATGTCATCCACGCAGCTGCGCTTAAGCAGGTTCCCGCCTGTGAGTACAATCCGGATGAAGCAATCAAGACCAATGTAAACGGAGCTCAGAATGTTATAAATGCAGCTCTTAACACAGGTGTAAAGCGTGTGGTTGCACTTAGTACTGACAAGGCAGTTAATCCTGTTAACCTCTACGGGGCTACCAAGATGGTATCTGATAAGCTCTTCATAGCAGCTAATGCCTATGCAGGCAATAAGGATATCAACTTCTCAATAGTAAGATATGGTAACGTAGCAGGTAGTCGTGGTTCTATCATTCCGCTGTTTAAGAGACTTGTTGAAAATGGAGAGAAGGAGCTTCCCATAACCGATTACAGAATGACACGTTTCTGGATCAGCCTTCCTGAGGGTGTTGAGCTTGTTCTCAAGGCACTTGATGAAGCTAAGGGCGGTGAAACCTTTATCAGTAAGATTCCTTCCTTCAATGTTAAGGACCTTGCAGAGGCTATGTATCCCGGAATTGCTACAACTGAGGTTGGAATAAGACCCGGTGAGAAGCTTGACGAATGCATGGTAACAGTAGAGGATGCCCCCTTTACTTATGAATTTGATAAGCACTATATTGTTTATCCTCAGGTTGTGTTTAACGACAGACAGCAGCCTGACCCGAAGGGTAAGAAAGTAGCAGATGACTTCTACTATAGTTCAGGTAATAACACACAGTGGATGAGCGTAGAGGACATTAGAAACAGACTTAGTGAAGCTGTTGATCATTGATAAGAAGAAAGTATCATAAACAGCTTTTTATAAAAATAGCAACTAAATGGTAAATAAATGCCACTTAGTTGCTATTTTCTTATGGTCATATTAACGTACTATTTTCTCAAAGTCTTCTTTTGGATGCTTACAGATTGGACAAATGAAATCATCAGGAAGTTCTTCCCCAACATATTCGTAGCCGCAGATCCGGCATCTCCAGACAGTTTCTCCTTTTGGAGTTGTACCCACTTTCTCAGGCTTTGGCTTGATGTCACTCTGATAGAACTCGTAAGTGCAGGAAGAAGTATCTGATAGCACAGTCATAAAAGTAGGTTCGCAGATGAATAAAGTGTGAGAACCAAGGTCTACTTCTTTTTCAACCTTTAGAGAAAAATATGCATTGGTTCCGGCAGTGATGTAGGGAATACCATTTTCAGCTATAGCATAGGATGAGGCAGGGAATGAGCTGTCAAATTTATCCACATCTCTTCCTGACTGGAAACCGAAGTGCTTGAACAGGTCAAAAGAGGCATCTTTACTGATAACAGATATATTGCAAAGGCCTGTCTCCTTTATCATGTTATGAGTGTAGTTGGCCTTGTTTACAGCAATAGAGATTCTATTCGGGTCAGAAGCCACCTGAATAGCAGTATTGATGATGCAGCCGTTTTTCTTTTCACCATTAACCGCAGTACATACAAAAAGACCATACGATAGCTTGTACATTGCTTTGTTGTCGAATTCTGTCATGATAGAGCCTCCTTTGATTGTGTTAGCTGTGGATTTTTTCATTCCTTCAAAGAGTCAGAAGATTGAACCACATACCACTGATTTTTATCATTGAAAAATCTCCGGTTTTGTAGAAAAGTGAATAATTACATTACTATTATATTATAAATGGTACAGGTAGTTTAAGTTATTCATTTGAAAAAATGTAGAAAATAAAAATTTTTCGCTCGTAAAAATGTGTGAGATTATTAGAAATTCGCTTGTAAAAATGTAAAATCATCTTAGAAAGGTGGATAAATGCAATGAAACGCTTGGTTTATGATAGATTATTGGAAGGAGTGATAATTCCACTTTCATATTTCACAGTTCCATGCTCAGCAATAATATTTTTTATTTCTTTTTCAGATAAGCTAGCTCGATTACAACGACAGTGCTTTACATGTACCTCCAGGTCTTTCAGCAATCCATTTGCATCGATTATCATTTTCCTTTTATCTGCCCATGCTGCTATGGCTCCAATAGCGTTGTCATATTTCCCTTTTGGATCTACAGTATCAAAATCTACAGAAAGGACGAAGTTTGGGTCCAACCCAAGTCTGTTACAGTGCTCTGTCCAACCAGCCATTATTTTATCTTTTTCGAAGGTTTTGCCCTGAAGCATTGCAATCACAGCTTCTTTTTTTTGTCGTAGATTTCTAAAATCCTCATCCTCATATGAACCAATTATTATATTTTTTTGAGAAAGATCTAAATCCTTCTGCAATGATTTAATGAGAGTAATTGATAAAGCTTTTATTTTAACCTGCGCACTTATTTTAGTAGAATCCTTTAAGACGATAACAAAATCATTTTCCGTCTCAAAAGATATTTCATCCAGACCATTTTCAGCATCCAGGTACTTGAATGCATATTTTATGCCAACCAGATCTTGCTGTTCAAAACCAATACTGGCTATTTGTCCCCCTGTATAAACTCTGTCAGTAACTACATTTGCTGTCGTATCCATTTTCAACATCCTAATTTTAATAGAAAAATAATTCACCAGATAAATCCAATGATATCACACTTTCACTTTTAGCCAAAAACTAAATACGACAAAGACGGCGTAAATTTACTGTAGGATTTGAAAGGGTGGATATCCCCTGTGATTAGTTCAGATGTTCAAACCTTACTCATTATATCGCTTGGTAAGATGACAGTTCAAGGCTGTCATTTTTAATCCTTGGTCTGCTTGTTGACTACTTTATCTGTCAGGAAATATCAGTCAACCCTGAGCAGAGCGCACCGCGTAGCGGCTTTGGGGTTGACAGACATTTCCTGACAGATAGTCTGTAGTCAAGCAGATCAAGGATAATTGTGCGCTCCAGCGCACTTTATTCAAGGGCAGAGGCGTCAGCCTCTGGCTACCTTTTAGAACAGTTTCCAGATGTAGTTATACATTCCTATGCTCATCCATTTCTTCATCTCGCCACTAAGCTCTACCTGCATGCTGTCGTAGTATTTTCCCCATACCGGTTGCTTGTGCATTGTATTTCTAACTTCTGCAACTACTGTGGTTATTTCTTCAGCACCCGCAGCTTTAGGAAGTATGGTCTTCTGATGGCGCACTAATTCGAGCATATCCTTTTTGTTCCATGCATATGCGCTCAGCTTGGCCATTCTGTCTGCGCCTTTACGGCTCCATCCCATAGGAGTCATACTCATTCTTTTTGCAAGGACATGACTCACATGTCCTTCTGTACTACATCCGGGTATTCTTCTGTATCTCAGCCTGATCTTTGCAGCAGACCAGTTTTCAAGGATATATGATGCGCCTTCCTGAATATACTTCTTTTCCTTGGTATTTTCAGCATGATACTCAAGCATATCGACTACAGACAGAAAGTCTTCCTTACTTCCGTCTCTGATAGTCTCTGACAGAACCTTCCTGGCATCATAGGCACTGTCCTTCATGTGGTTGGTCATCTTTATCAGGTACTTCTTAAGATGAAATTCATCGAGTATATAAGTGATTCCACTAATTCTCTTTCCGCCAGCTTTTATCCACGCTCCACCATCTGCACCAAGATATATTCTCTTGATACTGCTGATGTCATAGTTGTTATCTATATAGGTGTAGACCTCATCCCATAAATCACTGTTAGCCTTACCTTCATATGCGCCGCAGAAATAATGGGCATTAACGAGGTGATGGCGTGTGCTTTTGGGCGCATCCTTTTCGATACCTTCATGAACATATATAAGTTTGTTTATCATTCCATTGAGTTTTCTGCCATACTGATTGACTTGAAGATCACCCTTTTTCTTTTGGAACTGCAGAGATACATGATCTTCATCAGCTTCTATATACAGATATTCAACCTTACGTTTTCTTCCTCTGCGTTTCTGTTCTTTAGGGAACTCCAACGCATGAATCTTATCCTTTACAGTTTCCTTGCTTACTTCATCAAGGATACTTGCAGCCTTTCCACCTTTGCGGTATGAAGTCTGTACTGTCTCTGAAAGAAGCTGTGCTATGGCATCTTCTGACATTCTTTCATGAGGATCAAACTCTAGCATGTCATCCAGAAGATATCTTCTTTCCCCGGTTTCTTTGTTTTTGAATAAAGTCTTTGAGAACACAACCTTTCCGATTGATGTGATCAGGGTTTTCTCATCTGTCCTTACCACTTCCCATTTTTCTCTTCTAATAGGGCTGTCTTTAAGGATCTGGTTACAGGTTGTAAGTGTCTCTGAGATGTAGTCCAATGCCATCTGTAATGCTTCATTCCTCACTCTGCTTACAAATCCTGCAAAGTCCATTGGATTCTCCGAGAAATCTTTTGATGCCTTCTGAAGATTTGGTACTCCATTCTCAATAAAATGCTGTATACTATTTAACACAAGGGGACTCCTCCATTCAGTTGTTATTAGGCTTGCACACCCAAATATCAACTATATCATGAAGGAAATCCCCTTTTTCAATTAATCCTACAAAAACTTTACGCTAGCTACGACAAAACAATTAAAGCTATAGTAAGAGCGTTGTTTGATTGGGGAAGTCAAACAGCGCTTAATATTTTTGAGATGGATTAGATATCAATAAATAGTAGATGTTGAATTGCTTGATATTATATGATATCATTACAACAAATACAATATGAGGAGGTGTCACATGATAGAAAATTTACCGCCTCCTGCCGAAAAATGGGTCATAAATTTGGAACTTGTGAGAATCAAGTTGCTTTTGAGTGACCCTGATAAAATAGAAATTGCGGCAAATCGTAAAAAAAATATGGATTTGTTCGCAAAACTAGGAATAACAGCGACAGGATGTTTGACATATTTAAGACAGCTTACTTATGAGAACTATTTAAGCGGACCGGAAGATGATAGGGATACTGGAGAAAAGGACTGCGTTTGGGAATTTGGAATCGTAATAAATGAAATTGATATATATATCAAAATAGTTCATAAAGTAAATGACAATATGTTGGTGCTATCGTTTCATGAGGCGGAGCGCCCATTAGTGTTTAGGTATTAATTTATATTATAAAGGAAGTATGATGAATAAAGGTAATCGGCAATGTAATCACAAGAACTATGAGATTATATCCAAAGAGGAAACATATCCTGTACATGGAGAGGATACTACAATTCTTGCAAATGTAAAAGTTTGCAAGGATTGTGGGGAAGAGATATTTGATTTCAAACTTGATGATGAAAACTTAAAAAGAGCTTTTTTGAAGTATAAGAAGAATCATGCATTGATGACATCAAGTGAAATTATAGAGCTTAGAAATAAGTATGGACTTAGTCAACGTACGCTTGCAGTATTGATAGGCTGCTCTCAGTCGACAATCGTTCGATATGAGAAAGGGGATATTCAGAATAATACGCATAACAATATTATGCGTATGTTGACTAACCCCGATAATATGGATGAATTGCTAGATATTAAAGAAGAAGAGCTGACCCCAAGGGACGTTAATGCAATAAGAGAAAAAATAGCAAAAAATAATGAGAATGAAAAGAGAGAATTGTTTTCGATTAAATATTTAGGTGATTATCTTCATATTAAGCCAGATCAGTATAGTGGTTTTAGGGATTTTGATTTTGAAAAATTCTCAAATATGATTTGCTATTTTGCGGATAGAATAACTGACTTATACAAAACAAAGCTTTTTAAGCTTTTGTTTTATTCAGATATGTATTTCTTTAGGAATTATACCGTATCCATTTCGGGAATGAATTATGTTCATCAGCATTATGGACCTGTTCCGACTGAATATAGTCTTTTATTAGGACTGATTGAAAAGAATGGAGATATTAGAATAGAGGAGGTCGCCACTCATTATGGGATAGGGGAGATAGTGCATGGAACTAATCAATGCAGATACTCTTCTTTGTCAGAGGATGAACTGGAGGTATTGGAGATTGTATGTAATAAATTTGGCTTGATGTCTGCCAGGGAGATTTCTGATTACTCTCATAAAGAAAAAGGATATTTGAGTACGCTTAATCTGGAGAAAATTTCATATAAGTATGCGATGGAGATGAAAGAATGATGGGGAAATATGCTTTCTAAATTGGTTCAAGATAAAATACTCAAAAGCAAATATATAATTAAATTACTCGCCTATCCTTGTGTAGGAGGAGCTGAGATTTAGTAGGATCAGTACAAGTGTGACTGGTCCTATTTAATAGAAGTATTTGAGCAGGGGAGGATACTTGTCATAGATGAGCTTGATAGCAGCATACATTTTAAACTTACCTTGCACCAAAATAGAAAAGAGGAGGATGAAATAAATGGCTTCATTTTATGAAATTAAGGAAATGATTTGTAGAGGGTTCGGAAAAAAGCTAGATACACAAAACGATGAAGATGTACTAATTGATTTGCATGGTTATGGAAATGGAGAAGCTGATACTTTTTATTTACTTAATGATGAATTAAAAGATATATATGATAGAGTTGTTTCAGGTGAAAGAGATGGTTTGGAATTATGTATTGATAATAATATATACGAATCTATTATAGAACTGGATTATGATAAAGTTAGGCGTAATAATTTTTGGGTTGAGTCGGAAGATTCTGAACGGAATATTATATATAAAATAGATATATGTTCGATAGAATACTGCATATATCTGCTTAATGAATTTATAGATTATCATAAAAATGATGGCGATAGAAAAATTTTGCCAAGGAAATTCAGGGTGGGAGCAAGTTATGTTATCAGATATGAGAATATTAAAGAGCTAGATTGGAAAAAAATATTACCACTCATTATTAAAGAGTACTCTATTAAAATTATGAGCAATAATAATTCTTTATGTAAATCTAAAAAACTAAGAACTGCTTATATTTTTGAATATATTTATAAGACAGGCACATCGATAAGTGAATATCCAAACATTGATTCTGTATTAAAACCCATGCGACTACGTATAAGAAAAGAGGATTCAGATGTAGATGTAATACCACATAGGGAATATGTTGCAGATGTAGTAGACTATTATAGGATAGCTTGTTCATCTAAGGATGAATATATTAAATACATATCGTTCTATCATATTATGGAATATTTTTATGATGAGATATTTAAAAGAAAACTTGTTTCGGATTTGACTGACAAGCTTACGCACCCGGATTTTTCTTATAAAAATGAGAATAAAGTATATGAGTTAGCTACATTCGTTAAAAAGAGAATGAATATGAATGATCAAACTGGTCAGGGAAACGAATTAGAATCACTCAAATTTGTTATACAGGAATATGTAAATATTTCTGACTTGAAAAATAAACTTGAAAATGACAACGCTGGAATAACAGACTATTATCAGCATAATAAGGTGGGCTTTGCAGGAGCACCTATTATACCATGGACTGATTCGGAGGGAGTATTCACAAGTATTTCGAAGAGGATTTATTTTACTAGAAATGCACTGATTCATAGCAAAAGTGGGAAAAATCGGGAACGATATCGTCCTTATAGGGATGAAGGCGCATTGAACAAGGAAATACCTTTAGTAAAGGCTATTGCAGAATTTATTATAATTAATTCAAGTGAGATAGCATAAAAGGGCGGTTTAAATGAAGAGGGAAAAGTGCGCATCTTCAGCGAATCGAAAAGCAATTCAAAAATTATCACGAGTATATTGTACCTTTCAAAAACGATATTCTGATTATATAATTATGATAAGCTATTATTTTGAGAGTATGATGGATGGCAATATCGGATATGTTGAAGGGAAGAATAAACTATGATTGATTATTTAAATGCCAATAATTACAAATCATTCGTAAATTTTAAAATAGAATTTAAGCAGGTGAACCTTATTCTTGGGAAGAATGGCAGCGGAAAAAGTAACATCTTTTCGCTGACGTTTTCACTTTTGGAACTGATTAGGGGAAATAAAGAAGCTATGCGTTTATTCTTTTCACCTCTAACATTGACAAGGTGGACAAATAGCAAGATTCAGACATTTGAATTAGGGCTTTCTGATACTTCGCATAAGTTTACTTATGTTGTGGAAATAGAACAGGATATATATAAGAACCAAAGTACCATTATTTCGGAAAAGGTTACTTGTGATGGGAAAACATTATATCAGCTTAGTAAAGGAAGTGCTGTCCTTTTTGATGACGATTTTACCGGGACATCTGTGCTTACTGATTCATCAGTATCAGGCGTTAGCTATGCTCCGTTTGATAACAACCATACATTAATCTTCGGATTCAAATCTGTAGTAAATAGCATAATATTCTGCTCGCCAGATCCTAAGGCCATGGTTGATACTGTTATAAATGAGGAATTAGGAGCAAAGGTTAATTTTTCTAATATAGCATCGGTATATGCATATGCTGTTCAGTCTGATCCGGAGGTGTACTCTGAACTTATGGATACACTTAAGGAAATATACCCTGATTTAAGAAAATATCGTATTAATGTGAATCAATTTGGAAGGCGTTTGGAGGCAGAGTATCAACATAAAGATGTTCTTTGTTCCTACAGTTTTAGCGAACTGTCGGATGGGGAAAGGATGACATTTTCGCTTTATTTACTACTTTACGGATTTATAAAGAAGGGGTATACAGTTTTGCTGGATGAACCTGATAATTATTTATCCCTTAGAGAGATACAACCCTGGTGTACTGAAATAGAAAGTGAGATATCAGAAAATGGACAATGCCTGATGATTTCACATAACCCGGAAGTCATAGACTATTTTGCAGTAGCAAATGGGATTTGGTTATCCAGGCTGTCTTCCGGTGAAAGTACAATAGTTGATGATCCATTAAAAAATAAGGATAATAAGGATTTATTTACCTATTCTGAACTGATAGTAAGAGGTATGTTAGATGAAGTTGAGTAATTAATGAAAATGAATTAAACTTATGAGTCACAAAAAGTTTAATTCATTTTTTATTTTGATAGAAATACGAGGATATTTAAAAATGAATTAAACATTGTTATAAAAGTAACATTAATAATGCTTGGGTAGGAGCTACATTTATGTAAAGGATTTGTGATGATAGGCTAATCTTATGGAGGCCATAGATTTTGGCTTTGATTTTATTCATGAGTCACGTAAGGGCAGAAAAAACATGATGTCATGGATAAAAGGAATTCCTCTATGTACTATCATGCAGGATGATGAGTATTATTTTGAGGTGGAATTCTGCGATGAAGAGCTTGCGGAGTATAAGTTTGTTAGATACGGTTTCTCGTTTAAATGGCACAGAGATGATAATTCTGGCGAAGTGATTACTGATGAATGGATTGAAGCAAGAGAAAATACCAGCGTCAGATATAATTCTTTCTTAAAGCGCAACGAGGGAAAATACCGAAAGGGCAAAAGCACAGTAGCCTATAGAAAGATTGAACTAGATGAACTACAGCTGGCAATTGATGTATTGGCTCTTTTGGATGACATTGATATTTCAGGTGTAGTTAAAGATATACATGACATTACTTTTAGGGTTTGTTCTTCATTGGATCTTGGCGATAGATATCAGCCATCTCCACTCGAATATATTGAGGATGAGGAAGACTCTATAAGATTCGATGATGCAGATGTTCCAAAAGCTTTGTTTACATTAAAAAAGAAAAAGCCGGAGCTTTATGAATTGTTTGAGGAAGCGGTATATACGTTGTTTCCAGACTTTGCCTCGATAGGCTTAAATGAATTTACCTTGGCAGATCAGAATATGGAACAGCATATTACTGTTAAAGTTGGGGATAAGGAACTGCCTCCTGAGGAAATGGAAAAAGAGATACCGTTCAAAATCAGAGAGCATGTTTATAGATTATTTGTGAAGAGTGAATTTATGAATCAGCCTGTCAGCATGGCTAACATGTCAACAGGCACAAAGAGAGCAATCTGGCTTCTAACCAATGCTTTTGTTGCAAATCTTGTTAAAGCTGGAATAGTTGGAGTTGAAGAGATTGAGACTAGCATTCATCCTCGAATGATTAAGAATTTGCTTGAGATAATCAATGAAGCTTTAGGTGATGCACCTCTTATTGTTTCTAGCCACTCTCCATATCTTGTACAATACCTTAAACCTGAGAAGATATATGTCGGTGTTCCAAATGCCAATGGTGTAGCCGAGTTTAGAAGAATTCAAAAGAATAAGGTTAAAAATATCGTAGCTAATGCACGTGATCTTGGGCTTTCAGTAGGTGAATATCTATTTGAACTCTTATCCGGAGACTCAGATTCATTTGAAATATTAGAGAGCTATTTGGAGGTGGTTTGAGTTTGGGAGAGTATACAAGGGGAATAGCCTTTGTCCTGGAGGGAGCAACAGAGAAAGTATTTTACAGAGCATGTGGTATAATGACGACGTTGGAAAAATGTGAATAATTATACTGATAAGCAGGTAAATTGTTTTGGCTGGGTACTATAGGTACTATACCGGGGGTCAGACCCCATTTTGGAAATGTTAATAATGATACAAAAATATTACAAGCGTTTTGGATTGCTTAGGTTTATTAACAAACGGATGAACAACGCATAAATACTGAATTTCTGAGCATTTTTGCCATTTGACAACAGACTGGCGAGATGCTAAGATTAAGGCGTAAGAATAATAAAAAGGGTGTCACCGTGACGGTTAGCCCAAACAAATTATGATAAGCAGAAATGTGACCGCTCAGCAATCTTTGTCAGGGATTAGGCGGTCATTTCTGCGTTTTATTGATATCCTTGCCGATGGAGTATCCAACGGCAAAGCAGGTAAGACATAAGCTTAACACAGCGATTATTCCGAGGATTATTTCCATTGGTTTAGCCCTCCTATTTTATTTCTGCTCTGGTGTGGATAATAAAATGCCTGACTCACAGATTATATAAACGGAGGGTCGCAGTCCCTCCGAGAAGAGGGCTAACCGTCAACCATCAAAAATTGGTGACACCCTAGATTTAGAAGTTTACCACAGAGAAATAATCCTGTAAATTGCAAATTTGGTTGTGACTATGATAAAAACAATAAATACCTTGGGCCTGTCAGTGCGCCTAGCTAAGGGCGCTTCATATAGCGGATTGCAAACGTCCGCCTGATAAGCTGGGCATAGGGCATATGGGGTCAGGCCCCATGAAGGTCATGTTAATCCGATAATCCAGGATATCTCTATCCCAGAGCTTGCAACTATATTCGATAATAGCTTATGCGCTCCCATTACTGATATTCCTGATATGGCGTATAGTGACGACGAATCAATATATCTCGCTTACGGATGGACGGCAAGCGGCTTCTATGTAAAAGCGTGGTACACATACAGGGATGGCTGCAAGTGGAGAAACCATAGTGTATGTTACAAAAACGGGAGAATGTTATCATAAGGATGGATGTTCCAGTCTTAGCCACAGCAAGATAGAGATTACACTTCAGAATGCTGTATCCAATTATAGACCGTGTAAAAAGATGTAAGCCACCGGTGTTGGATGCTCAATAAGTTGCTATAGCTCATTATGGTGAAGGCTGACAGACCAAAGAATAGATTGGAACCAACTTGAGGCAAGAATAACTATACAACGAAAAACAGAGCTAACATCACACAATGTGCAATGCCGCTCTGCAAAAGTCGAACTTTTTCTTTGTACTTGTATTTTACTCAGGAGTAAACCAACTGTCAACAACCAATTTCAGAAAATCAAAAGTACCCTTGAGCATAGGATTGTTCTTATAATAATCATTATTCTTGAATGCCCTGGCGATCACATCCTGAAGGTCCTTAGCCGCTTTTTTATGTACGCCTTCACTCGTGACAATCTCTTTGTGCATATAAAGAAGAGTCACAATTTGCTGAATTCTTGCATTGCTCATTCGATTCTTTCTAAAATTTTTATTCATGCCCTCGATACTCATCAACGCCTTTGTAACTCCAGCATTGGTATCATGGCTTGCTGTTCTTGCCTTCAAATCATTAAGAATACAGTTACTATGAGCAGAAGCATTTCGTATTTCTTTACAGGTTAATAACCTATAATAATTATTTTTCATATTCTTATCGGCAAATCTGTCTGCGCAAAAACCATAAAACGAAACAAGACGTCCAAAAGGTATAACCTCTAGAAAAGCCCAGATCGGATACGCGCCATCATACTTAACAATTATATCACCACAATGATGATTCAAGAATCCTGTCCGGATGTTACAAGAATCATCACATCTACCGCCTCAAGGATCTTATTGAAAAATCCTTTGGCAATCTCAAAGAAAGACTTTCCATGCGACGAATGTCCGTCGCATCAGAAGAAGACTTTGAAGGCAAGCTGTTTATTCAGTTTATAGCACTTCAGATGGTGTCTTATATCAAAAAGCAGATGGATGAAAATGGCCTGTTTAACAAGTTCACAATCCAGTCATTACTTGATGAACTGGATACTATTGAGTATTATCAGCAGCCTGGAAAGGCACATCATCTATCGGAGATAACAGCAAAGCAGTGTGAACTCTATGAGTTCATGGGGGTAAATGTCCCGACATGCTCAAACCTTGGTATAAAATGACGGGACTTTAGGTTACATGCATAAAGAGATTGTTACAAGTTAAGGGGTACATAAGAATGAGGGCAAGGGGCTACATGATGTGATAACTAGAGCGTTCAAGAATAAGGACTATTATAAAAATAATTTGATGCTTAAGGGTACCTTTGACTTATACAGAGGTCGGTATCTTCAAGGTATAATATATCTGTGATATTATTCATGTATTCTCCTTCTTTGTTGTATTTTCCCCAGAAGTATCATACGAGAAGGTAGAAAAACAATGATCATTCAAAAAAGAAACGGGATTAAACAACAGATTATGTTGATCAATCCTGTTTTTTTATTATTTAAGGCTAAACACTCACAAATAACCCTCAAACCAATTCCTCAAGTTTGCTCCTCATGAGCATCCATCAGGGAAGATCCTCATATAAGAGTTTGGTTCTGGAAAAAGGTTTTATAGGTCATTTATAAAGCTGGTGATGCAAATCTATTAGAATTCAATAGATATTGTTATATGAAGTCTTTTTCCAGTAATGGTATTAACACTGGAGATGTGAGAGTTCCAACTCAAATGTAATTTGTTATAAATTATTATATATATGTGCTCTACCATTGTATTTTTATAGTAAAAAGAGTTATTATGGAATGTACATGTTTTTGATTAACCTATAACCAAGAAAGTACACTTTTTTGAAGATTAGAAGTAATAGATAAAGAGTTCATTATCACCTTGGTGTTATTGGACTGCTTTTGGGTATGCAGGACCTGAGGAAAAGGATATATAATGGCTAAAAGAAAGACAATATTTACTATAATAAAAACGATAGCTTTTATTCTGTTGGTTTGTTTTGTTGTAACAAGACTGACATATCTGTTTAGAAATACATCTTACGATAGAAACCATATCACGGGCATAAAGAAAGAAAAGAACATTGATGTTGTATGTGTTGGAGCAAGTGGGACATTTGTCGCCTGGGAACCATTTAGGGCATGGAAGAATTACGGAATCACATCATATAATCTTGCTACTAATGCTATATCGCCCCCTATGCTTAAGAGTTATGTGAAATATGCGATGGAAACCCAGAATCCGGACCTTTACATAATTGATCTTAGGCAGATAGATAATTCTGATTCAGATACAATCGTGGATCATGAAGGCGGATTACGTAATGGAATAGATTCACTTGACATTTCTGCAATTCGTATGGAGTGTATAAAAGATTGTTTTGATTATTATATGTCTGATATAAATATTTCTTCAGTGGATTATTGGTCATATTGTTTTGATTTAGCCAAGTATCATACAAAATTGAATACATTAAATAAGGACTCTTTCAAGTATATTAATAATAATCTTCCTAGTACGGATAAGGGATTTGAATTTGTAGATATGTATTATGAACATTTGACATATCCAGACAATCAGACTGATGAAATTGGAATCTTAACAGATAGAAATAAAAGGTGCATGGAAAAATTACTTTCGTTCTGCGAAGATAACAATTTAAATGCTCTTTTTATTGTCTCCCCGGGATGGGTAACTAAAACTGCTATGGCAACATATAATGTTGCAGAAAAGATGGTGGAAGATAGAGGATTTAGGTTTATTAACTGTAATAAGTATTATGATGAAATAGGTTTGGATTTCTCAAGAGATTTCTATAATGAAGGCCATTGTAATGTTTATGGGGCGGAAAAGTATACGAATTTTATGGCTGCTTACGTTAAAGAACATTATAATCTATTGGATCATCGAGAAAATTCTGATTATAGTGATTGGGATACGTATGTTGCTAATGCATTGGAAAAGGATAAAGAAAAAAAGAATTGTGTTGATGATGCAATAACTAGAGTAAACGAGGCTCGGAACAGCAATCTTCAGCTTAAGGAAATTAATGAGATTGATTCTTGGATTTTAAAGGCTGATTCAGATCAGAATACAATACTAATTACGTCTAAGAATTCAGAAATAAAGAATGCATATATTCCCTGGAAAGTTAAAGATTCTAGTAAGAATATTATACGTGTATTTGTTGGTGATAGTGAGTTATTTTGCAGTGATACTTCACTTGATAATCCATATACAGCTACTCTCGGAACTGATAATCTAAGTTATTCTATAAACTGTGGCATGATGACTATGCTAAGTATAGGTGAAGACAGCTTTTTGTTTTCGAAGGATGGAACTTATATTACAGTATTTGACAATAATTACGATGAGGTGATTGACGTAATTAGGATTTACGATGATGGAAATAGAACTGTGATGGAGCATTTGTAAATAAGTTCTAGTGATTCATGTTTTTGAGAGGATGAAAGCATAAAGATGGGCTTTTTGTTTGGCTTTTGGGGAATGTCATATAATTCTATACCATTTCTTGTGTTTTTTAGTGTATTCCTATTATTTTACTTTATAGTGCCTAAGAACTGGATGAAGGTAACAGTTATCATTTTGGGGAATCTATTCTTCTATTGTTTGGTCGGAGGGTTAAACGTTCTTGGGGTAGTAATAGCAAATACTTCTATTTTATATGTGTTTTCACAGATTATTAACAGAATTTACATTAGGGGAGAGATGACGAAGCCAAATAATCTTTCCAAAATGGAAGAGGTGAGTTATTGGAAAGAATATAAAAAGAAGACAATACTGCCTTGTACTATAGGTGTCATATTAACAATAGCGGTTTTGATATATACAAAAGTGGGGAAGATATGTGGTTGGACAGTAGTTAGTTCACTATCACAACTTTCTTATGGGAAAATTCTTGTACCATTAGGTCTTTCATATTATACATTTTCTTCTGTAGGATATTTGATAGAAGCATATAAAAGGAAGATTAAATTCACTAATAATTTTTTCTTGTTGTTTGCGAGTGTTACATTTTTTCCAATAATTGTGGAAGGACCTATCAGTAATTACGATAAATTGATAGCTCAGTTCAAAGCTATTCCTAAATTTGATTATGATCGTTTTTGTAATGGATTACAGCGTATGCTCTGGGGGTTATTAAAAAAAATGGTCATATCTGATCGCGTTTCTCTTTATACTTCAGTAGTATTCGGAGACGTTTTTAGATATGCAGGAGCCGAGATAGTGGCGGCTGCTATTTTGAATGTTATACAGATTTATACGGATTTCTCTGGATGTATGGATATAGTAATAGGGGCATCAGAGTCTATGGGGATATCATTGGAAGAGAACTTTAGGAGTCCACTTTTATCAACATCAGTAACTGATTTTTGGAGAAGATGGCATATAACACTATTTGAATGGTTTAGAAACTATATTTATATGCCGATTGTCCAAAGTAAATTATTTAAGAGGTTAAATAAGAGATGTAGGAATCGGTTCGGAAACCATTTGGGCCAAAGTATAGCACTTATGGTACCCTCGTTTGCGGTATGGCTTATTACAGGATTATGGCATAGTACTGGAAATGATTATATAGTTTGGGGGATGTACTGGGCTGTACTTACAACTATGAGCAATATACTTACACCAGTATTTCAATGGATAAATAAGAGGTGCTCTTTTAGAACCGAATCATTTGGATGGAAGCTTTTTCAAGTGATAAGAACTGATTTCTTCTACTTGGTTTCAGGATTGATAGTTGTAAACGGAGCAAAACAAGGACTTCATGGTTTCTTGTATCTTTTTCAACAAATCACTGTGGAGTTTAGGATATGGAAACTCTTTAATGGAGAAATATATACATATGGTTTTACACAGACAGATGCAGAAATTGTATTTCTTGGAATGCTTGTTGTATTTATAGTAGATTACATAAATTGTAAGGGTAGTCGAGTAAGAAATCTTATAGCAGAGCAACCAATACTATTTAGATGGATGATTTGGGTAGTGCTAATTGTTACTATTGTGGTATTGGGTGAATATGGTCCAGGATATAGTTCTGCTGAATTTATTTATAAAGGATTTTAATATATAGGTAATGTAGGAGAAGAGGAAAACATGCAAATAAGTATAACAGAATGGTTGGATACTTCTGCTGAAGAATATTCAGAAAAGAATGCAATAGTTGACTCACATGGAATGGTGACATTTACTGAATATCGTACAAAATCTCTTGCAATAGCTAGAGAGATAATTGATTCTGGAATTGGGCATCAACAACCGGTAGTTGTTTTCATGGGGAAAAGTGCTAAGGTACTCGTGGCGTTTCTTGGTGTTGCGTATAGCAGATGTTTTTATTCACCGATAGATGTTGATATGCCAGAATCAAGGGTTAATAAGATATTGGAGATTTTGGCACCAAAGTTAGTAATCACTACACGGGAATTGAAGGAAAAATTTAAACAGTATTCATTTGAGGGCGAATATCTGATATATGAGGATATATTACCTTCCAAAAACGATAACGATATAGTTACTCCTGTATCTAGAAGTATTCTTGACACGGATCTTTTGTATGTTCTTTTTACTTCTGGAAGTACTGGAGTGCCCAAGGGTGTGGGAATTAGGCATCGCTCAGTAATAGATTACATAGATTGGGTGACCTCGGAATTTGGTATCTGTGAAGAAGATGCTTTTGGAAGTCAGGCTCCCTTTTATTTTGATAATTCTATACTTGATATTTATTCAACATTAAAGACAGGCGCAACACTTTATATAATACCTAAAGAATTGTTTTCAAAACCATTTGAGTTGCTTGAATATCTAAAAACTAACAAAGTAAATACCATCTTTTGGGTTCCAACAGAATTGATTATGGTAGCTAAGCTCAAAGCGTTAAAAAAAGTCGATATGACTAATGTTATAAAAAGAGTGCTGTTTTGCGGAGAGGTGATGCCTAACAAGGAACTAAATTTTTGGAGAGAATATCTTCCAAATGCTGTCTACTCAAATTTATATGGCCCTACGGAAATAACAGATGCCTGTACTTTCTATACGATAGATAGGGAGTTTTCTAATGATGAATCTCTTCCTATCGGGAAACCAATGCCAAATACAGAAATTCTGCTTTTAGATGAAGAAAATCATCTGATCACGACTAATCAACAGGGTAAGATTGGAGAACTTTGCGTAAAGGGGACTTGTCTCGCAGTTGGCTATTACAAGAACCCGGAAAAAACTAATACAGCGTTTGTTCAGAATCCATTGAATGACAGATATGAAGAAAAAATCTATCGTACGGGAGATTTGGCCTCATATAATGAATATGGGGAATTAATATATAATGGGCGTAAGGACTTTCAAATCAAGCATCTAGGACATAGAATTGAGCTTGGAGAAATAGAGACTGCGGCATCATCATTTGAAACAATTATTCGGAATTGTTGTTTATATGATACTAAACATTCAAGGATAGTGATGTTTGTAACATCTACTTGTGAGGTTGATAGAGAAGAGCTTAGAAATAAGCTAGCAAAGCTTGTTCCTTCATATATGCTTCCAGAGAAGATAATTAAACTGGATTCTATGCCACTTAATGATAATGGGAAAATTGACAGAAACAAATTGAAGGAGATGATTTGAATATATGGAGTGGAAGCTTCTGCAAGATGAGTCTCAGTTAAAAGAGTTGATAAAACCTATAAAAAAAGATTGTAAAGGTCATTTTTATACAAATTATCAATTTCTAAATAGTACAACAGATGATGATATCAAATATACAGAAATATTCTTTGCGCAGGATGTAGATAATGTATACGTGCTAAAAAGGAAGGATGATTGTTACCAGTTTTCATATGCTATTGGGAGAGTGGAAGATCTTGATGTCTCAAAATTTCCTCAATCTGTCAAAAATAGCTTGGTATGTTGTGATATTATAGAGATTGAAGGAAAAGAAAAACAAGGTTTTGTAGTGGAGAAACTTTTACAAAACGGATTTAAAGAGTATAAGTCGTATCATATGTGGGAACTGGATAAGCAAGAAATTAGGCCCCATAATATGAAAGGATTTCAGATTACAGATGTTTCAGATAAAGAGTATTTGAAAAGAATATTTTATGTCTTTGATCCTTTTGCCGATATGCTACCATTAAGAAAACAATTTGCGGATTATCTTACAAAGGTATGCTCGTTTTCATGCTTAGTTGAAGGGAGATATGCGGGCAGTAATATTTACAAAATTAACGGTAATACGGGGGTTGAAGAGTTTGTTTTTCGTGATGGAAAATTTCCAGGAGTTGGGGCTATTCTATGTGAAGAATTATTGAATAGGTGCTTTAATATGCATAATTGTAAAAAGGTTTTTGCTTGGATAGAAGATAGTAATGTTCAAAGCATAAAGATGCATGAACAAATTGGTTTTACTCGGAATACACAGTACAAAAAGACATATACTAGTGGTGAAACAACGAATATTTGAGATTTGGTATATAATATAACGAATAGAGAGATAAAGGAGGATAAAATAATGGAAGAAAAAATACTGGAGATTTTAAAAGATATAAATGAAGATTTATTGACTTATTCTGGCGATAATATGTTAGATGATGGTATAGTTAATTCTTTTTCATTTATTTCGTTGATTAGCGAACTGGAAGAAGAGTTTGATGTTGAAATTGACGAAGAGTTTTATGAGGCTGAATATTTGGGCAATAAGAATAGAATTATATCTACAATAAAAATGTTATGCTCAAAGTAGAATCATTTTTTATTTGAATTAAATCTACTATTGTTTTTTACAGTAAAGGCAGAATATAGTGACGGAGAAAGGGGCTGACGTACTAAGCAATTAGTGCGCGGCCTTTTTCAATGTGAAATATTGTATTAACTCAAAAACCATGCCTCGAAGACGGGCTTTTACTGTAAAATATGATTATGTGATTAAGCGTAAGTACTGTTAATTGTCAAGTAAAATTGTCCCTAGGTCAATTTTAAGTGTAAATCAATAAATGCTCTTTGGTAAGCGCGAAATAATTCAGAGGGGTTGCGTCATCCCGCGACAGATTTATTGAGTCGATAACATATTTCTCTAACTGATGGAGTTAGGTATTATGTATATACCCCTTTGTTTGAATTCATAAAAAAGCATTGATGATGGTTACTCCTTTTTGGCATATACAACATTTTCAAGAATAGTAAGACAATGATTGCTTTGTGGCAAAATCTTGCCGCTTATAATACGAATATCTCACTCAATTGCCCTTCACCTTCCTCTATGCTATAATATGCTTTCGATATTGCATCATATAATGACATGTAAATAATCAGGAGAAACATATATATGAGTAAAAATGTGCCTGGCACATCAAGAAGAAATAGCAAATACATATATAGATTCATATGCAAGATTATACTTACTGCAATAGCAGCAGGTATTTTCTTTTTGTTCTGGCATGAGTTTGTTAAAACGCATAATAATACCGGTTATCTTATGGGACTTGGTAACCTGGGAATGGCACTTGGAATTTACATTATCCTGTATACCATAATAGGAAAATGGCTCCATGCATTTACCATAGGTGTGGAACGTATCGCCAATATTATGGCAGGACAGGCTCTTGCTCTTTTTGCTGTAAATTTTATAGAGATTTTTGTATCCTGTGCTATAACAGGACAGTTCAGATTCTTTTTTCAATTTTTAGCATTATATGGTGTGACATTTATAATACAGCTCATTATAAATTGTGTACTTGTATTTTTTATGGTGAATATTTATAGGCAAATATTCCCTCCGCTCAGAATTATTGAGGTGTATGGTGATTACGAGAATGACCTGTGTAGCAAGATAAATGGTGTACATTATAAATATGATATTATAGATCATATTTCTCACAACGAAGATGAGAAGAAAATCAGTGACAGAATTAAACGATATGATGCAGTTCTCATAAACGATTTGCCTGCGCATAAGAAGAATAAAATTCTGAAAATATGCTATGAACTTGATAAGCGAGTGTATTTTGTTCCCAAATTATCTGACATACTTGTGAAAAATTCTGAAGAGCTTAACCTAATTGATGCACCATTATTTTTAAATAGAAATAATGGAATAACTGTTACACAAAGATATCTAAAGAGGACATTTGATATTTTGCTTAGTCTTGTAGCACTCATTGTATTTAGCCCATTGTTTTTTATAACAGCTGTGGCAATACATTTAGAGGATGGCGGACCAGTATTCTTTAAGCAGGAAAGAGTTACACTCGGTGGCAAGAGGTTCATGATCTTGAAATTTAGATCAATGATAGTGGATGCTGAAAAGGATGGAAGACCTCATCCTGCAGGAGAGAAGGATGATAGGATAACTAAGGTCGGAAACTTTATCCGTGCCTGCAGAGTAGATGAACTTCCGCAACTAATTAATATATTAAAAGGAGACATGTCAATTGTGGGTCCCAGGCCTGAGAGGTGGGAACATGTTGAAAAGTATTCAGAAGAAATACCAGAGTTTAACTTAAGACATAAGATGAAGGGAGGACTAACAGGATATGCTCAGGTGTATGGAAAATACAACACCACAGCCCTTGATAAGCTTAAGCTTGACCTTCTCTATATAACAAATTACTCCCTGCTCCTGGATTTGCAGATTATATTTGAGACTGTGAAGATTCTTGTACAGAAAGAGAGTACGGAAGGATTTACAGAAGAAGAAAGTAAGCATATGCATGATGAGGATATATAATATAGAAGTTGCTTTATAATGAGATAAGTGTTACTCTAATTCGTATGCTTATTAAAGATAGTTGTTAGTTTATAGAAGTATAAGTTAATAAAAAATTATAAGTATATTCAAATAGTTTGATGGACATGTCGTTGCACTATACAATGATTCTGCTAAGAAATCTGGTAATAGTGCTACCAATAGTGAATGTGAAGAATAATTTATACTCGTATGGTGAAGCTATATCTCAAAATACATCCGAAATAGTGCGGTTTGTACAGAATTGTGGTCGGAAAGAGTAAAACAAGGATAGAACTTGCGTAATGTGCCAGAGAAATCTCATATTGCGTCGATATATTAATCTGAATTCTTAAGGGGATGAGATTAGAGAAATCGCTGAAAGGCACATAAGTGCTGGGGTGAGACACATAAAGATATGCTAAAAGTACTGCCGAAATAAGATACCCATTTTCAGGCGTGGTTGGAGACACATAATTCAGAGAATTGTAGAAAAATATATACAAGCACTAATAGACAGGGAACTGAAGAAATTTACATATATTTATATGTCTTTCAAAAGCATAGGCGTTAAAGAATGCTTTGAATATTACATAACAATGCATTTAACAATTGATATGATTGATGGTAGTTGGCGTTCTCATCCGTTTGCTGATGAACAAGGAAAGTACTATGATGATATGTTCACGTAGTTGGCTTGATTTATGCAGATGTGGGAAAAGTGAGGGAATAGATAAAGAAGTACTACGCTTTAAACAAAGGTCTTGCGATTGGAACAGCTCGGAATGTTGATACTGGTGGTGTTAAGCAGTTTGTGTTCAGATCATCAATGATCTTTTATGATAAACAAAAGCATATCTATTCAACTACAAAGCTACATTTGGCGAACTTCTACAGGGATAGTAAGTGTAAGACATACATTTAAGAACATTGAGTCAAAAATGGAGGAATAACGAAAAGCTTATTATGAAAATCTTATATTTTATTTTTGAGGGATTCGATACGCCAAATGGTACGAATCACTTAGCGCTCACTACGATGCACACATTACTTGATAATGGGATAGAGGTATATTTGATGACAAGCCATTCAAAAGGGCTTTATCCAGATATTCCAGATTCTATTAAAAATCGTAAGGGGTTTACATATTCAATAATTCCTAGGGGGAAAGTTGAAAAAAGAAAGTTTTTTGATCGATATAAAGATGGGATGTTATATCAGATCAATGCATCAAAGGAATGGAAGAAGCACATTGATGAAATTGATGCTGTTATACTCCAATCAACGCATACAGCTTTTTTTTCATCGTTTCTTCTACATAAATATCTTAAGAAGCCTGTTGTATATAACAATTTTGATGTGTTTCCCGATGGACCACATCTCTTTGGGGCAATAAACAACAAGGCAGTTTTTTTTGTGCTGTCAGTGCTTCAGAATTATGTATATAAAACGAGCAGTAGGATTGTTGTCATATCTGAGGATATGAAACAAACATTTCTCAGAAAACATATAGAGGAAGAAAAGCTTGTTATTATACCAAACTGGTATGATTCATCGGCTGTTAAGGAGGTCAAAGAAAAAGAAAATCAGTTCATCAAGAAATATGAAATTGATAGATCAAAATTTATAATTCAATATGCAGGGAATATTGGATATACGTTCAATTATCATGCTGTCATAGAGGTTGCAAAATTACTTAAAAATGATATTAACATTGAGATTCATATAATTGGAACTGGAGGCTTTGAAGATGACTTTAAGAAAGAGGCATTAGATAATAAACTCACTAATATAAGGTTTTTCCCTTGGCAAGACTCAAGTATTATCAACGATGTTTATAGTGCATGTGATATCGAATTTGTTCCACTTTCAAAAGGAGTTATTTATACAAGCTTTCCTAGTAAATGTACATTACTTATGGCATGTGGGCGTACATCTCTTTGCATGTGCGAAAAGAAATCAGATTTCTATAGAAAAGTAAACTCAGAAAAGTTTGGCATATGTGTCTCTCGTACTGATTATGAGAAGGCTGCTGAAAAGATTAGAGAGCTAGCTGATAATAAAGAAATGTTAAGTCTCTTGGAAGGCAATGCCAAGCTTTGTGGTGAAAAATACTATTCGAGTGCTGTAAATGCAATTAAATATGTTAATCTTGTTAAAGAAATCGTGGAGGAACAAAAATAAATGGGTGAATTCAAAGATAAGATACTGATGATAACTGGTGGAACGGGATCTTTTGGAAATGCTGTGCTGGAAAGATTTATTGATACTGATGTTAAGGAAATCCGTATATTTTCAAGAGATGAAAAAAAACAGGATGACATGAGACATCATTACAATAATTCCAAGTTAAAATTTTATATAGGTGATGTTAGAGATATCAATACAATACGTCCCGCGATACAAGGAGTAGATTACATTTTTCATGCTGCAGCTTTGAAACAGGTTCCTTCATGTGAGTTTTTTCCGCTGGAGGCAGTGAAGACTAATGTAATTGGAACAGATAATGTTTTGACCGCAGCGATTGAAGCAGGAGTACAAAGGGTAGTTTGCTTATCCACAGACAAAGCAGCATATCCTATTAATGCAATGGGTACAAGCAAAGCAATGATGGAGAAAATTATCATTGCAAAAGCAAGAACAGCTGATCCCGAAAAAACTAGAATTTGTTGTACCAGATATGGAAATGTTATGGCATCACGTGGATCTGTAATACCTTTATTTTTGGATAAAATAAAAGGAGGACAACCGCTTACAGTAACAGATGGAACTATGACAAGATTTATTATGAATCTGAATGAAGCAGTTGATCTTGTTCTTTATGCTTTTGAGAATGGTTCTCAAGGAGATTTGTTTGTACAGAAGGCTGATGCAAGTACAATCGCAGATCTTACAACTGCTATTAAGGAATTATTTGGAGTTCCGGATTACCCTGTCGAGACAATAGGTATTCGACATGGCGAAAAAATGTATGAAACTTTATTAACTAATGAGGAATGTGCTAGGGCAGTTGACTGTGGAAAGTTTTATCGAGTTATTGCAGATAATAGGGATCTTAATTACGAAAAGTATCTGTCACAAGGCAATGTCAAGAGAAGTGAATTGAAAGAATTTAATTCAAATAATACAAAAAGGTTAAATGTTGAGGAAATAAAGCGGAAATTATTAACTTGTGGTCTTGTAGTAGAAGCATTAGATGAATGGAATTCTGCGAAAGGTGAAAGTGAATGAGATTTTTAATTTTGGGCTGCAATGGTATGGCAGGACACACAGTGTCAATATATCTTAAGGAGAGAGGGCATGATGTCATAGGGTTTGCCAGAAGAAAATCTCAATTTATAGAAACTGTCATTGGGGATGCTTTTGATTTGGAAGGATTGGCGGAAATAATTATTAATGGTGATTATGATTGCATAGTAAATTGTATTGGTGTTTTGAATCAGTTCGCTGAGACCAATAAAGCCCAAGCAGTCTTTTTAAATGCATACCTGCCACACTACCTCGAAGATATTACTAGAACACGTAACAATACTCAGATTATACAGATAAGTACCGACTGTGTTTTTTCTGGAAACAGAGGTGGCTACACTGAATATGATATTAGAGACGGTGAAACATTCTATGACCGATCTAAAGCATTGGGAGAAATAGAGAACGATAAAGATTTTACATTACGAACCTCTATAATTGGTCCAGACTTAGATCCAAACGGAATAGGTTTACTTAATTGGTTTATGGCTCAGGATAATACAGTTAATGGATATCAAAATGTAATGTGGACAGGATTAACGACACTTGAACTTGCTAAATGTATAGAGATTGTTGCAAAAGAAAGATTGAGCGGCTTGTATAATGTTGTTCCAAATAAATCTATATCCAAGTATGAATTGTTGAAGTTATGTAATGAGTATATTAGATTGCAGAGAATAGTAATTAGTCCTGTGAATGAGCCTAAGATGGACAAATCGCTAATAAACAAGAAAGATGGCCTTACTTTCAAAGTGCCTGATTATGTGGATATGATTAAAGAAATGTCTCAATGGATTAATAAATATAAATATCTATATAAGCATTATTGTTAAAAAGATGGTAATTCAAGATGAAATATAGCGTAGTAATCCCAATGTATAATAGTGAAAAAACAATTGAAAGCACAATACAATCGGTTGTTAGACAGACAAGATATGATCTTATCGAAGAAATAATTGTGGTAGATGATGGATCTACTGATAAATCGAGTGAAATAGTACAATTACTTTCACTTTGTAATCCAATCATAAAGTATATAAGACAGGAAAACAAAGGGGCAGCAGCAGCAAGAAACAATGGAATTAGAGTAGCAAAAGAAGATATGATTGCCCTTCTAGATTCAGATGACATTTGGGATGAAAAAAAAATTGCAGTTCAAGAAAGCGTTCTAAATAAATACCAAAATATACGGGCTATTGGAAGTAATAGAACTGGAGAAGAAATCCATTTAGGAATACAAAAAGGTAGTGATATATATAGGATATCACCCCTTTTGTACTGCATTAAATGCTGGCCATGTACGCCATCATTAATATTTGATAAAAAAGTGTTTGTTGATGGAAACTATTTCCCTGAGGATATGACACATGCGGAAGAGGGTTTGTTTTTTTTGAAACTTGCAAGTGAGTGTGGATTATACTATATCAATGAACCACTTGTAACTTGTGGTGGAGGAAAAAGAGCCTTTGGTGATAGTGGTCTATCTGGTAATGTTGATAAAATGCATATTGGTGTAAAAGAGATGATAAAGAGAGCGGGGAAGAATAGGTATATAAGTCCTTTCTTAATTCCGTTTTTGATATTTTATGAAGACATTAAGTACTGCAGAAGAAAGATTATCATATATTTATCTCAAAAGAAGACTAAAAGAAACGAAAATAATTGATCGTGTTGATAACAATAAGGAATGAAGTATGAAAGTAGCAGTTATTACTTTTTATAATAATAATAATTATGGATCTGTTCTTCAAATGTACGCACTAACAAAGTACATTGAGAGTAAGGGACATGATGTGTGTGTGTTTGATTTTTTGAACATGAATGTTCCAGTATTTAGATTATTAAGAGTAAAAACCGCAATTAGTAGATTTTTCGGATTAGTAAAAGTTCCGTCTTTTTTTAGATATAGGAGCTTATCGATTGAAGATAACATTATGATGGAGACAAGGGAGAAATACCAAGAATTCTACTCAACGAGATTTGACTATTATTCTCAAAAATATAAAAGATTAGATGATGTTGAAATGTATGTTGCTGGCAGTGATCAGGTGTGGAATATTCAAATCCCAAATCTCCATTACGTTTTTTTTATGCGCTTTATAGGAAGAAATAAAAGAATGTCTTATGCAGCTAGTTTTGGTAGTGATCATATACCACAGTATAATCGGAAAAGACTGAAAAAGTATCTTTCAGAAATAGATAATATTTCTGTTAGAGAAACAACAGGAGTAAATATTGTTGAGGATGTATGTGGTAAGGAAGCTAAAGTGGTACTTGACCCGGTGCTGTTAGTAGGAAGAGATTTTTGGGATAAAAGAGCATGTAATGTAATACAAGGGAAATATGTATTTTGCTATTTTTTAGATAAATCCGACTTGATTAACGAGGCTATTGATAGAATTTCTGCCGCTTATCATGGTAAAGTATCGTTTGTTTATGCAGATACTGGAGTTCAAATTGACAATTGTGTTAAGCAAAGCTTAAGTCCTTTTGAATTCATTGGAGCAATCAAAGAAGCGGAATTTGTTTTGACTGACAGTTTTCATGCGACAGCATTTTCTTTGCTATTTGGGAAAAAATTCTATGTATTAGAACGTCAATATAAAATTAGACCGGAACAAGCAGATAGAATTATTTCTATATTAAGATCTACAAATACAAATAATCGATATATTTGTAATTCAAGCGACTTTGATAGGATGAGATTAGACACACCATATGATATTGAATATATAAATGATTTTTTTCAAAAAGAAAGAATATCATCTGAATTGTATCTTCAAAATGCTATTTCAGGCAAAACTGAAAAAAATTATGTTATGTAACTAAAGAAAATTGATTATTAGTATAGAGTGGAAATATGAAAGTATATGCGTTAAGAAACAATGATAAGGTGAGAAACAATAGTTCTAGTGGAGGAGCATTTCCTGCTATTGCTGAAGCTTTTTTCAAAAGAAATGCTAAAAATTCAATGGTATATGGAGTATTATTCGACTCTGAAATGACATTGAAATATAGCTATGCAGAGAATTATGAGGAATGTGAAAGGTTTTGTGGATCTAAGTATGTTAACGTAAAGATTGATGGAGTATTTGCTGATATTGAAAAACAATTACAAGATGGAAAGCGTATATTATTTGTTGGATTACCATGCCATGTATATGCACTAAAAAAAAGCATAGAGAATAAGAATCTTTGCAAGGAAAACTTGTATCTTGTTGATTTAGTATGTAATGGAGTTCCAGAAGAAAATGTATGGCATCAATATGTGGACTATTTAGAAAAAAATTACAAGGCTCGTCTTGTGGATTTTAAATTTAGAAGCAAAGGGGATAGACGGAATCCTTATAGAACAGAGGCGATTTTTAGTAATGGAAAAACGATAACTGATTCAAATATAACTGCTAGCTACAATCGGTTATATCTGCAAAAATTGATTATACGAAAATCATGTTTTTCTTGCCCTTTTAAATCAGATAAAAGGAATGGAGATATAACTATTAGTGACTTTTGGGGAATTGAACGCTATAGACCAGATTTAAACGACAGTAAAGGCGTCTCTTTAGTAATAACTTCAACTGAAAAAGGAATAGAATTGATTTCTGATATAAATCCGGGAATTTGTTTAGCTGAAGTTGATGATGTTGTTATTGAGACAACGCAAGAGAACTTGAGGGGGAATTTGGGGTTCCCTCCATTATACAATTCATTCTGGGAAGACTATAAGAATGGACTAGATTATGTGTTGAAAAAATACGCCGATGGAGGGAGTATTGGAAAGATAAGACATCTAATTAGACATTTATACAGAATAATACATTCTATTTCTAAAAATAATAAACAATAAGTTCAAGCTAAGGTGATTAAATGGCGAAGATAGCTTTTGTGATTCGGGATATTAGCAGAGGTGGCGCATGCAAAATGATGATTTATTATGCAAATATTGCGTGCGAAATATTTGATGAAGTATATATAATATCTTTTGGAAAAAAGAAGAATAATGTTAATGGCGTAAAGGATGCTGTAAAAATATGCATGGTTAACGAAGCAGAAGTATCAAATAGAGTATTAAGAATACTTAATGATATAAGGGTTATTAGGAAAGCAGTATTAGAAATAAAACCCGATGTTCTAATTCCTTTTGCGAGTGGAAACACTATATTTACATACTTGGCTGTCCCCAGATATCGAATCTTTGTTGGAACAGAACGAGGAAATCCGGAAAAAACTCCTAAAAAAATACATTTGTTATGTAAGTGGGTTTATAGTAAGTGTGACTATATGCTATTTCAGACCAATGGAGCAGCTAATCATTTCTTTAATGGAAAAAATGATAAATGCAGAATAATTCGGAATCCATACATAGATAGAAATATCACAAGAAAAATCAATGGTGCAAGTAATAAATTCATAATTGTATCTATGTCGCGTTTGGCTAGAGAAAAGAATATTGACATTATAATAAGAGCATTTGCTATGTTACGACATAAAGAAGAGTGCGAGTTGAGAATATACGGCGATGGGCCGGAAATGGAGAATTTGGTTAACCTTAGCAAAGAGCTTGGTATTGAATCAAAAATACTATTTGAAGGGAATATAGACAAAATAGAAGAAGCGTTGTCTATTGCAAGTGTTTATGTGTTGGTATCTAGTGGAGAAGGAATGCCAAACTCATTAATTGAAGCAATGGGAGTTGGCATTCCATGCATAACTACAATGTGTATGGTAGGAGAGACAAATGAAATCGTCCAAAATGAAGTAAATGGTCTTATTGTTAACAAACGAGATGTTA
Organism: Butyrivibrio sp. FC2001; assembly: GCF_000424125.1. Lineage (NCBI taxonomy): Bacteria > Bacillati > Bacillota > Clostridia > Lachnospirales > Lachnospiraceae > Butyrivibrio > Butyrivibrio sp. FC2001. Next base: position 189,589 of record NZ_AUJH01000008.1, read on the forward strand.
ATGATTTACAAGATGCTATTGATAGATTAATAGATGATGATGAATTACGAGGTAAGATCGGTAGAAATGCTTTAAAAATAAAAGATATGCTTTCTGATGAAGTTATACATAATCAAATACGTGATTTTTACATAGAATTATCAGCAAGGATTTAACTATGGTATGGTGTGTGGAGATTCGGAATAGTGAGTTCATTTTCGGAAAAATATTAAAACCGGATACCAAGTGTAACGGAAAAACAAGTGGAGTTACCACAATGAGTTTTGGATTATCTATAATGGAGAAGTGAGGAACAATTATATATGTGCGGTATATGTGGTTATATATCCAAAAACAAGTGCTCAGACGAGATTTTAAATAGAATGAATGACACCATGATTCACAGAGGACCAAACGATCATGGGATTGCCCAGATAGTAGATTCGAGTGTTTACGTAGGACTTGCACAAAGAAGGTTATCCATATTAGATTTAACATCGTTGGGGCACCAACCAATGTATTCACAATCTGGAAAAACGACTATTATTTTTAATGGAGAGATATATAACTTTAAGAAAATCAGAGAAGAACTTATTGCAGAAGGAATGACGTTCAATAGCAATTGCGATACTGAGGTTATTCTTGGGGCGTATGAGTTATATGGTAGCGAATGCGTAAAGATGTTTAATGGGATGTTTGCTTTTGCAATATATGACAAAACAAAACATAAATTGTTTATTGCTAGAGACAGAATGGGGAAAAAACCATTTTATTACTATAGCGACCTATCAAAACCATGTTTTATTTTTGGATCGACATTACAACCCATTATGCAGCATCCTGAGTTTAATAAAGAGGTCTCAAAGGAAGCATTATATGAGTTTATGTACTATGGGTATATTACAGAGCCACGGTCAATATTTAGCGGTGTATATAAATTAGAACCAGGTCATACACTGGAGGTGGACTTAACAGACTTTCATTTAAAGAACAATTGTTATTGGAATCTATATGATTCTTTTGTTAATGGTAGAAACAATCTATTTGATGATTACGAAATTGCTAAGCAGAGTCTTAAGGACACTCTCGTTAATTCAGTCAGAAATAGAATGATTTCAGATGTCCCTCTTGGTACTTTCTTGAGTGGTGGGATAGATTCATCTCTTGTTTCTGCTATAGCACAGTCCATATCATCAAATAAAATTAACACTTATTCGATAGGATTTGCAGACAAGAAGTTTGATGAATCTCAATATGCCGAGGAAATAAGCAGATATATAGGAACAAATCATCATTCTGTTATAGTTAATGAAGATGATTTGATAGAAATGACGGAACAGCTTTCAACTTATTATGATGAACCATTTGCTGATAGCTCTCAATTGCCATCTATGCTTGTGAGTAGCCTTGCAAAAAAAGACATAACAGTTGTTTTAACAGGAGATGGAGGCGATGAACTATTTTGTGGCTATGAAGGCTATGATAACATATTGAAAATACAAAAATATAGAAGATTGGGAAAATATCTAAAACCATTTTCAAAGAACTTATTTATACAAAGTATTATTCCTACCAGGATTCTATCAGTAGTAAATGCTTCTGAAGAAGATAGGTGTCAATGGATTTCTGTTGCTCAGAAGAGGACTGCGGACAGTGTATTGAATAGTATTTTGGATGATGTAAGGTATGATGAAAGTTGGTTAGCAAAAGAAATACCAATACAGAATAGAAGAATGATGGTAGATATGAAATATTATTTACCTGGTGATATTTTACATAAAGTGGATCGCGCTTCAATGAAGTATTCTTTGGAATCAAGGTGTCCATTATTAGATTATAATGTTGTATCTACTTCATTTCGAATACCATTGGACTATATGTACAAAGATGGTATAAAGAAATATATCCTAAAGGATATTTTATATGATTACATTCCCAAAGAATTATTAGACAGGCCCAAAAAAGGATTTTCTGTTCCTTTGATGAAAATTCTTAGAACAAACAGAGTTAAGGAGATGATTAGACTGACCTCCGATGCATCATTCATTCATTCGCAAGGCTTATTTAATTTTGAAGGTATACAACAGATAATGAGAATTGTCTATGATGATAATTCAAAAGTACAAGAATCTATTCGGAAAAATGCAGTAAATATGTTGTGGAACTATTATGTGTTTCAAAATTGGTATATAACTTATATTGGAAAATGATATAGTATGGGGATATTAAAAAAAATTTTTTTGACATTGTGCTTGTTTTTTTACTTCTATGAAGTGAGACTAAAAGGCGTTCCAGCTGTTCTATCTTCAAGAAAAATCGAAATGGTGATATTGATTCTATTATTTGTAATTAATAATAGAAATGGGAAAGTTGCTTTTTTTAAGAATCTGAACCGGAGCACAATACTCATATATAAAAAGTATTTTATAAGCATTTTGGTAATATGGATATATAGTATAATTTTGGCGATTATAAACGGCAGATTTGCCGAAGGATATGTTGATGCAAAAAACCTTGGATTCTATATGGCATATTCAATCGTTGCACCTTTTTTTATTTGGTCAATTTTCGATGATGCCGAGCATTTTTGTGAAGTGCTTTCGTTAGTAGGTGTTATACAGGCAACTTTTGTATATATCATTTCACAATCATCAGGATTACGACAGTTCTTGGATTCTACTCTTGAACTAGATACTCTTGCGACATATTCGATGCAGTCTGTGAAAGTTTTTGGTGTAGGTGCTCGAGGAGCAGCTGGCTCAGTAATAATGTTTCTCTCTGTTTACAGCCTTGGCTATTTAATTTTGAGAGGTAAACAAGAAGTCTCTAATTTTATATTTATGATGTACATTTTGATAGCTTCTTCGATGGTTGGGAGGACTGGTTTCTATTTTGGAATAATTTTATTTCTAATACTTATAATTCATAAAGTAAGATTAAGAATAAGTACTAAAACGATGCTAAAGTTGATGACGACTACATCAGTATTACTAATTATTGCCGTAACAATATCACCTAGAATAGTTGAGAATAAAGCTATTCAGGAACGTATAGGAATAACATCATCACATCTTGGTGCTGATGCAGTTTTTTCGAAAACTGAGCCAAGTTTTGTTAGTGATTTTTTGTCAATGTCGCATCCAGAGCTATCGCTTGAGTGGATTGTTGGATCGGGACACGGTCGAGGAATTTCAAGTAGTGGCGCAGATATCCAGAATGATATGGGATATATACAGAGAATGTATGCATTAGGAATTATAATGGCAGCATTTCTCTACTATACCTTATATAGTACATTTTCAAGGTTAGCGAAAAAAATGGAGAACCAAAATATAAAAAAGTATTATCAGTTATTACTTTTATTCATGTTCATATTGGAACTTAAAGAACAGTTTATATATTACTATATGCTTCCAGCTGTCAATTTAATTATTGGAATGCTGATAATAAAACAGCAAAACTGTATTACTGAACTAAATTCAATCACGATAGGAGAGAAATGTGTAAATGAATCTTTATGAAAAACTGGTTAACAAAGAAGAAAAGCTTTCATTAGTAGGTCTTGGTTATGTTGGAATGCCTATAGCAGTGGCGTTTGCAAAGAGAATAGAGGTCATAGGGTTTGATCTTAATACAAAGAAGATAGATCTTTATAAGAATGGTATTGACCCTACACATGAGGTTGGAGACGAGGCTATTAGCAAATCGACAGTAGAGTTTACTGCTGATGAAACTAAGCTAAAAGAAGCAAAGTTCCATATTGTAGCTGTTCCGACACCTGTTAATGATGATCACACTCCAGATCTGAGCCCGGTGGAAGGTGCAAGCACAATTCTTGGTAGAAACCTTACTAAAGGCTCTGTGGTTGTGTTCGAGTCTACAGTATATCCTGGGGTAACGGAGGATGTATGCGTACCAATACTTGAGAAGGAATCCGGTCTTAAATGCGGAGTTGATTTCAAGATTGGTTATAGTCCGGAGCGAATTAATCCTGGTGATAAGGTCCATCGCTTGGAGTCAATCACAAAGATTGTTTCCGGTATGGACGAAGAGACTCTTGACACAATTGCTAAAGTATATGAGCTTGTAGTAGATGCAGGTGTACACAGAGCAGAAAGTATTAAAGTTGCTGAGGCAGCTAAGGTTATCGAGAATTCGCAGCGTGACATCAACATAGCGTTCATGAATGAGTTGTCAATTATATTTAACAAAATGGGTATTGATACGAAGTCAGTTCTTGAAGCCGCTGGAACCAAGTGGAATTTCCTCCCCTTCCGTCCTGGTCTTGTTGGTGGCCACTGCATTGGTGTTGACCCTTACTACTTAACATATAAGGCTGAGATGCTTGGTTATCATAGTCAGATAATTCTTTCAGGACGTCGTATCAATGATGATATGGGTAAGTACTGTGCTGAGAATTGTGTTAAGAACCTTATTGCTGCTGATAAGGCAGTAAGGAATGCTAAGGTTGCAATTCTTGGATTCACTTTTAAAGAGAACTGCCCGGATACAAGAAATACAAAGATCATTGATATTGTTAAAGAGCTTAAGGAGTATGGTATTGAACCTGTAATAGCAGATCCACAAGCGGATTCGGCAGAAGCAAAGATGCTCTATGGAGTTGATTTTGTGGATATGAACAAAATTAAAAATATGGATGCTGTTATTCTTGCAGTTGCACACACAGAGTTTAGTAACTTCTCAATATCAGATATGGATAAGTTCTTTGGAGAAGGAAAGAAGGTTTTGCTTGATATTAAGGGGCTTCTGAATCGTAAAGAATATGAAGAAGCTGGATATAGTTATTGGAGATTATAAAAAATGGGATATCAAAATGTGAAATTTCCAGAAGACAGTGTGTTCCTTGTCACAGGAGGAGCGGGGTTTATAGGGTCAAACCTTTGTGAGGCCATTCTCAATCTAGGATACAGGGTACGCTGCCTTGATGACTTATCAACAGGTAAGCAGGAGAATGTAGATTTGTTTATTGATAATCCCAACTATGAGTTTATCGAAGGGGATATCAAGAATTTGGAAATCTGCATGGAAGCTTGTGAGGGCATCGATTATGTTCTCAATCAGGCTGCATGGGGAAGTGTGCCAAGAAGTATTGAAATGCCACTTTTCTATTGTATGAATAATATCATGGGTACTTTGAACATGCTAGAAGCGGCTAGACAGAAAGGTGTAAAGAAGTTTGTTTATGCGTCAAGTTCCTCCGTATATGGTGATGAGCCTGTGCTTCCAAAGAAGGAAGGGCGTGAAGGTAATCTCTTGAGCCCTTATGCAGTTTCTAAGCGTGCCGATGAGGAATGGGCTAAGCAATACACAAGGCATTATGATTTAGATACTTACGGATTAAGATATTTTAATGTTTTCGGAAGACGACAAGATCCAAATGGAGCATATGCTGCTGTAATTCCAAAGTTCATCAAACAACTTATCCATGGAGAGAGACCAACTATCAATGGTGATGGGCAGCAGAGCCGTGATTTTACCTATATTGAAAATGTTATTGAGGCAAATTTGAAGGCGTGTTTAGCACCTTCGTCAGCGGCAGGCGAAGCTTTTAATATTGCTTATGGTGGACGTGAGTATCTTAATGACATCTACAAAGGCTTAGTAGATGCTCTTGGCGTGGATATAGAACCTATCTATGGTCCTGACCGTGCTGGTGATATTAAACATAGTAATGCCGATATCAGTAAGGCTAAAGAATTGTTGGGATATGATCCAGATTGGACATTTGAGCGAGGCATAAAAGCTGCAATTGACTGGTATAGGGAAAATTTATAAGCAACCGAAATGTGATGTGCCTATAGGTAATAATAATGAATTTTACATTTTTATCATTTACATATAATCATGCAAGTTTTATAGCAATGCATCTTGAAAGCATAAAGTATCAAGTTGAGAATTTTTTCTCAAATGATAAAGTGACGATTATTGTTTCTGATGATGGCTCTAAGGATAATACATTAGAGATTGTTAATAGATGGAAAGAGCAGAACGAATCATTATTTTCAAACTTTATTGTTCTAGGAGATGGAATTAATCGAGGTACATGCTCTAATTTTTTACGTGCATTGGAATACTTAAACGATGAATATTTCTATGTTTTAGCTGGTGATGATGTGTATGGTTTTAGGGATTTAAAAAATGCCTTGCGACAGTTAAATAAATATGATTTTGTTAGCGGTATTTGTCCTGCATTTTCTGTTAGTGACAATGGAGAGTATTTTATCGATGATGATTATAAAGACTATAAAACAGCTATATCAAAGGGAACAGCTGCTCCAATATTTCATAGACTACTTTCAATTGAAGGATGCATAGCCGAAGCGGCGCCAGCCATATATAAGAAAGCTATGATTAATGATGATGTTAAGAAGAGGATTGCAAATCTAAAACTTATCGAAGATCAGCCCATGGTGTATGAGTTTTTTAGGAAGAAAAAGATAAGAATGAATTACATGGACAAATCCTACGTAATGTACCGGGTTAATCCTTTATCTGTATCTCATACGCAGAATTCTACAATAAGGGAAATTGCTAGAGACGATTTAACAAAACTTCTCAATTATTATGATAGAAATGAAAAAAAAATTCTATATAAATATGCAATATCGATTAGACGAATGGTAATAGATGGGAAGAGGAGTTTTGTTCGATTGATGCCATCATATCTATATATAATGCTTAGGCAGAATATTTTCAATAGAAAACTGAAAGAAATATTTAGGCATGGAATAATTGAAGATAAGGAGACATGTGAGAAGCATCTAAATGAACTGAATCAAAAGAGTCAGGCATTTTTAGAGGGTACAATTATCTAATATGAACAGGTTTAAGACTTTTGTTAATAATATAGTGATTTATGGTTTTGGTAGTGTGATAAGCAGAATCGTACCATTGATAATGCTTCCTGTTGTTACTCGACTCATGCCTAATACAAGTTATTTTGGGTTAAATGATCTGACGACAACAATAATATCAGTTTGTCAAGCAATAGCAGTGTTCGGCATGTATGACGCTATGTTTCGTCTTTTCTTTGATAAAGAGGATGTAACTTTTCAGAAACAGATTTGTTCCACATCATTGTTTTGTACAATGATAACAACTATTGTGGTTTTTGCATCGATATTATTCTTTAATTCACAGATATCAAATATTGTTTTTAAGGACAAAGCATACTCATATTTGGTGATATTATCGGCGTTTTCTGTTCTTGTGGCATCTACTAATAATATAGTTGCTGCACCGACAAAAATTCAGAATGAAAGCAAGGTTTTTATTTTTACTAATACATTCTCGTCTATTATTTCATACGCTATGGCAGTTCCACTACTACTAATAGGTTATTATACGACCGCGTTACCGATTGCTCATTTAGTAGCGGCGCTCATCATTGAGACTGTATACATAATCAGGAATCATAAATGGTTTTCTATAAAGTATATAGATTTTAAGCAGGTGATTCCACTCCTTAAGATTGCAGCTCCATTAATGCCGAGTTTTTTGATTTATTGGATATACAATTCCGCAGATAGACTGATGATACAGCATTTCTTGGGAGCAGGAGATGTAGGTATTTATGCGATAGGAGCCAAGTTGGGGCAAATCAGTAATCTGATTTACACAGCATTCACCGGAGGTTGGTTGTACTTCTCATATTCAACTATGAAGGATGAGAAACAAGTTGAAAATACATCGCGAATATTTGAGTATTTAGGTATTATTTCATTTATTTGTTCGCTGATAATCTGCGGGATAAGCTATTTTGTATTTGAGATTGTATTTCCAACGGAGTATTTACCTGGATATAAAGTTGCACCATATCTTTTTTTGGCACCGCTTCTTCAGATGTTATTTCAGGTGGCAGGGAATCAGTTTATCATCATGAAAAAGTCTTGGCTTAGTGCAACAATACTTTTTAGTGGTGCTCTATTTAATGTAATAGTAAATTTAATTCTTATACCTAAAATAGGAATTATCGGAGCTTCGTTAGCGACATTACTTGGATATACCGTGGCAGACTGTGTGTGCATTGCAGTGCTCCTAAAAATGGAGAAAATCATTATTTCAAAACGATTTATGATATGCGTTTTTTTAACAATTCTTTTCTTTGCCATCTGGAGCATTATTATTAATGAACATGTTTTGATGAGTTTTGTTTTTTCTATAATTACATCAGTATTTTTATGCGCTTTATACAAAGATGACATATGCAAGGTACTAGGTATGTTTAAGAATCTACTTAGCTATAGGAGGAAGGAATCATGAACACCAGACTTATGCAGTTTAGGGATATTGTGGACAAAAGAAATGACGAACGCCCTATGGGGCACTTAACTCCGATTGAGGCTTTAGAGGATGTTCCATTTGAGGTGAAAAGAATATATTATATAACGAGGGTTCCTGAAAATACTATACGTGGTTTTCATGCTCATAAGAATCTGGAGCAGGTTCTACTATGCCTTAATGGTAGCGTTAAAGTTAATGTTTCAGATCCATACAAGAAAGAGATGTTCGTATTAGATGATCCATCCAAGGGATTATACATTGGCCCAGGATTGTGGAGAGAGATGTTCGACTTTTCTCCAGGTTCTGTACTTTTGGTACTTGCTTCTGAACATTACTCAGAAGATGACTATATTAGAGATTATAGGACATATACAGAATACGCATATGAGATGTTAAAAAGCAAACAGGGAGAATGTAAGGAATTATGAGACTAAGAAGACTTGAGCGGAAGGATGCTCCATTGATGTTGGAATGGATGCATGACGATAATGTCACAGAGCATATGCATAAAGATTTCAAATCAAAGACAATAAATGATTGTATATCATTTATTGAATGCAATGATTCAAATAATATTCATAGGGCAATAGCAGATGATTTTGACCAATATATGGGAACGGTCAGCTTAAAAAAAATCTCTTCTAATGATGCGGAATTTGGTATAGCCATAAGAGAATGTGCAATGGGAAAAGGATATTCCCAGTACGGGATGAAAGAAATGCTTGAGATAGGTTTTAAAGATTATTCTCTTAAAAGTGTTTATTGGTGTGTGGATATAGATAATAAACGAGCTTTAAGGTTCTATGATAAACAAGGATATAAGAGGGTAAATCCTAATGTTCTAAATATTGAGGGGTACAGTAGAGAGGAGATTCAAAACTTCGTTTGGTATATTACCTATAGATAGTGATTGCAATGTGGCTTACCAGTGAAGTGAAGGGAAGATTTTGATATGATTGTGGTAAGAAAATATGTTAATGAAGACAAAAAGATATGGGATGAGCTTAATAATAAAAGCCGAAGACCGATGTTTATGTTTGAGAGGTAAGTCCGCATTCATGAGTACTAAATAAAAAAGGAACCGCTATTTTATTGACGATTTCATAGATCTGAACCTTGATAAGTTAATTAAGATTTTTATACCTACTGGGGAAGTTCTTCTGAACGTGCTTTGACCATGAAGGAGATAATTTATGAAGTTGAGATTCTTGTCATCTTGACACTTTGGAATCTCAGACAGAAAGAGTCCAAAATAATCATATGTATTTAGATTATTAGCATTGGCTGTTTTAGAAAAGTTGAAAAACATGGCACTAGCGTTAGCTCCGTTATCAGATTCAATAAGCAAAAAATTCTTTTTGGCAATGGTAAATGGCCTTATAGCCTGTTCGACAGCTTATGCGAATATTCGCATAAGCCACCGAGAGAAGCTATAAGGCTTTTGTTACAGGACGCATGAACTGGCAGCTTTACGACTCTATTGATGGTGAAGATGCAAGTGCTCTTATCTATTCCATTGTTGAGACACTAAGGATAATGGCGTTCATGTTTACTAATACATGAAATATCTTATCATGAAATGTCTAATATCTCTGATCAGTAATGAAGAGATTAAGAAATATTTCTATGGAATCTTGAATGTAAAGAAACTCTGGATAAGCTCCACCGTCAATATCAGAAAGCAATCTTCGATGTAATGCAATCTTTATCATATGTGAATTGTCAAGGTGCTCCAGTCTCTATGAGGATGGGGGATATTATATGGGGAGAGCCATTATAACTGTTAATATACATTGTTGGATTGCGCTACCATCGATTATTTTGAATTTACGTAGCTTTGTATTACATTTCGATAATTAACAAGACATCAAATCTTTCGACTTTATTATTATTGCTCTTGCTTGTAGCGTTGGTAGCAACGGTTAGCATGGTTTATAATAAAAACGAACTTGGTAAAGGATTATATGAGTTATTCAATAATCTATGCTTCTATTTTGGGATGGACAAATGTTTGTGTCATCACAGATAATTTTGATGAGAGATGGCTTACTTCAAAAATAAAAGTGGATTCATCTTCCATAGCGTATTCTTTACGGATGTCACAGTTTTTTGTGTGGCCTGTTATTAAGAGGCTTATAATTCTTGGAGTAACAGATAATAAGGGCAAAATAGTAGGACTCATTGTTAATATGAAAGCACAATGGCTCTAGAGTATATGGTTAATAAACCTTTGAAGGGGATAGCTAAAAAAAATAGGTTTTAGATTTAAAGTACATTTCAAATAAGAGATTGTGAAACAATTAGGAGAGAAAAGGAGTTAGCATGATAGAGTACACATCATTATTAAAAAATTATAATCTATTTAAGGATGAATATGAGGAGGCAAGCCTTAGAGCGTTACGTTCCGGATGGTACATCCTAGGACCAGAATTAGAAGGATTTGAGAAGGCTTTTGCTAAGTATTTGGGAGTAAAGCATTGTATAGGAATGAATAGTGGAACAGACGCTCTGATATTAGCTGTAAGAGCCTTAGGGATTGGTTCTATGAATTCCGACATGGGAGGCTCTGAATACGATGAGGTCATAGTTCCAGCAGGTACATATATTGCATCAGTTCTCGGCATCACAGAAAATGGGGCAAAGCCGGTTTATGTGGATTGTGACGCTGATACACTGTTGATAAATCCAAAACTAATAGAAAATGCAATTACAGAACATACGAAGGCAATTCTGCCCGTTCATCTATATGGTCAAAGCTGCAATATGGATGCAATTCGCGCTATTGCAGTTAGACATAATTTGCCTATTCTTGAAGACTGTGCACAGTGCCATGGAAGTAAATGGAATGAGATTATGGCCGGAACAGGCGGCACTCTTGCAGCTTTCTCTTTCTATCCAACAAAGCCATTAGGTGCTCTTGGAGATGCTGGGGCTGTGGTTACCAATGACGATGAGATTGCAGATAAGCTTCGTATGCTTCGCAATTACGGATCACGTGTTAAATACCATAATGAATCTATAGGCCGCAACAGTCGCCTTGATGAAGTGCAAGCGGCGTGCTTATATGTCGGACTAAAACATTTAGATGATACTAACCAGATTAGGATAAAGATTGCCGAGAAATATTTGACATTGATTAGAAATCCAAAAGTTAAACTACCATATAAAGACCCTCATGCGACACATGTTTATCACCTGTTCCCTGTAATTGTGGATGATCAGAAGAAGTTCCAGAGTCATATGGAGAAAGCTGGTGTAAAGACACAGGTACATTATCCTATTCCACCATATGCTGCAGAGTGCTATCAGAACACATTTGCGGGAGTTGAGAACGGTGAGACGCTATATCCTAATGCAGATTATATTGCAAAGCATGAGGTAAGCCTTCCAATTTATTCTGGTATGGATATGGAAGATGTTGAGGTTGTTATCAAGGCTGTTAATAATTATTGACCTATTCATTTAACCCGTGAAAAATAGAATAAGTATGAAATCTTACAAACAGAACTTCCAACTATAATCGAGATTATCATGTGACAGAAAATAATGGCGATTCAGATATAAAGCACAGCACGGAGGGAGAATTAATATATCTGGCTTTAGGATGGGCTACAATAGGGGGTGTGTGTTAAAACGTGAATAATAATATGACCAATGAAATAAGGATTTTTAGGGAAGTAATCTGAAATGAAGAATTGATATTTTGATGTAGAATTAGGGACAATTATGACACTCATTATATTAGGGGCCGGTGGCTATGGACGTACAATAGCTGATGTGGCAGAGCAAATAGGAAAATATCAAAAAATAGCTTTTCTTGACGATAAGGCTGAAGGTAATACTATCATCGGAATTATTGCAGATTTCAGCAACTACATTAACCAAGATACTGAGTTTTATCTGGCGATAGGTGATAATAAGAAAAGACTAGAGTGGATAGAAATACTTGCAAACGCTGGAGCCCAAATTACAACAATTATTCATCCATCAGCATATGTAAGTCCGAGAGCTAAAGTGGGTGTTGGCTCAGCAATACTACCCGGGACAATTGTTAATACTGATGTGATTATAGGCATTGGATGTATCATCAATCTTGGTGCGATAATAGATCATGAAACCGTTTTAGAAGATGGAGTTCATATCGCACCTGGAGCGGTGGTTAAAGCAATGAATAGGATTAAAAGATGCTCAAAGATTGAATCTGGAACTGTGATTGAGAGAGGGCAGATGATGTAAATAATGTCCATAACCGCAACCTATTCTTTTAAAGATAGCACCTACACTTGGCATCACGAGTCACAGAATGAATACGGAGCCTGGCACATCTAAATTTATTATAGAGTTCAGGCTTTGGGAGATGATAGGTGTGTAAACGTAGTTTAGAATTATTATGGGACTGTAAGATTTAAGTACATTGGTTCATGTCCAATAGGAATCATAACTGTGAAAACTGAGGTGATGGAAATGGCGAGCTTAGGATTGGGATTGCCTGGCATAGTTAAAGAGAGGAAGTTAGGTTGTACTTATCATGGATCAGAAGTATTTGCAGAAAAGGAACATAAATGTCAAATTCAAGAAAAAACAACATTATGCTTGGCGTGGTTATCTGGAAAGATGGACGGTTGATAATGATAGATTCCGACGGATTCACACATTCAAAAAGAATCCGATGCGGAAACAGCTAGAATATGAATATTCAAGATTAGATGAGGTGGGATTTGGAAAGTTTTACTATGATATGTCTGGGTTTACATTAAAAGACATAGCTTTAGTATCATAGTTTATTTCTCATATCCAAAAGGATAGTCGTATTAAAGTTGAGATTAATACGGACCTTATAGATGTTGCTAATACGGAGCGTGATTTTGTAGAAGGCTTGATTGGAACATATGAAAGAATAGATAATCATCACCAGTTTATTGAGAAATTATAAATGGTGATTTATCACTCTTTACCGATACGAAATTGTAATCAGTTATGAATATAGCTTACTAACAGATGATAAGTTCGTTATATTGCGGGGAGAAAATAATATCAGATGAAGACATAACTACCATTGTTTTTGATGCGTTGGATGATAGAGATGGCGAAGATCCTAAATTTGAGTTTTTAAGATTCTTTTTTATGCAACAGCAGAGATCTCTAGCTATACATGAAAATCAGGCAAAGATGTTTGAAGAGTTAAAACTGAAGAACACTAGGATAGCTGACGTAAACACAAGTTGTTTTGTGGACTCTCTAATGATATTCCATGCTGAACAAATAGCAACAAATATAAGTACATATTTTCACACATGGCATGAAAGGCTAGAGAATAAGACAGATAATCCATTTATTACGTGTGTTTGTACAGCTGTGAATTTGATAGGAATGGAGATAAGCGACAGGCAGGAATTCTATTTTCAATTGAGACCAAGAGTTGCAATTAAATTGTGTAAGATCTATAGGAGGGCTAGATACAGCAAAAATGATAATTTTTGTATTGATGTGAATGATGAGTAGACAGTACAGAAGCTAAACTATCAGATTACACAAGAAGCTTATAAGGAAGTTTTTTCAAATAATGAATCAATTCTCTATGAAATTCTATGCAATAAGTAAGAAGATAAGGGCGACGAAAAAGGATGGATGTTTTGAAATTTCTAGACAAGCAGATTTCACTAAATAACAAAAGATAGTTTAGAGGCCAAGGTTGGGTATGGTTGCCGATATAAATACAAAATAACTTTATAATATGGGGTTAGCAGATGATGGGGGAGTTTTATATTAGTGAGTTATATAGCGAGAGTGGTGATAATCACTCTCAGAGCAAGCTTGAGTATGGCTCTTAATAACCATGACGATGATGGTATAATTGAGTAAGCTATGGCATCATTCGTATATCCAGAAGGTATTATGATAATTGCAGAGGCAATGAAGAGAGAGGTGATTCGTCGATGTATTGTTGAGTGCTGATGTGATATAATGTCAGCGTTGGTATAAATATGAGTCCTTACGATTTAGGTAATTAGTTTTGTTTAGGAATAATCAGGGAACAGATTTTAGATACTATGGGAGAATTATTATGTTCTTATTGGCAGATGCGCTAAGTGTAATCATAGCATATCTGCTTTCTTTGCTTATTTGCTTTGATTTCAGCTATTGGGATATCCCCGGAATGTATATCAGCATTATTGGTTACTTATTATCGCTTGCTAAAGTGACTACTTTGGCTGTTTACTATGTTTTCAGACTATATCACTGCATATGGAACATTGCGTCATTGATAGCGGTTTACAGAATATTTGGGACATACTTTATTATAGCGGTTATGCTATTTACTGAAAACAGAATTGAAGGTGTGAATCTCCCTAAAAGCTATATGCTTATAGGGGGGATTGCAGATATTGTGGGGGGTATAGTATATGATTAAAAAAATATCCTGGAATAGTTTTTTGCTTATTGGAATGATTTTTGCGATTATGATGGCAGCCAGGGATGAGTACAGGGATGGTGCATATCAGCTCATCATTGTTGGTATTTTTTCTCTGTTTGGCGATATTAATTTTTTTTTCACTAAACTAATAGATTTTATAAAAAACTTCTCCTTGTTTGCTATTGTTACAATTATATGGACAGTATATTTTGGGGTTTTTAACAGGACAGGGCTTGTATCATACCGATATGTTATTACAGCATTCGGTATTATTTTTGCTGGATATCATGTTGCTTCAGCAGGTAGAGATGAATTGCAAAAGACTCTTGAAAAGCTTTGGGTATTGATTTTTGCTATTCTTCTATTGGCAATAGTTAACAGATTTCTTATACCGGATTTCACTGGGGACTTCCGGTTATTCTATCTTAATTCTATTGCTGAGGGTGATGCTGCTATAGTATTAGCATTGATATCGCTTTTTTATTTAAATGATAAGTGGAGAAAGCATACGGGAGTTATTATTGCTTTTGCTATAGAAATCATTGGAGCTAGAAGATTAGATACAGTTCTGCTTGTAGCCATTATGCTTATATATTTGTTGATGAGGCGGAAGCAGATAAGCGAAGAGATAGTTGGCGGGCTGCTAAAGAATAAGAAGAATAAGTTCATTGTAGTGGGTATTGTTATGCTAGTAGCACTGATGATGGTATTTATTAGCAAGGATACTGATCCGACATTTATAGAAAAGTTGAATGAAAGGTATCTTAGCGCATTTTCTTCACTTTCAAAAGATGTATATCTGAATTATCTGGGGGATATTAGCTTAAGAATTAGGATTTCTGCCATTAATCAAGTCTTGAATATTTTCAGAGAGGGTACTGTTTTAGACGTTATTCTGGGAGGGGGGCTTCTTAGAGGCTACTATTCAATCAAGCCTTCCATGACAATGCTATCTATGGCAGCAGGAATAGCTGCTGGGCCAATAGAAAATGCTTTTTTTGCTCTGCTCGCTGATTATGGAGCTGTTGCGTTTGTACTTTTTGCCGGAACATATATTACTTCTTTTTACACAGCGTTTTTTTCAAAATCAGCAGCGGTAAGAACATGGTCACTGTTCGTTATTGCTATAATGACATTAAGCGCATTTATAGATATGGAATATTGGATAAATATAGTTTTTTTTCTGTGGGTAATAATAGGGATGTATCTGTGGGAACTAGCAAATGCCAAAGAAGTTAAGGCATATATTCCTTCTCTTGTATTTAGTATTTTTGCTGTAACTATACTGTATTATTTACCATGTGCATATAGTTGGATAAGAACCGCAAGGAATGCTTATAGTGCTCATATTGGTGGTGTATTTACCTTTGTTATTGGTTTTATTTCAATCATTGCTATAGCAATGATCGCTTGGAATGTCAGTAGATTTTTGTCGGATTTATTTATAATTCATAAAGTAAAGGGCCGAAGTGTTGTTTTTACTATGACATCTACAACAGTATTAATTGCGATAATTGTGGTGGGAAATTATTGCATTAATGATATGCGTGGCGTATTAATGGAGCGCATAGATGGTGAAAAAGAGATTATTACTGAGATAAAAAAGAGTGCCAGAGGAGAAGTCTATAATGACACTTATCCTGTTATTTACAATGAAATATTTGGCGAAATACAGGGAACCTTGTTTAGCGGAGCAAGTCTTGCAAATCATAATAACACAACTGTAATAATGAGTATTGAAGATGAAGCTCAGGTTCTTACCAATGCTGGATTTTTATATCTTCCTATATCACAGTGGGATGAAGTATATACTAATGATGAGGGTGTTATAGCAAGGCTTAAGGAAATGGGTTACAATCCTAGAGGATTTAATGACAGAGTTTATGAAGTTGATTTGGATAACCTTGCTAAAGCTAATGGGCTTACTTTGTCTGAGAATAATACTATTATTTTGGGTGGAACAGCTGATGGGTTGGTAAATGGGACTGATATAGATGTTTATCCCGGTAAGTATACGGCAACATATACTTTTAAGTTATTAAATATGAGTACTTCGGAGAATGATAGTATCTGCACTCTTGAGATTAATAGTGAAAATCTAAAAGTTCCTGCTGCGATTCATACGATTTCGAGAAGTGATTTTGACGATGAAGGGAATTTTATCAGTGACATTATATTTACTGGAGGAATAAAGGAGTGTGACTTCACTCTTTTGATGGAGAATGAAGATGAATTAGAACTTTGCTCCATATCATATACCAGAACACCTGATTATGATACACATGTAAAATATGATGATAACGCTAATAAAATATGGGAGGGATACTATACCCTTGAGGGGGAGCCTTTTGTACAGCCGACAGGGCAGGCATCTGTAGAATATGAATATGATGATGCAGGTAATAATACCGTAGTAAGATACTATGATGCTGAGGGAGAACCTGTATTATATAACAATCAATATTGGTGTATGGAACGTGCTTTCAATGGTAATAAGCAGGTTACAAAGGAAATATATTATGGTGTAGATGGTGATCCAGCCATACTATCAGATGGCGCATCTGGGTATAAACGAGAATATGACGAAAAAGGAAGACTTGTGAAACTCACATATCAGGGACCAGATGGAGACCCTATAAACAATACTTTAGGCTACGCTGTACTTGAAAGAAAATATAATGATAAAGGCCAGCTGGCAAGAGATGATTATTATGATACTGATAATAACCCGGTAGAACTAGCAGGAGGCCAAGGTGCTGTAGAGTATGAATATGATAAGGATAGTAATAATACTATAATAAGGTATTATGATAAAAATGGGGAGCCGGTTTTGTACTATGAACAATACTGGTATGTGAATAGAACATTTAATGATAAAAAACAGGTAATAAAAGAAGAATATTATGATACTAGTAGTGCTCCTGCAATTTTAAATGAAGGGGTAGTCGGGTACGAAAGAGAGTATGACGAAAGAGGAAGGCAGATTAAGATAACTAATCTTGGAGCAGATGGTAATTCTATTATCAATAAATCTGGGTATGCCGTTCTTATTCGGGAATATAATGATCATAATCAGATTGTGAGAGAAAAATATTTGGATGAGAATAATAATCCAGTAGAGTTAGAAGGTGGACAGGCATCTGTTACATATGAATATGATGAGGAGGGTAATAATACAGTCATTAGGTATTTTGACGTCGAAGGGAAGCCGGTGCTTTATAATGATGAATATTGGTATGTAGACCGTATATTTAATGAAAATAAGCAAGTAATCAGGGAAGATTATTATGATAAAAATGACGAGCCAGTTTCGATATCTAAAGGTTATGCATGTATTAAGTATGTATATAATCATGAGGGAGTAGCTATTAAGAAGGTATATTATGATCTTGATGGTACTCTTGTTGGCATGGAATAGAAGGCTGAAAAGTAGCCTTTTTAAGAATTAATTCATATGATACAATCAACAATGGATTATAACTAGATGATATATGGAAAGGATATGTTAATGGATTACAGAGACAATATAGAAATTGACCTGATAGATTTAGCCAAGGAATTACTGGCAAAATGGAAGATTGTACTATTAAGTGCAGTTATTGGGGCTGTCTTAATGGGCGGATATGGTTATATGAAATCCGGACATGAAGTCGATGTTCAGACAGGAGAGGCTGTAACTGAGAATGAGAGTTCCAAACTTGCATCTCTTCGTGGTGCATTATCAGAGAGTGATGCTGCAGTGGTTGAATCAATGGCTGATCAGTATCTGACCTATGCTAAGGAGTATGCATACCAGCTAGAATATGTAGATAATTCAATACTTATGAACCTTGATGCCTATAAGGTACAGAAACTTACCTCATACTATGCAATAAATAATTGTGATTATGAACTAAAGCAGGATTCTGAAAATGATGATTCCAATCAGATTAATTTGGTAGGTGCAGATTCGACTATTAGTAAGCAGCTGTATTCCAATGGACTGGTAGTTAGCGATGCTAATAATGTTGCTGCTATTTTCCGGAAGGAACTATTGAATAAGGATGTTCTGGCTAAGGCAGCAGAGGTGACTGAAAATGAGTATTCAGAAGAGCAGATGGCTGAACTTATAACTGTTGAAATTGATGCTAATAGTATTTTGGCGGTGTCAGTACGCGGATTTGATGAGGACATCAGCAGACAGATAATGGATATTGTTACAGAGAATATAGATTCTGTAGCTGAGAAGGCTAAGACAGCCTTTGAGTTTGATATGTCATATATCAATTCTTATTACAGTATTGAGAAGGATACGGGGTTAATTGGCATTAAACAGAGTGCAGTCACTTATTTGCATACTTTGAAAAGTAATATGGTATACATGAATAATAGTATTGTTCTTACTGCGGATCAGAAAAACTATTATGCAGCTCTGACAGAGATGATTAATAAGGTGTACCTCGATAAGGCAGTAAGAGGTGACATAGATGCTGATAACGTTGCTGAGATTAATAGTATTGATGATCTTGTGTCTTTCGATGATGGTGAAGAGGTAGAGACTCGTATAGTAAGAAGTTTTAACAAGAAATATATAGCTCTTGGAGCTTTTGCCGGAATGTTTGTTGCTATGCTGGCATATGCAGCTTTGTATGTTCTTCTTGGTAAGCTCCATACAGAGAGCGATATGCGTGATGCCTTTGGAGTGCCCGTAATTGGAACACTTCCTGTGGGAGATAAAGATAAGTTAAATAATAAGCTTGATCTCGTTGCTTCTGAACTTTCAATTAGCGCTTCTAAGGCTGAAGCCAAAAAGGCATGTCTGGTTGGAACATCATCCGATGCTGAATCAAAAGAGATTAAGAGACTTATTCAGGATAAGATTGCCGGTGGAATTACAACTACAGTAAGCAACAATATTTTTACAGATCCTAAGGATTTGCATATGCTTTCAGAATCAGATGTGGCTATACTTGTGGAGAAAGCAAATGAGTCTAAGCTGGAAGATATAGCAAGAGAGCTGGAGCTTTGCAAGAACTGCGGAGTGAGAGTACTTGGAGCAGTTGTGCTAAAATAAGAATTATAATGATTCTGATTTGGAGTAATTGAGTTGGATAAAACTGTAATAAACAGTACAGAAAATCAACATGATAATAATACATGGAAATATTTCTTTGTATTATTATTCATGTTGATTTTGTTGTATCCTGTTTGTGGATTTTTTATTGATAAGACAATAGAATTAAGCGGTGTTACAGCTGGAAACGAGAACGCCGTATTCGGATTTACTGAGATTATGGATGGAAGTGCCCAGGCTACTTGGAATTCAATAATAGATAATTCGTTTCCCGGTAGAAAAGCACTTATTAAGCTCAGGTCGCAGCTGATTTTTTCTGCTTTTAAGAAGTCCCCTAATTCAAATGTAATAATTGGTAAGGATAATTATTTATTTGAACCCGAATACGTTTACAAGGAACTTAATATTTATCCGGTATCAGATGATTCATACTTTGAGGATTTGATTAGTAAACTGGATAGGTTGCAGGAACTATGCACTTCTAAAGGTAAGGAATTATATATTTTTGTTACACCTACAAAGGCGCATTTTTTTAGAGATAAGATACCTCAGAATTATTTAAGTATGGCTAATGATGGCGAGAATAATTATGATAAGTTTGCAAGATATCTGTATTCCAGCAATCTTAAGTATTTTGATTGTCATGCATACTATGAGGAACATAAAGGAGATCTTGAGGCACCTTTATATTACTCTACAGGAATTCATTGGTCTCATCCTTGGGGGCAGTTATGTGCGAAGGAGTTTGCCTCTTATATAGCTGAGAATAGCAAGTGGCATCTGGGAACATTAGAACAGAAGGTGAAACCTTCGAAAAACAATGTTCCTACATTCCCTGATACGGACTTATATGACAGCTTAAACCTTATTATGAGACCTTCAGGAGATCAATATTTTAAATCTAAATTGAAGGTTGTTGATGAAGAAGAAGTGCCTACAGTTTTCTACAGAGGTGGAAGCTTTATGGGACAGAGTCTCTCTGAACTGGGAAGCAGTGGCCTATTTAATGTAAGTGCCCATTTTGAAAACAATTATTGTATAATCAATGGTGATGCCAGGACATTTTCAGGTTTTGATACCTACGATGAATTTGGCGATGTGGGTAAGTATTTGTCAGAATCTGACATTTTGATTCTTGAAGTTAACGAGGGAGCAATTCCAACTATGAGTTGGGGGTTTATAGATTATTTATTGGAGAACCCGAATTTACTTGGGTGATGTGAGATGGTTTTTTCTTCTATTGTCTTTGTGTTTTGTTTTTTGCCGGCAGTTCTGCTTCTATATATTGTTGCGGAGAAAACCGGCAATATTAAATTTAAAAATCTGGTTATGCTTATCGCCTCAGTAATATTCTATTCCTGGGGCGGATTAAGATATCTTTTTCTACTTTTCTTTTTGATTCTCATTAATTATATTTGTGGAATAATGATTGAGAAGAGTGGAGTCGGGTCAGTTTCAAGGCGAGTGTTTTTTATTATAGCTATATGTGCGGATATATTAGATTTGGTATTTTTTAAGTACTCAGGTTTTATAGGCAGCAATATAGAGACACTACTTAAGCGTGCAGGTAATGTTGATGTTTCTTTTGGGATGCCCACTATTGCTCTGCCAATTGGTATTTCCTTTTTTACATTTCAGATTATGTCCTATGTGATTGATGTTTATTGGGGCAAAGTACCTGCGCAGAAGAATATATTCAGGCTTACATTATATATTATGATGTTTCCACAGCTTATAGCAGGACCAATTGTACGTTATATCGATGTAAATGAGGCACTTTCAGCTAGAAAAACTACCTGTGCTATGGCTGAGCAGGGTGTAAAGAGATTTATCATCGGCTTTGCAAAGAAGGTATTTTTGGCTAATGCTATGGGAAGTATGGCGGATGCGGTGTTTGCTCTTAGTGGAAGCTTTAACACTGCCTATGCCTGGCTTGGAGCTATCTCATATACTCTTCAGATATACTTTGATTTTTCAGCATACTCTGATATGGCTATTGGTCTTGGATTGATATTTGGATTTATATTTAATGAGAACTTTGTATATCCTTATACTGCCGGAAGTATACAGGAATTTTGGCGTAGATGGCATATCTCATTGTCTACCTGGTTCAGGGACTATGTTTATATTCCCCTTGGCGGAAACAGAAAAGGGAAGATTAGGACATATATAAATCTATGGGTGGTATTTTTGCTGACAGGTATATGGCATGGAGCTGCCTGGCAGTTTATTGTTTGGGGACTTTATCACGGTTTGTTCATGTTCATTGAAAGATTGGGATTTGGCAATGTTTTAAAGAAATTACCTGCATTTCTGGGACACATTTATTCCTGTATAGTTGTGATTGTGGGATGGGTATTCTTTAGAGCTGATAATCTGACTGTGGCTTTGAATTATATCAGAAACATGTTTTCCTTTGATTTTTCTAATTTTAAAGTCTTCTCAGTATTACCGGGATTGGATTCGATGTATGTATTTATGCTTGTTGTCGGAATACTGGCAGCTCTACGTGTGCCGGTAGCTTTGAAGGAGAAAGTTAAAGTTCCTTCGCCTTTGATGTATGCAGGCTATTTGATATTGTTTGGAGTTAGTATTATATACTTGGCCGGATTATCATATAATCCGTTTATTTATTATAAATTTTAAGTGAGGGAGATAAGAGATGATTATAAGTTTATTTAATATGGCATTAGCTTTAGCCGTAATATTTCTGGTTGGATATGGTAGTACTGCACTCATTGGGAAGTTATTGCATATTCCATCAATAGATATTGATTTAAAGATAGTTATCGGATTCGTAATGACCACTATTTATGCAGAATGCTACAGTCTGTTTGCCGGAGTGGCTAATGCTGCCCTTCTTATAATTATTCTGATATCAGCTATTATTTATTTTGCCAATAGAGCAAAAATCAATTCTGAACTGAAAGGTTTTTTTGGACGTCTTTCAGGATGGATGTTATTAGTAACATTGTTATTTGGAATTGTATTTGTGGTTATATCAGGAGATGTTCCAAAGGCTTGGGATGACTATCTTTATCACGCTGCTGCTATCAGATGGATCGAAGAGTATGGTGTAGTGCCTGGACTTGCTAATATACAGCATAGATTTGCATATAATAGCTCATTTATGTGCTTTCAGGCTCTGTTTAGTTTTAGCGGTATAGCTGCTTTTGAGCATAGGAGCTTTCATTCTATGAATGCTCTTGCATCTTTTCTTTTATGTTCTTATTGTGTTTGCACTATGTCTTTTATTAAAACAAAAAAGATAGTGGGTTCAGATTTATTGAAGCTTGCAGCACTTTTTTATGTAGCAGTATATTTTGCAGAGATATCATCTGCCGGTACTGACTATATAACGTTATATATGGTTGCGTATGTGTTTATTAAGGCTTTTGAGTATTGTGAAAAAGAGATAGTGGATGCCGGCTTTTATGGTTTACTTGCTGTGATAGGCATATTTAGTTGTACTTTAAAACTTTCGGCGGGACTCATAGTACTAATAGTCTTTTTGCCACTTATTGCATATATCAGAGAAAAGGAATATAAGGAAATCATGGTATTTGCGATATTTTCTATGTTGATCGTTATTCCGTTTCTTATCAGAAACGTAATCATCTGTGGATATCTCCTGTATCCATTCCGTGGTTTGGATTTGTTTAACGTAGATTGGAAACTTCCTATGGCTACTGTTGATATTGATTCTGTTTCAATGAGATGGATTGCAAAATCTTTAGGTCCTGCAGGATATGGTTTAGAGGGAGCAGATACAGCACATATTTGGGAGTGGCTACCATATTGGTTCAGGACTAGTCTTTCATTTATGGATCAGATAATATTTGTTGCTTGTATTGTAGGAATATTTATTTATGCGATTATTTTTATTCGAAGATTGTGTCATAGAGAGCTAAAACGAATGGATTTCTTTATGGTATGTTTTATTGCACAGTTCATATTTTGGCTTGTAGTATGTCCTCTTCCAAGATACGGGTATATGTACATGCTGATGTTAATGTCTATGGCAGCTTCATATATGCAGCATAATGCCAGAGCAGTTTACGGTACAATTGTCGTTTTATTTCTTGCAACGATTACCTATAAGGCGGTGAGTACTTATGATGCTAAGGAGGTTCGTTTCCTGGTACCTGCAGATTATGTAAAGGGTGAGGATGTAGAAGGGCATCAGACTTCTTTGAAGGATAAATATGGGAATGAGGTTGTCTTTTATACTCATGCCGGTGATCATAGTAGAACATATTATCAGTGGTTTCCGATGCTTGATAATGGTGAGTATGATAGCTTTGATAATCTTATTTTCAGAGGCGAATATATTAAGGACGGATTTGCAACCAAACTGCTGGAAAGAGAGTGATAGTATATGCCAAAATTGGGAGAAATGATAGGGAAAATAATGCTCGGTATAATCAGACTATTAGTTATAGCCGGTCTCTTATTTTGCATTTTTAATATTGTAGCTCCCGAATACTACTTTTCTTTACCCGTATATAAAGAGGTTATTTCCATAGCTTTAAGCGCAGTTGTATTGCTGGCTATTAGCTACTTTGTAAACAAAATAAAAGGAAAGTCTGTTTATAAGATTTTCAGGATTATAATGTGGGTTATTTGGATTATGATACAAGTGGTTTATATCTATGTATCATATTCAACGTATAATGCTGATGCTGCAGCAGTTAGAGAGATTGTAAATGCATACCTTAGTCCTGATAAGGTATTAGTCGAAGGCAACTTTTATTTTGATTACCTATGTAGATATGTGAATAATATACCAATTGTGATTCTTGAGTATATTGTCATCAGGGCTGCCAGGGTTTTGGGCTTTGCAATGTCCTTGGAATCTGAGTGTCTTTTGTTATGCATATTGGCAGGAGTGTTTGCTGACCTTGCTATTTTATTTACTTCGATATTAACTAATAAACTTGCAGGGAAAGACGCGTCAACCATCGCTTTTTTGCTTTCGGTTTTTCTTGTGGGTCTTAGTGAACCGGCGACTATATTATACACAGATATTGTTTCGCTCTGGACAATTCCTGCAAGTTGGTTTTTTATTTTGTGTGCATTTGATTATGAAGGTAAGAAGAGGATAACATTTGTCATACTTTCATCTGTTATTGCCAGCATTGGTATCCTTTTTAAGCCGCAGGCCATAATTGTTCTTATAGCGGCATTTGTAATTTCTATTGTTTTTGCATTACTGAAAAAGGAATTAAAGGGAAAGAAATACATATTGCTATTTGTAATTGTTTCGCTTCTACTCTATAAAGCTGAGGGCGGTATCGTTGACAATTGGACCTATGGACATATTGCTTCTAAAGAGTATATAGAAGATCATGAATTTGTATTCTGGCATTATCTGAACATGGGATTAAATGATGAACATAAGGGAGCGTATTACGCTCCGGATGTTGATCTTATGTGGAATACTATTGGTAAGCAGGAAAAGAAAGAAGCCTGCATAGCCAGTATTAGGAATCGACTTGATAGTAGAAGCTTCAATGAGCTTATTATGTTTTGGAAAGAGAAGGTTGTAGGCGCCATTCATGATGGAAGTTTTTCAGCTCCCACCATATGGAAAGGGGATTTGATTAATACAGATGCCAGGTATGTCGGTATCCAGGATATTTTAATTCCTAAAAATGGAGGATGGACAAGAGGAATAGGGAGGATAGTTCAAACCCTTTATGTCCTTCTGTTTGGTGCTGTTCTTGTAAGTATTTGTATGAATATCATAAGAGGGAATAAGTCCGGGATAATAAGGAAGCTATTCACAGATATAGTAGGATTGTCTATATTAGGGGACCTCTTATTTATTCTTTTGCTTGAGCAGAATCATAGGTATTTATATATAATGCTTCCGCTGATGATTGTCGAGACAGCAATAGTTTTTCAGGTTATCGGGAGAGGGAATAATGAGTAATAGAAGGTCGTTTTTTGAAAGAGGTTTTGTATTTTTTTGGATATGCTTATTCATTTTCCTCCTGGTTCAAAACAGTTTTATTTGGCTGTACTTTGACGATTATGGATATGCAAGTCTCACATATTTAGGAAG
Organism: Butyrivibrio sp. FC2001; assembly: GCF_000424125.1. Lineage (NCBI taxonomy): Bacteria > Bacillati > Bacillota > Clostridia > Lachnospirales > Lachnospiraceae > Butyrivibrio > Butyrivibrio sp. FC2001. The sequence continues at coordinate 215,407 of NZ_AUJH01000008.1, forward strand.
TGATTTTAACCGGACAGGTGGTACGGGGTATTCTTTTGGCCAGCTACTGGGATTCCTGCAATATCATTATTTGCACTGGGGAGGTAGAGTTACCGGCTTCTTTATGGAAATATTGGCTATGAAGCATTCAGTTTGGGTGATCAGGATTATTCAAGCTGTTTTGACATTGTGTCTTTTACTTTTTTCCTACAAAATCGTATGTTTTGATAATAATAGAAAATGGGAGGCATCTTTTATCATAATTGCCTTCTTTTTCCTTATGGGGATTTCGACCGTTAATTGGGGAACCATGTGGTTTTCAGCTTCAGTAGCATATTTATGGTCTGCAGCTTTCTTTGTCATTGCAGTTTACTTACAGCTTAAGCTATTACAGGATGATTTTGATAATAATAAGAATCGTACTGCATGCGCGATTCTCTGCACATGTTTGTTTGCTTTGGCAGCATCGATGCATGAGCAGAGCTCTGTGGCAGTAATCTGCTATGTTTTTCTTACTGATATTGTTTATTATTTACTTGAGAGAAATAAGATTAAGGCTGAAAATATATGGCGTATGTTCTTTTCAATTGTTGGAGGAGCATTCTGTATAATGGCTCCGGGAAATATTGAAAGGGCAGTAGCAAGCAGATATGATGCATTTTCTTCAATGACAGTTTTGGGCAAGGTAAAGCATAATCTTCCATTGGTATTGATGATCAACCTTGATGACAGTATTGGAATTACAAGTCTTTTAGCAATATCAAATATTCTTGCAGCAATAATTATATTAAAAAAATTATCCGGTAAAACCCGGGTTAAATCTGTGATTTTAAGAGTGAATATTCTGGTAGGGATTATTCTGGGAATAATTGTTATTGGGTGCAGCATTTATCAAAACAGACCCTTGGGTAAACAAATCTTTGAGGGGTTATGGGTATGTATTTTTGTAATCAATGTGTCGATTTTTATGTTTATATGCAATAAGAAGCATATTTTAGCGATATTTATTTCAGGTATCATGACACAGGTTATGATGCTGTTTTCGCCGGACTTGAATTTCAGGGTTCATATTTTCTTTGTGTTCTGTCTTGGAATTACATGCGCCTGCATTATTTCTGAAAGTGTTAAGGATTATAGAGTTCTTGTCCGTGGGATAGCAGTACTGGCCATTGTTTATGGAATAATAACATCTATGAATCTTACAGTTGGTTACTGGAGAAATAATAAGATAAATAATCTGAATGATATGATTATGAGAGATGCAGCCAAGTCAATTGCGAAGGGTAATACAGTAGAATCAATTCGTCTGTATAAGCTTGTTGATGATAAATATGCCTGTGTTATGCCATATCAGGAAGGATTTGAATCTGCAAATGGCTTAATGAAAAATTATTATATGATTCCGGGCGATATTTCGATAATTTGGGAGGAATATGGTGAACAATGATCGAAATGAAACTGTAAGAACAAGTGGTGTATTAAGCTTTTTAAGATATTTTATAAGAGCTAATGCCCGGTCAATTCTGATAGGTCTGATTCTTGCAGCCATATTAGAGGTTTTTGTGTGGAATTCTGCCGTTTATCTTCACAATGGAGGTAATAAAGTAGAAGATCCTATGGTGTCACTTATGGATGGAACACCTCTGGAATATGGTAAATCATATAGTTTTGAAGCAGGAACAACACTGGAATTATCCGGTATCAGTCAGGAAGTCAAAAATATATTTCTGGATTTAGATTGCAAAAATGAGGGATGGGATGATGAAAATCGACAAACCGCGATGCATGTAACAATTTCCATAACTGATGAGGGGCACGTAGAGTATTATGGATTTCCAGGCAAGCTTATCAGTCCCAAAGTGTCTTCATCTATGTACCTTCCGATTGAGGCCTTTGGAAAAGTAAATAATATGCGTATTTCTATTTCAGAGGCGTTGGATAATGTAACAGTCAATGGAATAGATATTAATGCACATATACCCTTTAGATTTGTACTTGGAAGATTTCTGGTATTTTGGCTGTTAATTGCATTTATTTGCGGAAGTATAACCTATGACTATGCAAAAGAGTCAGGAAAGAATAGAGTAGCAAATAGTAAAATGAGATATGCTGCAATCCTGCTTTGCTTAGGAGTAATTATTTCTACAGTCTATTATTTCCAAAGTAAGGCGTGGGTATGCGGTGCCTTTAGGGGCTATAACGATCTTATAAATGCTTTTGAAGAGCATAGGCTTTATCTTGAGGAGAGCACAGATAGTGTTTTAGCAGGTTTAGATAATCCGTATGACCCCGTGAACAGATATGTATCAGGTGCGGAAAGTTATTTTGATACTGCGTACTATCAGGGGAAGTATTATGTATATTTTGGTGCAGTACCTGCGGTGCTGCTTTTTATGCCGTACCATTTTATTACGGGAAAATATCTAACTGATTCATTAGCTCATTTTATTATTGAACTGATGATTATTATTGGAAGCTTTTTGCTGGTGCATGAGATAAAAAAGAAATATTTTGATAAGCTTCCGTTATCTTTATATATTCTGTTCTCGACAATGATATCTATATCATCGGGAGTTATTCTGATGATAAAGAGAGCTGCTATTTACTATATTTCTATTGGAACGGCATTGGCATTGGTAACATGGGGCCTCTTTTTGTGGTTTAAGTCCGTCTCAAAAGGAAAAGTATGTTATTGGCAAGGAATGCTGGGCTCACTTCTGATGGCATTGGCAGTAGGGGCAAGACCTCAATTTGCGATGTACAGTTTTCTGGCATTTTTCGTATTTAGAGGGTTCTTAAGTATTAGGGAGAATGGCTGCAAAAATGTGATACTTTTGACTTTGCCATACTTTCCTATAGCTTTCTTGATCATGGCTTATAATTATTTGAGATTTGGATCACCTTTTGACTTTGGAGCTAATTATAATCTGACAGGATATGATATGGATCATATGGGGATTCATTTATCAAGAATACCGATTGGACTCTGGTATTATTTGGTTAACCTGCCAATTTTTAATTTAGAGTTTCCTTTCCTGCAATCCGGGAAAGTGCTTACAGACTATCCGGGTTATATTGTGACTGAATCTATGATTGGTGGGGCGATAGTACTTATGCCTGTTACATGGATGTGCTTAAAGCCTTCGGTTATCAAGGTGACAGGATATTTTAAATCGCTCTTAATATGGGCACTTGTGCCGGTACTGATTGTTACCTCTGTTGACACTGTTATGTGTGGTATTTTGACACGTTATCAGATGGACATAAGATTATTTCTTATATTCTCTTCGCTGATTATTATCTTTGATTACTTAAAGATCCAATATTTAGCAGGCAAATTCGATACATACAATAATGGATGCAGGATAGCTTCGCTATTATGTGTGCTGACTTTGATATCGTGTGTATTGATATTCTTTGCTCAATATGATGAACCGGACTACTCTGTAATGGCTTATGATCCGGTTTTATATTGCCGCATGAGAGCGTTATTCGGATTGTGATTTGCAGATTATTGTTTGAAGAGTGGGTTTGTTGTTATGGTACTGAAAAATAAAATTTATGATTATTTAAAAAACAATTGGTGGGTTTATGCATTGCTGCTTTGCTTTGGAATGATAGTATATGCACCTGCAATAATCGATGAATTGCCTAATCCGGATGCGTTGTGGACAGGAACTTTATACAAAGATAGCTATACATGGGAGCTGTCTTTGGGACGTTATATGATATGGTTTTGGCAGAAGCTTTTTTCGTACAATATTTCTACAACCTTTAATACTATTCTGGCAATTGCAGTTTGGATCGTTACTGTACAGTTGCTATTTGATGCAATTGGACTTGAAGGTGGATTATACCGTGTGATTGCAGGATGCTTAATGCTTATTTCTCCCTTTATGCAGGGAGGAGTCACATATTATTATTGCTTTGCTTATTATGTGATTGCTGGTCTTTTTGCAGCAATAGCGTTATGTCTTGCCAATCTTGAAATAGCTGATAAGAAGATTAAAGTGATATTGGATATGTTGGGTATTGTTTTATGGAGCTTTTCGTTGGCTACATATCAAGCTTTTCTTGGATTGTATATTTCTGTCTGTGCCATTGCTATTATTGTGAAAATATTGGATAGCAACAACGTGGCGGCTGATATAGTAAGAAGGATTTTTCATTATTTCTTTGTATTTGTAGGTGGAGTGCTTCTTTATTTGATAACCAATAAATTCGTATTGTTGGCAAATGGGATTCAGGCTGAGGAGAGCAGAGGCTTTTCTAGAATGGGACAGCTTATGCTGGGACAGCTGGTGTCCGGAATAGTGAGGAGCTATAAAGTTTTCGTGGATTACTTCTTTGGCAATGGGATGATAAACAATGCATATGGAGTGCTGATCTCAAGAAGAAGTATTAATATAGCCTTTTTTATTATTCTGGCTGTAGTATTCCTTGTTCGGATGATTTCTGTTAAGAGGGAATATTTATTCAAAATATTCGCGGTGATTCTTTTTATAATGTTACCAATGTTTTTATTTTCAATAGTAATACTAGCACCCACAGTTAGTGTTTATGCGACAACCGGTCCTATAATGCTCCCTGCAACCAATATGATATATATTTTCTTGTTTGCATTAATCTCCAAAATGGAGAACGGGAGAGTTATAAAATGTCTGGGAGTAATAGTTTCTGCATTAGTTTTAGGTATGCTTTTACAGCTAAACAATGATTCTCTTAATTACCTGAAATTCCATATGAATCAAATGGAGTATTTATCATTTGATATTTCAACTGCTATAGAAAAAAATATGAATTTTGATGAAGCACATAAAATTTGTATCATAGGTCGAGCAGGGAATGGTAATTATTCTGATTGCAGAGAAGAAATAAAGGATAGCATTAAATGGACAACGGCTTCCTACGGTACTATCTGGAATGACTTTTATGGAACCCAGGGCTGTTGGAGAAGCTTTATGAATAATTATCTGGGAACAGATTATGTCGAATGTAATATAGATGAATATCATGAGCTGATTGCCAAATATGATATAACACAGATGCCGGTTTTCCCTGCAGATGGAAGTGTTAAATATATGGATGGTATAGCGGTTGTAAAGTTATCTGATGATTTATGGGAGTAGAGTTATCTGAAGATTTACGGGGGAAGTATTTGTTTTTATTATGAGATTGAAGGAATAAAGGTTATGGAAAAGAAATCATTAAGCATTGATAGATGGCCAATTATACTGTTTGTTGCCTTTTTTATATTTTTATTCTTTCAATATAGACTTATTTATCTGTATTCTGATGATTATGGGTATGCAACATTATCATATGCCGTAAGTACAGATAAAACCGGTATATTAGGCTTTTTTGATTATCTTCTTAAACATTATATGAATTGGGGCGGAAGAGTTCTGTATTATAGTGTTCTTATTTTAGGAACTGCAGGTGGATTATGGGTAATAAGGATAATTGAGATTTTAATAGTCTTTCTGGATTTTTGGCTGATCTATAGATATCTTACAAATTTCAGGGTGAGTTCTGAGCTTAATAAGGGATATTTGTTCAAGGCGGCTTTTTTAACAGTATTATCCTATGGCCTTATTCAGCTCAATATGGCCACCCAGTCTTTATATTGGTATAGTGCTGCAATTACTTATACATTGCCGTTTTTGACATTTGCATTATTGTTTTATTTATTATATGCAGATTCTTTAAAAGAATTATCGATACACCGGGTGGTAGCATTATGTGTTTTGGCGCTGGTTGTTGGCTTTTCACAGGAGCAGTATGCCATAACTGCATGTTTTATTTATTTTGTAAGCTATGTGATACAATTCAAGTCCATGTCAGATAGGAACAAAAAATATCTTTTAGTTATTGGATTATTCCTATTGCTTGGAAGTTGTATCTTGATATTTGCTCCGGGTAATTTTAAGAGAAGTTCTGCTCTGGATGCCGATGTGCCAATGATGATTGTTTTGGTGAATAGGTTAAGGAATATTCTAAGACTCCTGTTTAGCAGGTTTATGAAGTATTATATCTTGGCGACGATAGTAGCATTGTTTTTTTCCTCAGTTAAAAAGGTGATTAGAAAAAGGTTTATATATTTACCTTTTATATGTTTTGATCTGTTTATTATTGCAGTATATGTAAAGTATGGAGAATTGGCAGATTATATCAGTGAGTTTTCCAGGTGGCGAGAATGTTTGATGTACGCAGCTTTGCCTGTACTGCTTCTGCATGTATTTATGCTTTGTAAGGGTAAAATGTGGGTTTTCTTTTCCTATCTGTCAGGAGTGATATGCACATTAGTTATGCTTATATCCTCAGAGCTGCAGATTAGGACGTTGCTTCCATTTGTGTTGTTTGGAATTCCTGTGATAATAAGTCTTATATTGGAGGACGAGGAATTAAGACCTGTACAATATTTATGTATTCTTGCATTGTGCATTGTTTGCGGAGTTAATTTAGTTGGCATTTATAAGGGATATAGTAAGAATTATACTGTAAATGAGATAAATTATCAGAGGCTAAAAATGGCCGCTAAAGATAATCAGCCTAAATTGGTTCTGTATAAGAATATAGATGATGCCTATAGTTATGTACTTCCCTACATGTATGATTATATGTTTGCATACCAGGAAACTAATATGAAGTATTATTTTGGGATTGACGAAGAAACGGTTTTTGAGTGGGTGGATTACCAGTAGTAAGAGGACTGAGCATGATGACTTAAGAAGGTCACTGCCCGGTATGAGATGGGGAATCTGAGCGGAGAAATAGACCTGAAGATAAATAAGCAAGGTGGATACGAGGGAATTCTTGAAACTGCTGATAGGAAAGCTCTATCAAGTGGCCATGTGAATTTTTATATTACAACCAAGACAGGCGAAGAGTATCTGGTTGCTTCTAATAATGGAGATTTGTGGCTTCAGTCTATGCATGATGATTTTATCGGATACTTTAACCGGATTGAAAATTGTGATTATACGATACTTATGGCAGGGGCTGATGATGTAAGTACAAATCTGACTAAAAAGAAGAGAGAATGTCTTAAGAATCTGGGAATACAGAGTGACTTAAAAAATAAATCCGGATACAGTTTTTATGCAATTGTTGAAAATGGAACGGTTATAGAAGATGTATCAGAGGAGGCTCAAACAGTTTCTCGGCCCCATAAAATACTAAAAGAAAGGGATTTGTAGCATCTGCATTTCTTGGTTAAACCTCTAGTTAAACCAAATTCAAATCTTATCATGGTCAAATAATATTATTAGCTATATCAATACGCCACTTACACTATCTTAAATGTTAATCATTTTGATTCAGCCGTTAATAATTTTATATAAAAAGCACCTTAGACTTTTTTCAAATCTAAAGTGCTCTGTATCGAAAATATTCCTTTACGATATTTTTTTCTTCAAAAATCTGGTAATAGGTTTTTCTATAATTTCATGTAAAAGGATTGTATATATTGAACATGAAATAAAAGATATCACTATTCTCAATATATTTGTGTCAATGCCGATCTTACTGATAATAAATAATGTCGTTTTCCATGTAAAATACTGACCAAAGAAGAACGCATAAGATATTTCGCAAAGATATCCTATAATCTTTGAATTCTGCATCCATCTAGGGAAACTTAATTCTGTCATTGTAACGATCAGAAGCATAAACATAGGTAATGCGACCCAACTATATAGCATGTAATCGCCTGGAATTCCAACCTTAAGAGCAACTGTGACTCCAGCAATTAAAATAATATATTCAACAATAACCGCCCACCAACTGAATAAATAATTTGAAAACTTGCATTCTGAAATATTTGTCATCATTGAGCATAACAATACACCAATTGTAAATTCAAGGATTCTAAAAAACGGATTTGAATAAATACCACTAGTACCGAAGAAATAAACTATAAATGGCGAATGCAAGAGTACTATTGCTATTATTAAAATTAGTATTACCTTGCTTCTAATTCTTATCTGTTTTGTAATCTCCTGTATCAGTGGATATACAAGATAGCTAAGTAAAATACAAGACACAAACCATGTTCCACCATTATGAGTCACCGCAAACAAGCTATTAAAAGTGGATTGAATTCCCAGTATTTCTGTTGGCGCAAGTAGTAAGTTTTGGGTTGGTGATTCTTGTCCCAACAAAAAAATATATAGCAGAGCAATTGCATAGTATAACGGCAAAATCCCAATCAATCTCTTAGAATAGAATTTTTTAATTCCTTCTATATCATGCAAATCCCGTTTGTTCCATGTTAAATATAAAGAGAAGCCTGACAGTATGAAAAATGCTGTCATATATATCGCTCCCATATTTATAAACGGAGTTAAAAAGCCATACTGACACTGAATATGAATATTAGAATGAAAAAGAAATATAAATAGCACCGCTAATATTCTATAAATATCCAAACCTACTATTCTTGATTGTCGCTCATATTGTCCATCAAATTTCATGATATCAACTCTGTCTTTCCAAAGAATTATTCTTGATTTTTTAATGCCTCTATAATCCTATTAGCTATTTCCTTCATTCCTTCATCTCCAGGGTGCGTAGATGCAGCCTCCGATACTGTAATAGTTGTACCATCACTTTTATTGCATATAATTCCTGTAGAAGACTGGTACGCCTTATCCCCAATCAAATCTTCCAAATTTACAAAAATAACATTGGTATTAGCAGCGGCCGTTTTCCTCATTTCATTTTTATCAACGCTCCACCAATCACCGATAACAACAATTGTTGCTTTCGGTGATTTTTCTTTTACATAATTAATTAAACTTTCCAAATCAGCTTCATATGTTGTAGCATCAGTAACATTCTCCCCCAAGCTGTATCGTAACTAAATCCAAGTCTTCACTCAGATAAGGGTCAATTAAGTCAAATGCTCTATCTCTATCAACAAGCCTTTCCCACGTAGCAAAATTATATGGATAAGCAACCACTTCCCCATGTTGATTCTCTAGTGATTTTTTTACTACTTTTTACTATATTGAAATAGTCATTATCTGGCTCTGTTGAGCAAATTCCTCTTCCCCAACTCTTTATCAGAGTCAAACTATTTCCTATAGCAAAATAGTTATATGTTTCAGTACTATATTCTGGTTGAAAATCATAGTACTCAACACTCTGAGTCAATCTTTCATCCAAATATTCAACCTGTCCAAGCAGTTCGCTTATTTGTTGATTCTGTGCTCTTTCATGCTTATAGAGTCTATATGCCAGAAAGAGACCGCATATCATTCCAATAATCAAAATAAGACTTATTAATCCCAACAAGACCTTATTTCTAAGTTTCATTAACACTATCACCCTTACAAAAATGTGTACTTTCTTGTTTTTATTAATTGTAAAATCAACGAGTTTTATTATAAATCTTTTACTTTTATAAATCCATAGCCCAAGCGGATTTTGACTGTTTCAAGCAATTCATTAATAGCTGAAAAATCTTTCTTCAAGAAAGTACACCTTCTTGTTAGAAGATGTACTTTTAATTAACTATTTTTCTTGTATAATCCTGCTCGATACCTAAATGTAGAAGCAGGCATATTTACCTTCTTTGATGCTTCTGTAGTAGATATTTCCCCTGCCTTCCATTTATGATAAATCACATCAAAATTCTCAGGCAAAGGTTTTGGTGGACGTCCGAGTTTAACACCTCTTGCCTTCGCAGCAGCAATTCCTTCTGCTTGTCTTTGATGAATTGTACGATACTCTGTTTCAGCAACATAAGATAATAATGCAAGAATAAGGTCACTAATAAATGTTCCTAATAGATTCTTATCACGTCTTGTATCAAGAATAGGCATATCAATTACAACCATATCAGCACCTTTTTCCTTGGTGATAATTCGCCATTGCTCACTTAAATCTCGATAGTTACGTTCTAACCTATCAATAGACTTGACATAGAGCACTGATTCACTATTGAGTCTTTTCAATAGACGCTTATACTGTGGTCTTTCAAAATTCTTTCCAGAAAACTTATCCAAATAAATGTTACCTTCTGGCACTCCCACTTCCTTCAAGGCTATAATCTGCCTGTCCTCATTCTGCTCTCGCGTTGAAACCCTAGCATAACCATAGACTTTTTCTTGATTCTTACTCATAATACACCTCCGTTTAGATTTATGAATTACATCAATACAAAATAGACTAATCCGGTTTCCAATTCCAGATTAGTCTTTTCATAACTATGTATCAGCTAATATCAGCTAATTCCTCACTTGCTTTTCGCTTATATTGATTTCGGTCTGACGATACTATAGTTATTCGTTCAAACTCCTTCTTTTTAGGGTCTTTTATATGTTAGAATAGGTGGCGAGCAGTCTGAATTTATTGAGTATGACAATGCTTCTTTGAAGGGTAAAATGCAAAATGGTGATAAATATCTGGTACTCAGTAAAGAGGCTGAGGGCAGATATTGTAAGACTGCAATTGATGGTGTCAGTCATCAGATCGATTCTGAGGGCATAAATATTGTCCTGTATGATCCTGCTGATAATAAGGTGATTGATTCTGTATGTATTAGCGATGGAGAAATTAAAAGGTGAGTGCCGTAGAAGGAGATATCACAACTTGCGAGATAACAAGCGAATTAGTTCTGAGAGAGCTGTATGCATAAGTCTCTTCATATTGTTTTTTGCTTTGAATATCATTTTGCATAAAGCTGTATTTTTCTATCATGATGATTATGGCTATGCCAGTTTGAAATATGGTTATCAGGGTAACCTCAATGGTATGCATTGGACTCTGGCAGATCTGTGGGGATTCATTAAGTGGCATTATACAAGTTGGGGCGGCAGAGTGCTCTATTTTGCAGTTTTCATATTGACTATGAGTGTCGGAGAGTGGTTCACCCAGCTATTTCAGGCCTGTGTATACTTCCTTATAAATGTGATGATATATAAATGCATTGCGAGAACTAAGTACGATCCGGTTGCGTTAGTTAGCGTGATGATATGCTGGTTTAGTATTGGCATATACATAGCAAGGGATGGGCTTTTCTGGTATACTGCTTCCGCAATTTATGTTTGGCCGTTTCTGGCCTTCTTTTCCGCTGTTTATATATTGGAATATAGTAAGAAGAAGAGGTATCCTTTGGCAGGACTGCTTCTTTTTGCTGCCGGGTTTTCTCAGGAACAGGTAGCTGTGCTGGTTGGATGTTATTGTGCATTCAAAGTATTAGAGGAATTACTTATTGGCTCCAAGATGGTTTATCCATATCTTTGCGGGATATTTGGAGCAATAGTTCTTATAGCAGCTCCGGGGAACTGGATAAGAGTTGGGGAGAATGGTGATTTCTATAAGCTGGGATTAATGGCGAAAGTGAAACGTAATTTACCGGAACTTCTATCTTTGAATCTGGGTGATCGAAGTATTATCAGGATATGTTTATATGTTGTTGTGCTGCTTGTGATTTCCTGGATATATTACAGACGGACATTGGTTAAGGTTGTAAGTGTCCTGGTTAGTTGTGGATTATTTGCTGCCTTGGGACTTAAGGGTAAGAACGCTGTTCTGGGTTTGAGATTGTGCTTTGTATTATGGCTTATTTGGGTGATACTTTATTATCTGTATAAAGAGAAGAAGAGAACTATGATGTATATTTTTGTAGGAGCGATAGCTTCACAGGCTATGATGATCATGTCTCCAGTTTTATCTCCCAGAATTGCCATACCTTTTATAATTGGAGTAAACTTTGTTTTGGGAGGCTTACTTACAGAATTGTATTCTCATTCTGAGAATGGAAGTCATGTACTTAGCGTGAGCGTTATTGGATTTTTGCTGATATTATCCCTGGGGAATGCGTTATACATTACTCGCGGATATTACCTGAATTATGAAGCAAATGTTGAAGACAGAAAGATCCTTGCTGAAACCAGGGATGCAATTCAAAGAGGTGAAGAAGTTAATTCGGTAGTTTTGCATAAACTTGAGGATGACACCTTTGCAAATGATATGCCCTATACCAAGGATTATATAAAATATTGGATGAAGGAATACTATGAGATTCCACAGTCAGTGGAATTTATATGGAGGTAAAGTGGGAATGATTTTTTGGAGGAATGCTTAATGCTTTCATTATTGATCATATTTTTATATATAACGATGTCGACTGGGACATTGGTTCTCATCACTAAGAGGAAGTTTGGTTATTGCCTTGTGCCCTCCATGATCATTGCAACTCTTGTGATGTATATCTCCCAGATGCTTGTTAAATCCTTTGTTCCGGCAGTTGTTATAAATGTGCTAATTGCAGTAGCATTTCCGGTGCTTTTCTTTATTAAGGATTATCGTGTAAAATCCCGGGAAAATCTTATTACTACCGGATTTTGGTTTTACATTTTCTTGTTTATTTTTGTGGCTGTTGTGGATTACGGTTTTCATTTCGCTGCCTGGGATGAGCTTTCTCACTGGGGAATGATGGTTAAGGAGATGTTTCGTACAGGAGGATTTTATACTGAAGAGGCATCTCATTTGTATGTTCACAAGGAATATCCGCCCTTCATGCCTTTGTGGGAGCTCTTTTTGTGTATGATCACAGGAAGGTTTTCCGAGATGGTAACTGGAGTTGCCATTCATGTCATGAATTTCTCCATGCTTTTTTCAGTTGTGGTTGAGGCTTTGCCCTTTGGTAATGAAAAACTAACCGGTGTAAAGAGAGTCTTATTTAAAGTAGCAGAGCTGGCTGTTTTCGCATTTATTATTTTGTCATTTGTTCTTGCTATGGATAAAGACCGCGTAATCATGACTATTTACACGGATATAACAGTCGCAATGATTCTGGTTTATGGTTTTTCACTTATTATTTTTGACATAGCTTATGACGGCATATGGGGAGTAGTGGCTTTGGGACTTGGTATGACATCACTTGTTTTAACCAAGCAGATAGGCTTAGTACTGGCTCTGATACTGATATTCTATTATTTTGTAAAGAGCATATTCTGTCGTGACATTAAGCCTGATGTGCGAGTGATCATCATGGCTGTTTGTGGTCTGGTACTGATTCCCTTTGCATTCTGGTATAGCTGGAAAATGTATTCAGGCAGATTCTCGATGGCAGGTCAGTTCGATTTTGAGAGAATAAGGCTGGATGAGGTTATTGCCACTCTTAGAGGAGAGGGATCTGAAGAGAGCATGCTGATCGCTAAAACCTATCTGAAAAGGATAATGAAGAGGAATCTGATCTCGGGATATTTTAAGATTCCTCTGGTAATGCTTTTCCCCATGTTGCTGGGGATTCAGCTATTGATCGGAATATTTACTAAATCCAAAGCTGCGAGAAAGGAAGCCCTATGGCAGGGGATTACCTATATTTGTGCAGTAGTTGGCTACTCATTTACATTATTTGTAATGTATTTATTCTGTTTTCCCAATGAGAAACCTGCAGTATGCTATCCTAGATATATGAGTTCACTGGTCATTCCCCTGGTGATTGCGCTTATCTATTTTTGCCTGGCTACAGTATATGGTCGCACTACGGGCAAAACCAGAATGATTGCATATATAGTTAGCGCTGTTGTGATTACTGTACTACTTGATACTTCCACCTTTGGAAGGTTGATGCCATCAGTTTTTAAAGATGATCCTAAGTCTTCTTACAGAGAAGATGCCGTGAGGATTACAGAGCAGTGTGAGAAAGGAAGCGGTATTTTCATAGTTGCAAACAGCAATGCGGATTATCAGTATTTTGTGGGATATTATGCAAATGAAAATATAATGGATTTTCGTGCTGCCACAGAACTTTTGGAACTGGATTATAATGATGAGGAAGTAAGAGCATCTGTAGAGACAGCCATGAGCGAGAATGATTACGTCTATGTGAAGGAAACCAATGACAGTTTTGATAAGGCTTTTTCTCATATGATAGAGGGCGAAAGCTTTGATGAGGAAACTGTGTATAAGGTAATATCTGATGCAGAGGGTATCAGGCTTGTGCCTGCAGCTGCAGACTAAATATTTAGGATAATGGCGGTATAAATATGGAAAAACAATCATTAGAAAATACAAAAGAGAACAAGATAAGTGATATGGCATGGGATGGGTTCCTTGTAATGGGAATTGTTATAAGCATGCTCTTATCGTTGTTGCAAAATGAGAGAAGTACGATTCTGCTTATAACCTTTTGTCTTATTATGTTTGTCATGTCGGATATAAAGGAGAATTTCAAAGCTCTGGTAAAGGGTCTTAAGAAATACTGGGTATTTCCTGTCTGGACTGCAGTTTATGTGGGCTATTATTATTTTGTACCAAAGGATATTCAGAATGTTCAGATAGGGATTATGTGCTTTCTTATGGGAGTGACGGGTTTTTGTCTCTCCTACGGACGCACAGAGTTCTTCGAGAGTGCATACAGGCAGCTGTGGGTGTTCTTGCTTGCCGTAACCATTTTGAATATGGTTAAGATCGTCCTGGACAAAACAACCGGGTACTTCCAGGATGGAACCGTGGAGCTTGGGGCTTTAATTATTTTTGCGGCTCTGTCGGTGTTGTTTGTAGAGAGCATTTATGTAAGACTTGGCTGCGTGGCCTTAGTAGCTATCGAACTATTTCTTCTCATAAGGACTCATGCTCTTACTCTTAATGTCTTTAAGGGTTATAACGGAATGGTATCTGTAGCTATGAAGGAGCTTTTGTTTGCAGCAGCACTTATACTTGGTATCAGGATATTCCTTAAGGCAAGCGATACCTTGGATAAAAGAAAAGCTTTGTTTTTATGTATTACGGTGATTGTAGGAATGGTGCTCTGTGTTCCCCACAGGGAGGCACTGGTGGTTGTGGTGTTTAGTATAATCGGGTGCTTTTTTGGGTGGAATAAACAGTAGGAAAATATGATATAATTTCATTGTTAATATAACTTGTGCTTTTTGTAGAAAGGAGATTTTCTATGAAGTATGTATGTGGTACATGTGGTTATGTTTATGATGAGGCAGCAGGCGATCCGGACAACGGAGTAGCACCCGGAACTAAGTGGGATGATTTACCTGCTGATTGGGTTTGCCCCCTTTGCGGTGTTGGCAAGGACGAGTTTAAACCGGAATGATTTTTGACAGGGTACACAGTCAAGGCTGTGTACCTCTTTTTTGAGCAGTATTTGAAGACATGAATAAAGTGGAGCTGGTAAGGCGTGAAGAAAGTTTCAGTTATTATTCCGATATATAACGGAGAAAAATATATAGATGGTATTTTCCGTCAGATAGGAGCGCAGACATATAAGAATCTTGAGGTGCTCTTTATTGATGATGGTTCAAAAGACAACTCTGCATCCGGGATTAAAGAGAATATTCTCGGAAGTAAGGTGGAAGAAGGTATTCAGTATAGACTTGTATCTCAGGAGAATACCGGTCAGGGCGGAGCAAGGAACCGCGGAATTAAGGAAGCTACCGGAGATTATCTTCTTTTCATGGATCAGGATGACAGGATTAAGGCGGACTATATAGAAAGGCTGCTTGAAGTAGCAGAAAAAAATGATTCTGACATAGTCATCTCCGGCTATGAGCATGTCACTCCTGATGGCGAAGTGCGGGAGCATGTTGAACTTATAAATAATGAGTGGTGCCGCTTTATGAATATCACTCCCTGGGGTAAAATATATCGCAGGGAATTTGTCGAGCGCGAGAATATCAGATTCCTGCCTGTGCCTTTGGGAGAAGATATATATTTTAATGTGCTGAGCTATTCCCACACGGATAAGGTATCCTATACCGGGTATGTGGGATATCAGTGGGTTATAAATGGGACTTCTGTTTCCAATACCGTTCATAGGAGAGTCAGCGAGGAGTCTAATATACTGACTTTGTTTGATGCTCTTAGCAGGATGGATTCTGCCAAGAAATGGATGCAGGATGATCAGTTCAGATTTTTTATGTTAAAAACCGGTATTTTTCATGTACTGTATGCAGCGAAGGGTACGCCTGTTGAGGAGCTGTTAGGCTATAGAGATGATGTATTTAAGTGGCTTTGTGACAAGATGCCCGGGCTTGAGAAGAACCGGTTAATTACCTGGAATGGCCCTGAGGGTGAGAGAGCGTCCGTTGCGAGACCGATTTTTATCTATATGATGCTTAGGAGGATGGGCCTTGATGGTGTGTTCTTGAGGCTGTTCCATTTGGGAAGATAGGTTATGGAGAGTGCTATGGTTAATGTGCTTATGTGCACATACAATGGTGAAAAGTATATAAGGCAGCAGCTGGATTCAATTCTTGATCAGAGCTATAGGAGCTTCTGCATTTATGTGAGGGACGACGGTTCTACCGATAGAACGGTCGATATTATCAGAGATTATGAAGAGGATTATCCGGGAAAAGTTGTTCTTGTGAATTCTCCTGGGCATCTGGGATATCCGGACTGTTTCTGGGATATTTTAATAAGGTGCCCTAAGGCGGATTATTATGCCTTTAGTGATCAGGACGATGTGTGGCATGAGGATAAGATTGAAAGGGCTGTATCGATGCTGGAGAGTGATAGAGGCCGCGGACTGAATGAGGGTCAGGCTTGCCCGCATCTGTATGTTCATGACTATGATAACTGTGATGGCGATTTGAATCTCATAAGCCACCACGAGCTTGGGAGCACTGCTGTACTTACGGATATGTCGATTCTGTTTTACACCTATGCTTCGGGTTTTTGCATGGTGATCGACAATGCCATGAGAGATCTGCTATTATCCATGAATCTTATTGGCAAGGCTATGTATCACGATGAGCTTTGCATCTGGCTTGCCCATTTTCATGGGGAAGTGGTGTATGATGATAGTGTGCTTACTAAGTACCGCCGTCATGAGAATACTGTAACTGAGTATGGGAATGGTACGCTGACGCTTATTTCCAACTGGTTAAGACGTGAGATAATGGGGCCTGAGTTTGGCGATAAGTGTGCTAGGATTCGTAGATTTCTCAAGATGGAAAAGAAACTGCAAAGAAGCGATAAGCGCTCTTTGGCAGATAATGATCATAAGAGCGGCATGAGTGCAGGTCTTATGAGGGACTGGTTCCTTCTTGCAGGTGGCAGAAGGTCAGTTTCAAGATATTTCAGGAGGCTTTTTTATCCTCACAGGCTCCGCCCATCTCTTGGAGGAGAGGCGGCCCTTAGGCTTATGTTCCTGTTTGGGCAGAGGGCTTAGCGAGGTATTTGATGTAATATGAATAAACTTTTATTTACAGCGCAGGATCATACCTTTACGATCTGCGCCTACGGACAAAGTGAATATTTGGAGGAGTGCATTAAGTCCGTCACATCACAGTCTGTGCAGACAAATGTTATCATGTGTACTTCAACGCCTTCCGAGTATTTGGAACTTTTGGCTAAGAAATATGACATCCCATATTTTGTTAATGAGGAAAAGAAGTTTAACAGCGACATCGCCACAGACTGGAATTTTGCGATAAGCTGCGCGAAGACAAGGCTTGTAACCATAGCCCATCAGGATGATCTGTACAAGAGAGATTTTGCAAAAGAGGTAATAGCTCATTTTAACGGGACAAAACGTCCGCTCATTGCCTATACCGATTATGCCGAGCTTCGAAACGGCAGGGAGGTTTCTGATATCAGGAATCTTAACATCAAGCGTATTATGCTCTTTCCTCTAAGGCCCAGGTTTATGTGGCCCTCTAAGTTCATGAGACGAAGGATGCTGTCTCTTGGTTCGGCTATATGCTGCCCGTCTGTAACTTATGTTCCTGAGAATCTTCCGGAACAGCTTTTTATCCCTGGTTATAAAGGTGGCATCGACTGGCAGGCCTGGGAGAGATTTTCCAGACTGAAGGGTGAGTTCGTATT
The DNA here is from genome assembly GCF_000424125.1 of Butyrivibrio sp. FC2001. Classification (NCBI taxonomy): domain Bacteria; kingdom Bacillati; phylum Bacillota; class Clostridia; order Lachnospirales; family Lachnospiraceae; genus Butyrivibrio; species Butyrivibrio sp. FC2001. The sequence continues at coordinate 233,185 of NZ_AUJH01000008.1, forward strand.
CGTGAACAGCATCCAGATGGTTCACAGGATTCATGATGACTCAGAGACTACGGCTCTTATCAATGGGAATACCAGGACTCAGGAAGACTTCGAGATGTTTTGTAAATTCTGGCCAAAATGGATCGCCAGGATCATAGAGCATTTTTATAGGAAAAGTGAGGACTCCAATAATTTATAGTTTCAGTTTTTAATTTTTGCCAATATGCTATAATGGTAGCAATGTTTATATATTTATAATTGTAAATGAAAGGATTTTTATGGCTAAAAAAGCACTTATTACAGGTATTACAGGACAGGATGGTTCATATTTGGCAGAGCTTCTCCTTGAGAAGGGATATGAAGTTCATGGTATGATCCGCCGTTCTTCTGTGGATTATAGAGAGAGAATTGCTCATCTTGAGGGTGAGGATAATTTCCATCTTCACTTCGGAGATCTGGGCGATTCCATGAGTATTGTTGATGTTGTTAATACTGTTCAGCCTGATGAGATTTATAATCTGGCAGCGCAGAGTCATGTGCAGGTGTCATTTAATTCACCTGAGTTTACAGCGGATGTTGATGCTATCGGAGTTCTGAGAGTACTTGAGGCGGTTCGCCTTTGCGGACTTACTAAGACCTGCAGAATTTATCAGGCATCTACTTCAGAGCTTTATGGTAAGGTTGAGGAGGTTCCTCAGAACGAGGAGACACCTTTCCATCCCTATAGTCCTTACGCTGTTGCTAAGCAGTATGGCTTCTGGATCGTGAAGGAATACAGAGAGGCTTATGGTATGTTCTGCTGTTCAGGTATTCTTTTCAACCACGAGTCAGAGAGAAGAGGAGAGACCTTTGTTACAAGGAAGATCTCTCTTGCAGCTGCACGTATTGCACAGGGTAAGCAGGATAAGCTCTATCTTGGTAACCTCAGCTCACTCCGTGACTGGGGCTATGCAAAGGATTATGTGGAGTGTATGTGGCTTATTCTTCAGAATGATAAGCCTGAGGATTTTGTTATTGCTACAGGCGTTCAGCATTCTGTTCGTGAGTTTGCAACCCTTGCCTTCCACCATGCCGGAATCGAGATCGAGTGGCAGGGTAAGGAGATGGACGAGAAGGGTATCGACAAGGCAACCGGCAGGGTTGTAGTTGAGGTCAGCCCGGATTTCTACAGACCTACAGACGTAGTTAATCTCTGGGGAGACCCCTCCAAGGCAAGGAGAGAGCTTGGATGGAATCCTACCAAGACAAGCTTTGAGGAACTTGTTGAGATTATGGTTAAGCATGATATGGAAAAAGTTGCAGTTGAACGCGCCAGTGAGAGAATTAAGACTAATCTTGCTGAGTACCTTGAGAAGGGCGTCGTGAAGTAAATTTGCGGGGATGTTGTGGGATATTGGATCTATGAGTGATAAAAAAAGTGTGAAAATTGTGCGCTTTCTTTGTGTGGAGCTTCTGCTTCTGGTTATAGTGTTCCTGGTTTACAAGTGCCAGATTAATGACAGCTTCGCAAAGCCCATAACAGGTGGCTTGAAGTGGGCTCATAAACCCAATGCGGAGTATGATTTATCCGCAGAGAATGATTCAATAATTGAAGAGATTATATTGGATGTTCCAAAGTTAAGAGAGATTGTTCTTAGTGGAAGGGCAGAAGATGTTGAACCGGCTGCGATGATCGATGTAACTATTGCAGGTGGTGATGCTGATTTTGCCACTTCTTTTCAGGTACAGGGATCTTTTGGTAAATCCGAGGATGACTATAAGATAAAGCTCGATAATCCGATAGAAGCTGAAGGCCCGATTTCTGTCAGCATCAGATTATCAGATCCCGGAGCCACGAAGGTTTTCTTAACGGCTAATTCGAAGTGGGGTATAGTTACTTCCTTTAACCAGAACCCTGATGATAAGACTAATGTAATTGCAGGCATTGGTTATGGTTCGGTAGGGATGCTGTCAGGGCTGTATGTTGTTGTTGCCTGTCTACTTTTTCTTTTTGTAGGCTATATATTCTTGGGGCTGGGTAAAAAGGAGATTTATCAGCTTTTTCCGGTCTGTATGATAATTCTTGGCATTTGTTTTCAGGTTATTATTCCAATAGGCGGAGTTCCTGATGAGAGCTGGCATGTAGACACTGCCTACCGGTATTCCAATGTTCTAATGGGGATTTCTGATGATGTAAGCTCAGGTACTATCCATAAGAGAAAGTGCGACATTGTACTTGCAGATATGCTTGGGAATGATGTTGAGACTAACTCATACTATCAGCTTTCTCGTGGGATGTTTAAAGATGCGGATGATACTGAGCTGGTAGAGGTTCCTTTTCATGATACGTCCAATCAGGTTCCGGCGATGGTTTTTATGCCTATGGCTCTTGGAATGACCATTGGAAGACTTCTTGGTTTATCTGCGGTAACAGTATACGTATTTGGAAGGCTTTTTGCTTTTGCGGTTTATGCAGCTTTGATGTTTGTGGCTGTTTCTCTAATGCCCTTTGGCAAGAATTTTCTTTGCCTTTTGGCGATGCTTCCAATTGCGCTTCAGCAGGGAGGCTCTGCTTCCTATGATTCTGTGATAATAGGTGTGGGCTCTATATTTGTGGCACTCACCTTAAGGAGTCTTAAGGATGGTTATGCCCCTGCGCTTTGGGAGAAAATATTATTTGTTATTACAGGCATATTGCTTGTTGTTTGTAAGGGCGGAGTATATGTCCCTGTTGTTGCCCTTGGTTTATATTTTTATGTAATAAGGGGACTCTTGTCAGGGCTTGATAAAAAGAAAAAACTACGTTTTTGCATGATAGGTGCTGTTGCTGCTTTGGCACTGCTTGCGATCTTCATCTTTATTTATAAAGATATGTTTGGTGCATTTATGAATGGCGGCTCAGACGCTGAGAATTCCAGATACACGGTTTCATATTTTTTGAGTAATCCATTAACTCTTTTGAAAATGTTATGGGCAACATTTTTCAAAAGAACAGGTGAGTATCTGCTTCAATTCCTTGGGGGTAACCTTGGATGGCTAACTTTGGAGCTTAGCTGGATTATTGTATTGCCACAGCTTTTTGCACTGATACTATTCGTTAATGCAGGCGAGGATGCAATGAGGGTTAAGACTTCAGAGAAAGCTTTGTCCGCCGCTGCTTCTTTTGGCTCTATACTTCTTGTGGTGATTGCGATGTTACTTGCCTTCACTGACTTTGGAAAAAAGACAGCTGTAGGTGTTCAGGGAAGGTATTTCCTTCCGTTCTCTGCGCTGATGTTTCTTCCTTTTGGAGGCCATATTTTCAATGTTTCGAAAGCGGATGTTAAGATTATCTGGAAAGTGAGTGTCTTTGTGGAAGCGGTTACAGTGTTGCAGATTCTGGTTTGTGCGTGGACATAATGTATGAAGAAAATTTGTTTTGTAATTCAGAGGTATGGTCTTGAGGTTAATGGTGGTGCGGAGACGCTTTGCAGGGAACTGGCAGAGCGTATGTGCGGACGTTATGACGTTGAAGTTCTTACGACCAGGGCCATTGATTACATGACCTGGAAAGACGAATATAAATCGGATGAAGAGATTATTAGCGGCGTGAAAGTGCGCCGCTTTTCTGTAAAAAAGGAGAGGCATAGGAAGGCCTTCAATGCCATTAACAGGGTGTTTAAGATGGGACTCCTCCCCGAGTTTATGGAATACAGATGGCTTGTGGAACAGGGACCCTATACGCCTGAACTTATAGATTATATCAGGCGTAATAAAGATGCTTATGATGTTTTCATTTTTGTAACCTATCTTTATTATCCTACAGTTTTAGGGGTAAGTGAGGTGGCAGATAAAGCAATCGTGTTGCCACTAGCTCATGATGAGCCTTTCCTTAGGATGAAAATATTTAATCCGGTATTCACATCGCCCCGGGCGTTTTTGTTTGAGACGGAAGAGGAGAGAGATCTTGCCAGATCGCGATTCGAGTGCACTCATATTCCATATCACCTTGGAGGCTCCGGTGTCGAGATTCCTTCAGCCGTGTGCGCCGAAGATTTTAAGACAAAGTATGGACTGGATAATTATATTATTTATGCCGGCCGAATCGATGATGGGAAGAACTGTCCGGAATTATTCGAGTTTTTCTTGAGATATAAAAAAGAAAATGGTGGTAACCTTAAGCTTGTGCTTTTGGGGAAATCAGTTATCGATATTCCTGATTCTGAGGATATTGTGTCTCTTGGATTTGTAAGTGAGAAGGACAAGTTTGATGGGATGGCAGGTGCTAAGCTACTTGTCATGCCTTCTAAATATGAATCTCTTTCCATAGTTGTATTGGAGGCCTTCAGTCTGGGCGTGCCTGTTCTTGTAAACGGAGAGTGTGCTGTACTTAAAGGGCACTGTGATAAAAGTGGTGGCGGTCTGTATTATACTTCCTATGATGAGTTTCAGGCTGGATTAAAAAAGCTTGTTGGTGACGAGAAACTTATGGCTTCCATGGGCCAAAGAGGAAATGTGTACGTTTCGGAGAGATTTAACTGGAATAAGATTTGTGATAATCTCGCCGAGTTGATAGAGATGGTAGCAGGGTGAAGCAGATGCACATAAAAGGAAAAGAAGAAAAGGTAATATTTTTAATTCTTATAGCTTCCATCGTGGTGTTTGCAGCTTTGTGGGTTGTTATGAATGTTATCGAGGCAAGACCATCGGTGGCGGATTATTCTCAGGTTTATGAAAAGGCGCTTGGTGATTCTTCTGAATATGCATACGATTTTTCAGGCATTATCAGAGGCCGGTTTACAGATTCGATTGATGGCTGGATTGTCAGGAAGGGGCAGCCCACAAGGGATACTCTTCTGGAAGTGTGGATAGTTGCAAGGAATCGTGAGGATGGCAGTTGGTTTAGGCTTCCGACTGAGGTAAACAGACGTAAGCAAACGGCTAAGGATCTTGGTGACGGTGTTTATTATACCTGGTCAGGAGTTACAGCCAAATGGATGACCTCGGTTTTTTCAGGTAAGAGCATTGGCGAGGATTATGAGCTGTTTTGTTATTATAAGGTTGGAGAAGATGAGCGTCTGATTCCGATTGAAGTAAAGTGATTTAAGTCAGAGGTCAAGATAGAGCAAGATGAAAGATATGAGAATTTTCTCTTCTAAAAACAGAATAGTGTGTTCTCTGCCCTTTGTCTTAAGCGCGGCGGTATTGGCGGTGTTTTTGTGTTTTACACCGCTTACTCATGATGATCTTAATTTCTATCATGACTTTGCAAAAGGTGCATCAGTAGCAGATATGTGGAATTATGTCTATGGACGTTTTTTTACATGGTCATCCAGAACTCTGATTGAGTTTGTGCTTATGATATTTGAGAAGAGTCCAAAGTCTGTGTGGGCTCTTGGAATGGGTGTTTCATGGTATGTGATGCTTCGCGGAATAGAGGAGCTTTTCATAAAAAAGAGTTTGGGCGCAAGCATTTTCCTTGGTGTTATTTCGTTGTTGTTTCCTTTCGTTATTCTTGGATCCGCAGGCTGGATAGCTACAACTCACACGTATCTGACGCCTATTGCTTTGGGTATAGTGGCTATGATTCCGCTTAAAAAGCTTTATGCTGTTGAGGACAGGAAGTATAACTCGTTTTTGTATTCGCTTGCAATTTTGTACGCAGCTAATCTTGAACAGATGGCAGTTGTCCTTTCCTTTGTTTATGGGATAGCGGTTTTATATGGGATTTTGCGCGGAAAGATGGACTTTCTCCATCTTTGGCTATTTATTTTAGCTGCATTAAGCTTTCTGGTGGCTCTTTTATGTCCTGGGAATGCTATCAGATCTGAGTCAAATCTGCGGTACTGGTTTCCGAATTATGGTATGCTGACTCTTGCAGACAAACTTGAAATTGGCTTTACAACAGGCGTTTCATGGATGCTAAGGGAGAATAATCTCTTTTTAATAGTGATTACAGTTATGTTATTTGCTGTGATAATGAAGAAACATAGGAGCTTTCTTTTGAGAACTATAGGATCTCTACCTATGGGAATTCTTTTGCTTTTTGTTCTTGGAGCCTGCAAAGATAACTTTATTGGGAAGTTATTTCCTATTTGTAAGAGAATAATTCCTTCGTGGTGGATGAAGATTGCGGCTGAAGTCCCAAGGAATGGCCTTGTCAGTGTAGGGAATCTGTTTTCAGGGAGTGCTTTGCTTGAATGGATGCTTATTGGGATATTCTTAGTGGCACTGGTAATTTCTATATGGCTTGCCTTAGATGACAAGAAAGTTGCGCTTTCTTTGGAGGCTTTTTTCATAGGGGCTTTTGGTTCAAGGTGGATGATGGGACTTTCACCCACTATATATGCTTCCGGTTACAGAGGAAGCATTGTGCTTATTATTGCGCTGATTGTGATTGGAGCAGTTGTTTTTTCTGAATTTGTGAACGAAGATAATAATACATAATTTTGATATATAGGTAGTAACAGTATGGAATTGTTTAAAAAAAGAAAATTCAGATTGGCCATTTGCTTTCTGGTTTCATATCTTAGCCTTGTGGCATTTAGTCTTGCATCTACGAACAGGGCTCCGGTACGGAATAACGAGAGTCTTATTTTGACTGATTTTTCAACTGGTTTTGAAATTGAGAATATCCCTTATGGAAATTATAGCTTTGAGAGTGTTTTAAAAGACAATCTTGTGCTTCATGCGCCCGTGTCTTTTATGTCCGGTGAGAGCTTTCATGTTAAGTTTGAAGCTTCTTTGTCAGGGGTACCTGAGGCAGAGGTGGTTACTGATTTGTCAGCTGGCGAGTATGATATGTCTGCCTGCTCATTTACTTCGGTACTTCATGAAGGTGAAAATGTTGTAGAGGGAGATCTCTTTTTTGATAATATAGAGCACCCTGCTTCAGGAGAAATCAATATTTATTCGATTACAAAGGGTGCGGAGATAACTATCACAAAGCCGCATTTTTCACGAATAGAGAATAAACGAGTGGGTTTCCTTGCGTATACAGCCCTTACTATTTCTGCTGTGTTTTTTATATTGGGGGTTGTGATGCTTATAAAGGACAGAGCGCAGGCTTATCGTGAACTTAAAGAGTATGAAAAATCTTGCTAAAAAAATATTAAAGACAATTTTTCCATATATTTTTCGTGAGCAGGTCCGTGGTTTGATATTCCAGATGAATTACCCTAAAATTAAACGGAAAGGTAAGGATTTTGGAGTATATCCTGAAGGGATAAATCTAATTGGACATGCAAGGGGCGATTTCGGGCTTGGAGAGAGCTGCCGTTTGGTTGCCGAGACTATAAGGGTTTCAGGGATACCTTTTGTGATTAAGAATTGTTTTCAGAATAAAAACGCCAGTGAGACAAATACGTCTTATGTAGGTTATGAGGCAGAGAAGCTTAAATATAACGTTAACCTGATTCATATAAATCCAAATGAGATTGTGGGTTTTGCTCTAAAATCTGGAAGAGGCGATTTTGATAACAGATACCAGATAGCGTATTGGCTGTGGGAGGTTCCGGAGTTCCCTGCGGAGTGGGTATATCAGATTCAGATGTTTGATGAGATATGGTCGCCTTCTGAGTTTGTATCAAATGCCATTCGAACAGTGACGGATAAGCCGGTATACACAGTCCCCTATGCGATGAATGAACCTAAGACTTTGGAGGAATGTGACAGAGATTACTTCGGAATTCCTGAAGATAAGTTTTTATATATCTTATCTTACGATGGCTTTAGTAATTCCGACCGCAAAAATCCCGAGGCAGCTATCGCAGCATACCGCGAGGCATTCCCAACTGATCTTCCGGATGTCGGCCTCATCATTAAGGCTACCCACGCAGGGGAGTCAGAGATGGCACACCTAAGGGAACTTATGAATGGTTATGAGAATGTCTACATTCTTACAGACAGCTACAGTAAGGAGGAGTTCAACAGTCTTATAAAGTGTGCTGATGCTCACATCTCTCTCCATCGTTCAGAGGGCTTTGGTCTTGTGATGGCGGAGGCGATGTTCCTTGGAACACCGACAGTTTCCACTAACTGGTCTGCTAACTCCGAGTTCATGTCAGAGGATGCCTGCTGCATGGTTCCTGTGAAGATAATCGAGATTGAGAAGGAGACACCTCCGTATCACAAGGGGAATCACTGGGCTGATCCGGACGTGCATGTGGCAGCAGATTTTATCAGAAGACTTCATGACGACAAGGCCTTCTATGAGTACAAAAAGGAGGCTGCTGCGAAGTATATCAGGGAGCGCATGTCACCTGAGAGGGCAGCAGGAATACTCAGGGAAAGATTCGAAAACTTGTGTATTTTTAAAAAATGAATATAATATGTTGGTAAACTAAACAAATAAACGCAGTTTTACTTAAGAGGAAAAAATATGTGCGGAATAGTTGGATATGTAGGTAAGAAACAGGCAGCGCCCATTCTTCTGGATGGACTTTCTAAGCTTGAATATCGTGGATATGATTCAGCAGGACTTGCTGTAAGAGGGGCAGATAATAAGGTCAAGGTAGTTAAGGCCAAGGGCAGACTTAAGGTTCTATCTGAGAAAACAAATGATGGAGCATCCCTTCAGGGAACAATCGGTATCGGTCACACAAGATGGGCTACACACGGTGAGCCTTCTGAGACCAATGCGCATCCCCATGTTTCATCTAATCATTTTGAGCATGGTGCAACAGTTGAGGAAGCTAACGTAGTTGGCGTTCACAACGGTATCATCGAGAACTATCAGGAGCTTAAGGAGAAGCTCATGCGTCACGACTATGAGTTCTACTCACAGACTGACACTGAGGTTGCAGTTAAGCTCGTTGACTATTATTACAATAAATACAAGATCGGACCTATCGATGCTATAGCTAAGACTATGGTTCGTGTTCGTGGTTCTTATGCCCTTGCGCTTATGTTCAAGGATTATCCGGATGAAGTCTGGGTAGCACGTAAGGATTCACCTATGGTTATCGGTATTGCAGACGGTGCAACCTACGTTGCATCTGACGTTCCTGCAATCCTTAAATACACTAGAAATGTTTACTATATCGGCAACCAGGAGATGGCTCGTCTTGGTAAGGGCGAAGCTCACTTCTACAACCTCGATGGTGACGAGATCCAGAAGGAAAAGGTTGAGATCAAGTGGGATGCAGAAGCTGCTGAGAAGGGTGGTTTCGAGCACTTCATGATGAAGGAGATCCACGAGCAGCCCAAGGCGGTTGAGGATACGCTTAACTCAGTTATTAAGGGTAAAAAGATCGACCTTACAGAGTGCGGAATCAGCGATGAGAAGATCAAGTCCTTAAGACAGATCTTTGTAGTTGCCTGTGGTTCTGCATGGCATGTAGGCATGGCAGCTCAGTACGTGTTTGAGGATATTGCACGTATTCCTGTCCGCGTCGAGCTTGCATCCGAGTTCAGATACAGGAAGCCACTTCTTGATAAAAATGACCTGGTAATCGTTATCTCCCAGTCCGGTGAGACAGCGGATACTTTAGCTGCTCTTCGTGAGGCTAAGAACCAGGGCGTAGCAACCCTTGGTATTGTTAACGTTGTCGGCTCTTCAATCGCAAGAGAAGCTGACCATGTTCTCTACACTCTCGCAGGTCCCGAGATATCTGTTGCCACAACCAAGGCATATAGTGCTCAGCTTGTTGCTACCTATGCTCTTGCTGTTCACTTCGGATTTGTAAGAGAGACTATCGATAGTAAAAAATATGCAAACTACATCGCTGAGATGAAGACCATCCCCGAGAAGATTACAAAGGTTCTCGATGATAAGGAAAGACTTCAGTGGTTTGCTGCTAAATATGCTAATGCTAAGGATGTATTCTTCGTAGGACGTGGTATCGACTACGCAGTTTCCCTCGAGGGAAGCCTTAAGATGAAGGAGATATCCTACATCCACTCAGAGGCCTACGCTGCAGGTGAGCTTAAGCACGGAACAATCAGCCTTATCGAGGACAACATCCTTGTTATCGGTGTGCTTACTCAGAACGACCTTTACGAGAAGACCATCAGCAACATGGTTGAGTGTAAGGCAAGAGGTGCTTACCTCATGGGGCTTACAACCTACGGTCATTACGAGATTGAGGATACAGTTAACTTTGCTGCATACGTTCCTAAGATTGAGGAACATTTCGCTGCATCTCTCGCAGTTATCCCGCTCCAGCTTCTTGGTTACTACATAAGTGTTGCAAAGGGTCTTGACGTGGACAAGCCCCGTAACCTTGCTAAGAGCGTTACTGTGGAATAAGGAATTATAAATGAACATTATTTTATTATCCGGTGGATCAGGCCAGCGCCTTTGGCCTCTTTCCAACGATGTCAGATCAAAACAGTTTATAAAAATTTTTAAAGGTAACGATGGCGAATATGAGTCCATGGTTCAGCGCGTCTATCGCCAGATTCTTGAGATAGACCCCCGCGCAAACGTAACAATCGCAACAAGTAAGACTCAGGTTTCAGCTATTAATAACCAGCTTGGTGAAAATGTTGGAGTTTCAATCGAGCCCTGCAGAAGAGACACTTTTCCTGCAATCGCTCTTGCAAGCGCATATCTTCACAACGTTCAGGGCGTTGGCTTGGATGAGTCAGTAGTTGTATGCCCTGTCGATCCGTATGTTGAGAAGGATTACTTCCTCGCTCTTGAGAAGCTTTCAAAGCTTGCAGAGGACGGAGAAGCTAACCTCACACTTATGGGAATCGATCCCACCTATCCTTCAGAGAAGTATGGCTACATCATCCCTGAGGATAAGAACGACGTATCAAAGGTTGTATCCTTCAAGGAAAAGCCCGATGTAGTGACAGCTAAGGACTACATTTCCAAGGGTGCTCTCTGGAACGGTGGGATTTTTGCATATAAGCTCTCATACCTTCTTGATAAGGCTCACGAGCTTATTGATTTTACAGACTATCAGAATCTTTTTGATAAATATGAAACTCTTGAGAAAATTTCCTTCGACTACGCCGTAGTTGAGAAAGAGTCTAAGATTAACGTTATGCGTTTCGGCGGACTCTGGAAGGATCTTGGAACCTGGAACACTCTTACAGAGGCCATGGATGAGAATGTTATCGGAGAGGCGCTTCTTAATGAGAAGTGTGAAGATGTTCACGTTATCAATGACATGAACATCCCCGTAATTGTTATGGGAATTAAGAATGCAGTTATCGCAGCATCTCCCGATGGAATTCTTGTTTCCGACAAGGAGCAGAGCTCATACATCAAGCCCTTTGTTGAGCAGATTGAGCAGCCTATTATGTTCGCTGAGAAGTCCTGGGGAAGCTACCGTGTCCTTGATGTTGAGAAGGACTCCATGACCATCAAGGTTACTCTTAACCCCGGTCATAAGATGAACTACCACAGCCACGAGAGACGTGACGAGGTATGGAGCATCGTTCGCGGATCAGGTAAGACCATCATTGATGGCGTTGAGAAAACAGTTCGCCCCGGCGATATCGTCGATATGAAAGCCGGCTCAAAGCACACAGTAATCAACGACAGCAACGAAGAGCTTCAGATTATCGAGGTTCAGCTTGGCACAGACATAACTGTTGAGGATAAGATTAAATACGACTTATAAGTTGTGTGAAGTAAATTTTGTAAGGAATGAATCTCTCCGCGGAGCGCTTATGCTTCGTGGAGTTTTTTGTTGCACAAGACCGGCAAGCGAATGGATGCTTGCATACAAATTCATTTGCCGGTTGTAAGAACATGGAGCACGAAGTGCGGAATGTTCGTGTGCGAAATCGAGTAGGAGTCAGCCTACTCGATTTGGATAAGAACTGGGTAGATACGAACTATTTGGTATTTTGGAGGCTATTGGGAGTATCTGGGCTATTGGGTTTGGGCGGTGTTAAGTGCCTGGCAACCGGTTTGAATAATTGTTCGCGAACAGACGTAACGGCAAGCGGGACGTATTTCCCGCGAGGGACCGGAATTAACAATTCTTCGCGGATAGACGTAACGGCAAGCAGGACGTATTTCCCGCAGGGGAACCAAATTGAACAATACTTCGTGGGTAGACGTAATGATCACCTGGGGAAAGCAGCTGCGATTGGACCGAAAAGAGATAATGATGGTTAATAGGATGAATGAAGAACGTGGGGTTAAGGTTGTAGTTCAACCAATAGCACTTGATGGACCTAAATCGGTTGATATGCGGGAAGAATGTCTAGGAATGAGTTGCGTCAACTCGCGAACAAATTAGAACATCGACGTAACGGAGTCAATAAAGCTGGCATGAGCATGCAACCGATATTGAGGAAATAAAACCTTCCGGTGTAACGCGATCCCAAAAGACAACATTACAGTTCAACCGATAGAAAAGCAAGTTCGCGGATAGACGTAACGGCCGCCGAAAAGCAATACCCGCAGGGAACCAGTCTGAGAAGAATTAAAAAAGACCCTGCCAACAGGCAGAGCCAAAACATAGAACAAGCGGAGTCGGAGGGATTCGAACCCTCGTGCCCCGAAGGACAAACGCATTTCGAGTGCGCCTCATTACGACCACTTTGATACGACTCCATAACGCACAAAAACTCAAGTTTTCGCGCTTTTTCATTATACGAGCGCTATTCTCTTAAGTCAATAAACAGTTGTTGCTGAAGCGGTTATTGAGTATAATTAGTTAGTTGAAGTATGAAAAAATTCAAGGGTAGTTCCTGCCGGACCTACATCATTGCGGCAGGTGACAACGCTTGATAAATGGGGATCTAAATGGCATACGTAGCTTTATATAGAAAGTTCAGACCGCCTGTCTTTGACGACGTCAAAGGTCAGGATCATATAGTGACAACGCTTAAGAATCAGATTAAATCCGACAGGATTGGACACGCATATCTGTTTTGTGGAACCAGAGGTACCGGTAAGACCTCGGTTGCCAAGATTCTCGCAAGAGCAGTTAACTGCGAGAACCCGCAGGACGGAAGCCCTTGCGGTGAGTGCCCCACCTGTAAAGCGATAGAGTCCGGTGCGGCAATGGGGAATGTTATTGAGATAGATGCTGCATCTAATAACGGCGTAGATAACATTCGTGAGATCATTGACGAGATCTCATATTCACCAACAGTTGGAAAATACAAGGTTTACATCATCGACGAGGTTCACATGCTCTCTACCGGCGCTTTTAATGCGCTGCTTAAGAGCCTTGAGGAGCCCCCGTCCTATGTAATATTCATTCTGGCAACCACTGAAGTACAGAAGATTCCGATCACCATTCTGTCCAGATGTCAGAGATACGATTTTCATAGAATCACCATCGACACCATCGCAGACAGGCTCCGCGAGGTCGTGGATAAGGAAGGCGTGAAGGTGGAGGACAAGGCCCTTCGCTATGTTGCGAAGGCAGCAGATGGCTCCATGCGTGATTCCCTAAGTCTCCTTGACCAGTGTATCGCCTTTAACTACGGCGAGGAGCTGACCTACGATAAGGTGCTTGGAGTCCTCGGCGCAGTTGATACCGCGATTTTCGGAAGACTCTTTTCATACCTGATAGCTCAGGATGTCAGCAGTGCGCTGAACCTATTGTCCGAGATTGTAATACAGGGCCGAGAGCTCACGCAGTTCGTCAGTGACTTTATCTGGTACCTGAGGAACCTAATGCTAGTCAGCACCTCCGATAACATGGAGGATGCGGTGGACATGTCCACTGACAATCTGAATGCATTAAAAGAGCTGGCGAAGAGTTCAGACATTGATACCATAATGCGCTACATCAGAGTGTTCTCTGAGCTGTCACAGAGCTTGCGCTTTGCGGCTCAGAAACGTATCCTTATAGAGGTTGCACTTATAAGACTCTGCAAGCCTCAGATGGATGAGGACACAGGTGCGATTCTCGACAGACTCAGGATTCTCGAGGAGAGAAGCGAGGAGATGGACGGTGTCCTTGGCGGCATAAAAAGCGGCCAGATAACCGTTAATGCTTCTGGAGCTGCCGGCGGCGGAGCACCTGCAGGAGCTGCACCAGAACCTCAGAAGGCTAAGGTCCTAGAGTCTGCGGTAGCTGAAGACGTAAAGCGTGTAGTTAACGAGTGGGGCAGGATCCTTGTGAAAATGGGTAACCCCATGCGTGTGTACCTTGAGAAGGCAGTCCTTTCCCAGGGCAATGATAACAAGCTTTTCATAGTGCTTGATAATAAGGAGCGCGTTGATAAGTACAACGATGAGCCCGGAAAGAGCGAACTTTCTGCAGTTATTGACGAAGCTATCGGTAAGCATGTAGAGTTTGAGATGCGCTTTGCGGATCGTGACAAGCCCATGGCAGAGCAGTACGTAAGCCTCAACAACATTCACTTCGACATCGTCACAGAGGAAGAAGTGGAGATGCCGGAATTCCCGGAGGACAGTCTTGGTGGAATGAATGCTATTTCTGCAGAAGTTCCAAATGAGGAACCTCAACAAGAAGGAGATGCTCCGGCAGAGACAGTATCTGTGCAGGAAGCTGAAGCTCCGGAAGAAGAAGCAGCACCCTTACAGGAAGCCAAAGCCCCGGCAGAAGCAGCACCTATGGATGAACAATCCGACATCGAGAACTCCGGTGGAGATATCATCACAGGCATTGATGAGGACGACTACTACGATCAGCAGGCCATGGACTACGTAGAACCTGACTATGACCAGCAGGCCAGCGATGATGAGAATGCCTTTGAAGAGAAGGACACAGAAGACGACTAAAATAGCTTATTAACCATTTTTCTATATAAACAAGAGAAACAGGAGGAATTATAAATGGCAAAGAGAGGCGGATTCCCGGGCGGTATGCCGGGCAATATGAATAATCTTATGAAACAGGCGCAGCGCATGCAGCGTCAGATGGAGGAGAGCCAGAAGGAGCTCGAGACCAAGGAGTTTAAGGCAAGCGCAGGCGGCGGTGCCGTTGAAGCGACAGTTACAGGAAGCAAGAAGCTTACAGGCATCACAATCGCTAAGGATGCGGTTGATCCTGATGATGTAGAGATGCTGCAGGACATGATCGTAGCAGCGGTTAATGAGGCCATGGAGCAGGCAGAGAAGGCTCAGGGCGATATCATGGGTAAGATGACAGGTGGCCTTGGAGGTCTCGGAGGACTTCCGTTCTAATTAAAGTTACGTCTCGGAGGATTTTCATTTTAATGGATCTATACAGCGGACATATCAACAGACTGATCGACGAGCTCTCATCCCTTCCCGGGATTGGTGGTAAGTCGGCTCAGAGACTGGCTTTTTATATAATAGGACTTCCTAAGGACAGAGTAGAGAGACTCGCAAAGTCCCTCACCGATGCCAGGGAGAACGTGCATTACTGCAGCAAATGCTGCACGCTTACGGACGATGAGATTTGTCCAATTTGTGCTAACGAAAAACGCGACCACCGCACAATCATGGTGGTTGAGAACACCAGGGATCTCGCAGCCTATGAAAAGACAGGGAAATACGAGGGAGTTTACCATGTGCTACATGGAGCGATTTCTCCCATGCTTGGCATAGGCCCCGGGGATATCAAACTTAAGGAACTGGTGCAGAGACTTCAGACAGACAATGTTGAGGAAGTTATCATCGCCACCAATTCCAGCTTAGAGGGCGAGACAACAGGAATGTATATAAGCAAACTCATAAAGCCGACAGGAATTAAGGTCACACGAATCGCCAGCGGAGTTCCCGTAGGCGGCGACCTTGAATATATAGACGAAGTAACGTTACTAAGAGCTTTAGAGGGCAGAACAGAATTATAACTAACAGAAAACAACTGCAACTTGAAGTGGAGGAAACAAAATGAGTGTGAAAAGAGAGTTTCTTGGAGAAACAAAAGACGGAGCACCTATTTACGGTTATCATATGACAAACGATCAGGGAATGGAGGTTTGTCTTATGAACTATGGCGCAGCTATCCGCAACATTTTTGTTAAGGATAAGAACGGCGAAAAGAGAGACGTGGTTCTCGGCTTTGAGAGCCCTGAGAATTATTTCGACAATCCGTGCTTTATTGGCGTTGTGGTTGGACCTGTCGCTAACAGAATCGGCGGAGCAGCTTATTCTATCGATGGAAAAGACTTCAAAATGGCTGTAAATGATGGCCCTAACAATCTTCACAGTGATTTCGACAACGGTTTTCATAAGAGAGTATGGGAGGCTGCTGAGACTGACAACAGCGTCACATTCACATTGAAATCAGAGGATGGTGACCTTGGATTTTCAGGAAACAGAGAGTTCTCAGTTACATACACTTTGACAGAGGACAACTCACTGATGCTTCACTATCATGCAACAAGTGATGCCAAGACACTTATCAACATCACTAACCACTGCTATTTCAATCTTCGCGGCCACGATGCCGGCACTATCACAGACCATGTGGCTCAGTTCAATTCAAGCAAGACTACTGTTGTAGGAAAAGGACTGATCCCCAATGGTGAGATTGCTGACGTTGAGGGCACTCCTTTTGATTTCAGAAAAGAGAAGGTCATCGGCCTTGAGATTGACGCTGATGATGAACAGCTAAGGCTCGGCGGCGGCTATGACCATAACTTTATTATCGACAACGCAGACGGCACAAGAAGAACCTTCGCTACTGTAACCTGTCCTGAATCCGGAATTACAATGCAGTGCTCAACGACACTTCCTGCATTCCAGTTCTATGCAGGTAACTGCCTCGATGCAGACGGCGGAAAAGACGGTGCAGTCTACAAGGAAAGAGAAGGCTTCTGTCTTGAAACACAGATTTATCCGGATGCAATTCACCACAGCAACTTCCCGGATGCAGTGTTCGGACCGGAGCGCGAGTACGATTCAATGACCGTATATCGCTTTTTATAAGACAGATCTATTTTGGAAAAGAGTTTTAAATGGCAGAAGTCAAGGATTTCACCAAGTATTTAAAAAAATTACAGAAGAAAAATAATGATGATAGGGACGACAATCCCTTCGAGGCGTTAAACAGGGACTATGACTGGGATGAGGATCCTGACATCGCCGAATCAGGTGAGTACGACGGCTATCCTACCAAAGGCCCTACCTATCAGGAGCGCATAAGGAAGCACAGAATCGCAGTTGCCATAAGGACCGTGGTTGTCATTGCGGCAACCGCTCTTATAGTAGCAGGCGTATACGTCAGCTGGAGGGATAAGCATTTCACTGAGAGCAATATCACCTCATCTGTGAAAATCGCAGACGCTTCAGGTGCCAAAGCCATTAACCTCGCTGGCTACGTCCTCACCTACAGTAAAGACGGTGCAAGCTGCATCGACAGCAGTGGCCAGCAGCTCTGGAACCAGACCTACCAGATGCAGAATCCGACAATCCACACCTGTAAGGACGTGGTTGCGATCGGTGATTACAACGGACATAACATCTACGTAGCCAATACAGGCGGCGCCCTTGGGGAGATTGATACCAATCTTCCGATAAGAGACTTCTGTGTCGCGTCCCAGGGAGTTGTGGCAGCTGTTCTTGATGACAAGAATGTCACCTGGATATACCTTTTTGATCCAAGTGGCAAAGAGCTCGCCAGCTTCAAGACCACCATGCAGGACAGCGGATACCCAGTTGATATCTCAATATCACCCAGCGGTGAGCTGGTTTGCGTATCCTACCTCAAGGCGGACAGCGGCAAGCTCAAGACCAGTGTTGCGTTCTTCAATTTCGGCGACGTCGGACAGAACCTTGCGGATAACTACGCAAGTGGCTATGACTATCCCGATGTTGTGGTGCCCTACGTTCAGTTCATGAATGACTCCAAGATCTTCGCTGTTGCTGATGACAGACTCATGTTCTTTTCGGGAAAAGAGGTTCCTACCAGTCAGACAGAGAGCCTCACAGGAGATGAGGAGATCAAGTCGGTATTCTATAGTGACAACTATGTCGGAGTTGTTTTCGTAAATAATACTGACGAAGGTGCATACAGACTTCAGATCTACGGTGAGACCGGTAACCTTGATACTACCATATATTTCGATACGGAATACGTGGATGTTCTCTTCGACAACGGCCAGATAATCGTATACGGCGAGGATGAGTATATCCTGTATGATATGAAGGGTACAGAGAAATTCAGAGGAACCTTCGATCGCGCAGTAAAGGTTATGGTACCTACTAATGTCAGAAGTAAGTTCCTTCTTGTCACCGAAAGATCACTCGATACACTTGAGCTAAAGTAATTATAAAGCCTTCTCCTTCTGGGAGAACTCAATACACTTGAGCCAAGGCAATTATATAGTCTTCTCCCTCTGGGAGAAGGTGTCAGCGAAGCTGACGGATGAGGGCAAGATATGAATATAATGGAATTTATTTCAACGCCGCAGGTGATTATTTCACTTGCGGTTTTAATTGTATTATTGTGGAGAATATCTATAGGCTATAGATTCGGACTTGTATCCGAGCTCATAGAGATCGCTTCCCTGGCAGTGGGCTTTGTTATCTTTACCCTTACGGCCGGTACTATCGGTAAGATTATGCACGGGGAAAATCTTCATATATTCAAAACAATAATTCAGCTTGCAATTGTTGTTTCTATATATAGAGTTATCACAGGAATTGCAAAAGGAACAAAAGGATCCGGAAAAATACCTATATTAAGCAGTGCCAATAAGGTTCTCGGAGCGTGCTTTGGAGCGATTGAAACTTACATGTGGGTTATGCTGATACAACATATAGTGGGCTATAAAATCGACTCGGCAATTTCTTTTACAATTTCAAAAATTATTAGTTGCATTCGTATTTAAGGAGTGCTATAATCAATTTCGCTCACTTCGAGAGAGCATTATTTAAGAGCTGATTACTACTTATAATATTTCTCGAAACAAGCTATAAAAAAAATAAAAAAGTTCTTGACAGAAAGCTGCTGACATGATAATCTATCAGAGTTGCGGCTGACAAGCCAAGACAAAGCACATTGACAATGAAATAGTAATGCAACCCTGAAAATTCCAAAAAGAAATTTCAGAGAACAAAACAACCTAACTAAAGGTAAAACGGACAGAACAAAAGCCAAGCTTAAGTTCTGGTCAGACGAACGATCAAGTCACTTCAGTGATGAGATACATTTAAACGTGAGAGTTCGATCCTGGCTCAGGATGAACGCTGGCGGCGTGCCTAACACATGCAAGTCGAACGGAGATTTAACGCTGATGAGGCTTCGGCGGAATCTTGTTAAATCTTAGTGGCGGACGGGTGAGTAACGCGTGGGCAACCTGCCTCGTACTGGGGGATAACAGT